>CAIRAY010000152.1 GCA_903876665.1 uncultured Fibrobacterota bacterium | reverse complement strand
GGCCCAGTCATGCCCGGCACGGGCATCACCGGACCCTGCCCGATCGAATACCTGTTGCACGCACCGGTGATCCCCCTGCGGGGGATGACAAGGGGGCCTTCCGGCTTTGTCATGCCCGGCTGTCTTGTCATGCCCGGTTGTCTTGTCATGCCCGGCACGGGCATCACCGGACCCTGCCCGATCGAATACCTGTTGCACGCACCGGTGATCCCCCTGCGGGGGATGACAAGGGGGCCTTCCGGCTTTGTCATGCCCGGTTGTCTTGTCATGCCCGGCTGTCTTGTCATGCCCGGCACGGGCATCACCGCACCATTCACCAATATTCTGTGATGCCCGTGCCGGGCATAACAGGTTCATGTCGCATAATTTACGCCGATGTTAGTAAAGGACACACCGGAAGCCAAGATCGTGGCCTCGTTTCGAAGGAATACTGCCGTTGCGTAGGGCGGAGCGCAAGGCCTCGTCATTGAGCCAACCACCGCCACGATTCACCATGTAGGAACCAGAGGACGCCCCTTTGGGATCTTGCCGTGGGCTTTTTCCGTAATAATCCTGGGCATACCAGTCGCTAGTCCATTCCCACACATTACCGGTCATATCAAACAGACCCCAGGCGTTTGGCTGAAAACGCCCTGCAGGAGCCAGCATGGGGTAGCCATCATCACACTGGACTATTGTCCAATTTTTCCACTTGCGCTTTGCGGACTGGTCAGCAACATTTGCATAGTTGCAAACCGAGTTTTCATTGTTGCCCCAGGGAAACTTGGTGGTGCTGCCCGCTCGGTTGGCGTACTCGAACTCCGCCTCGGTGGGAAGCCGCTTTCCGATTTTGGCACAATAGTCGCTAGCATTATTCCAGTCCACAAAGTATGCCGGCAAGTCATTTTGGGGAGTGGTGCAATATTCGCTTTTACAATTTTCCCAGGGGCGTGTTCCCATGACACTTTGATATTGGTTCATGGTTACCTCGGTCTTGTCCATAAGAAAGCGACTTAGACAAACCTCATGGGGCTTGGTATTCTCATCAAGCACCCAATCCAGCACATCAATTTTTTTATCCATCCATGAGCCAGCGGAATTCTTTCTCATTATCTTAAAAGCAACGACATTGCCTTGTTCTAATGCTTTCCCAGTCTCGTTTATGCCCATATCAGCGGATTCGACCTGGATTCCATTAATGGAAAGCAAAAAATCGCCTGCCATCAAACCCGCCTTGCTTGCCGGACCATTGGCAATGGGCTCCACAAATACACCTACCGCTACAATCATTCTCGGTTCACAGCCCACTCCCAAACAATCATACACCATGGGCTTGATATAGCCTTTTGCATTTGAAAGGCTATCGCTTAGCAAAGCTAGTCGAACTTTCTTTATCGGCTCCCCCATCTGAAAACACCCGGCGGGAATTGGGGCCATGCCCTGGAAACCCTGCTCCAGCTTGACCGTAGCCTGGGTCTTTTTACCCTCGGTCAGCTGCACCTTCACTTTGGTGCGCGGGTAGGCGTCGGCTTCGACTTCGATCGTTTGTGCGCAAGTGGAGACTTTGCCCACATAAGGCGTCTCGCCAACCTGCTTGCCATCCACAAACACCCGGGCCGCCAAGTCTTCGCCAGTTTTGGCGTCGGTCGCCTGCAGACTAAGGCCCGCCTCACGCGCAACCAATGTCTCGGACACTTGGCGCGACTGGCCACGGGCCAAATTCACCGTCACCGTCTTGCGGCGCATGCAGTCATTGCCCAGGGCAAGCTCGTAAATTCCGGGAGAGAGTTCCAGGTGCAAAGGGCTTGCGCCCTGGTCTTTGCCGTTCACCTGCACGGGCTGTCCGGTCGGAGAGGTGGCAATGTCGAGGGTGCCCCAGCCCGGGACGAGCTTCACAGCGACCTTGGGCATGCCACTACGCACGCTGACTTCCAGTGTGGTGTCAAGGTAGCGCTCTAGCCCGAACTGGATGCGATGCGGACCGGCGGAAAGGGTTTTTCCACAAGGCGTGGCCGAGCAGGCGAGCTTGCCATCCACCATGGCCACGGCACCCGCGGGAGTGCTTTCGATGCGCACCAGGACGGGCGCTTCGCCCAGGTCTAGCTCATTTGTGCCCGCTTCTTCGCGCGTGCCTTCGCGGGCTGTCTGCGAATTTCCTTCCGTTCTTTGCTTCGGATCGGACTTCCCTGACACCTTGCCGAACAAGGCCGGCGATTGTTGCGAAACTTTGTCAATCAGGTCGTCGATTCCGGCACAGCGTTCGGTATAGCTTGCCACCAATTTCGCGCCACGGGTCTCGTAAAGTTCCACCGTCAGAGCCAGGCGACTACCCACCTTGCCTAGGCGCGCCTGGGCCACAAAGTCGGCATTCAAATTGCGCCCGGTTTCCACCATGCACTCGCCGGCGCATTCTTCTAGGGTCTTACCGGGAGGCAACATGGCCAGAATATTTTCGCGCGTCATTACGCTGAAGCCCGCCGAGGTCGGCAGGGCATTGAGGGCTTGCTTGCGAAGCTCGTCGGTGAGGTAGCGAAGCTCATCAGAGCTCACCCCAATATTGCGGTTGGCCAGGGTCTCGAGCACGGCAACGAACTTGGCGGAATAGGATAAATTGACAAACAAAAACAACAAGGAAAAAAGACGCATTAAACCCTCGCAGATTGGCGATTTAGCTACCCAACGTAGCAATATTCTTCAATATTATGGAGTCAATTGGGCTTCACCGCCCGTAGGAATACATAGTCGGCGATTTTGCGTCTGTGCACATAACCGAGCAACCACGAGATTATGGTCAGGGAAATTCCGATTCTGATTCCATGGGTCTGCACAGCGTTTTTTATGGACGCCCATTTCAGGTTAAAGTGGGAAAAACCCGGATACACCTGGCTTCCAAGGCTTTCGGACTTTTCAACCCGAAAGCCAATTTGGATCAGGAGACTCTTCAACTCACCAATAGACATCCAATTGGCTTTGGGCATGTACCACTGCTTGGCACAAAACCACCCAATCAGCCTGTTGTATAGGTTTTTTTGGACCACGATGTTATCAACGATCACATCGGTCAACAACAATACCCCGTCCTTTTTCAGCGCATCGAAGGCCTTGCGCAGGAATAATTCCCGGGTATTGAAGTGGGCTGGGCCTTCAATGCCGATCACATAGTCGAAGGTGTTTGGTGGAAAATCGATCTTGCAGGCATCCATGGTTTGAAAGACGATGCGGTCAGACAGATTCAAAGCATAGGCGTGCTGCTTGGCAAATTCAATATGGGAATCCGTGAGGTCAATCGCAATAATTCTATTTGGACAAATCTTCTCATAAATTTTAACCGTCTCGGCTCCAAAACCACAGGCCACATTCAAAACCGAACCCCGGTGCAGGGCTGACTCGCCCTGCAAGACATATTGGATCAGGGCTTCAACTGCCTGGTGATAGGTGGCCGTCTCCTCCGACCAAAGTCCAAAAGATAGATAGCCCCCATCTTGCAGCCCCCGGATTTCGGAGCCGTGCGAGTAAAATGCCTCAACGCTTTTCTCGTGTGACTGCTTCATACCTAGTCAGATTTTACACACACCCTTTTAGGAATTCAAGGCATGCAATTTTCAGGCCAGAACAAAATTTACAGGAGATTGTAAGTCACGCGGAAACCTGTGCGGATATCATACAGGTGATTGTGATTGTTGCTGAATTTCCGGTAATGGCTAGATTGAAATACCGGATACCCCAAGGTCAGGGAACCTTCCAGGCCTTCCGTTACAAAGAAGGAGCCATAAACCAACGCGGACAAATCCGTGTAGGCCATGGTATTGAAGCTGGAATAAGTCAAATGAAGATTGTCGTAGGGACCAAGCCAGTATTTCATGGAGCCTTGGGCAATCTCGGCCGTTGGAATGATGGAAAAGCGCTTGCTCGGTTGAAACCGGTATCCGAGATCAAAAGAATATTTGCGGGTATCCTCTGCGGGAATATCCGGGGCGGCATTGGTTGCGTATTCAAAGTAATAATTCCCCCGCAAGGCCCAGGCATCATACCCGATCATGGCCCCCAAGCGTTCGCCGTCGCCCGCGCCACCACCCAGATATCCAAAGTCAATGGCCCCATGGAATTTCTGGTCCCCTTCATAAGGATGAAATTTTGGGGAGGAGGTCTTTTCTTTTCCTTGGCTATTCCAAATGGACTTGCCCTGACGACGGTTGTACCCATGGGCCGCAAGGGCGTTCAAGGGGAGCGAGACCAGGCGGTTGCCTCCACAGAATATGGGAAAAAGCATGATTGCCATTTGCCCTTCTCCGCTGGCGTTCCACCCCCCCACCAAACCCCAAATACCGACAACATCAACCAGAAGCTGCAGGGCGGAAAGCAAATAGGTGTCGGACTTGTAGCTTGCCGCGGCAGGAAACAGCAAAGTCAGGCCCATATTTTCAGGGATGCTGATGGGGGTAAATTGAACCGTATCCGTTGGACCCGGGAAAAGGGGAGTGGCCTGGGGCCCTTCGATCGCCTGGGCGTGAAGAAGGGCGGGAAAAAGAAGAAGGAGGAGAAATAAAAGGGGTTTCATTGCGACAAATCTAAAAAAACACCCCGGTCCGAAAACCAGGGTGTCCTTTGAATTTGTGGGCGGAATTTATTCGCCGATGCCCCAGTTTTCGATCACATAGTCGAGATCCTTGTCACCACGGCCACTCAGGTTCACTAGGATGGTGCCCTTCTTCATTTCGCGGGCTTGCTTCAGCGCGTAGGCAACGGCATGGGAGCTCTCAATGGCGGGGATGATGCCTTCGCTACGGCAAAGTTTGAAGAACGCATCCTTGCACTCGTCGTCGGAACAGGTCACGTAATTAACGCGGCCTTCATCCTTGAGCTGGCAATGTTCGGGACCCACGCCCGGATAGTCCAGGCCACTCGCGCAGGAATACACAGGAGCGGGCGAGCCGTCCGCATTCTGCAACAGGTAGCACTTGAACCCATGAATGATGCCCTCAGATCCATAAGTCATGGTGGCAGCATGGTCGCCAAACTTTTCACCGAGTCCCAGAGGCTCGACTCCATAGATTTTGCAAGGATCAGCAAGGAAGGCCTTGAAAAGACCCATGGCGTTGGAGCCACCGCCCACGCAGGCGCAGAGGGCGTCGGGCAGGTTGCCAGTCATTTCCTGGAATTGCTCGCGGGCTTCGATACCCACGACACTCTGGAAGTCGCGCACCATCATGGGGAATGGATGTGGACCTACTACGGAACCGATGCAATAAATGGAGTTCTGATAGTCGCCCATGTAGGCTTCAAAGGCGGAGTCGACCGCTTCTTTGAGGGTCTTGAGGCCATGCGTAACAGGAACCACCTTGGCACCAAGGAGCTTCATGCGGCTGACATTGGGCATTTGTTTGGCGATGTCGACTTCGCCCATGTGGATTTCGCACTCGAGGCCAAAGTAGGCCGCTGCGGTTGCCAAGGCTACGCCATGCTGGCCCGCACCCGTTTCGGCGATGAGTTTCTTTTTGCCCATGAACTTGGCCAAAAGGCCTTCGCCCATGCAGTGATTGATTTTGTGCGCACCGGTATGGTTCAGGTCTTCGCGCTTCAGGTAGATTTGGGCGCCACCGTTCTTTTTGGACAAAGTACGGGCGTGGTACACGGGTGTGGGGCGGCCCTGAAAGTGCTTGCGAATGGAGCGGAGCTCTGCGATAAAGGTTGCATCGTTGACAATCTGATCATAGGCTGCGATGATTTCAGCAAATGGAGTTTCGAGCTGCGGTGGCAAAAATTTGCCGCCATGCTTGCCAAAAAAACCATTTTCGTCGGGAGTGACTGCCTGGGGATTATACACGGTAAACCTCAATTCGTAGGGTGAATGGCGGTAAATCTACGCAAATAATTTGCAGGAAGCAAAATCAATGCTTGAAAATCCGCACAAATATTCCGATAACTAAAAGGATGAGAAGACTCTCCGCATTTCTATTCGCTACCCTGCTGGCATCTACTGGCATGGCCGCGACAGACCCGTGGGCCCAATTCAGGCCTGCGCCACCGGCCAAAGTCGCCCAGCCCGATGCATGGAAATCCGCAGAAGTTTTACCGCCAGCCAAACCCCAGCCTCCTCCCCTGCCCCCAAAAACTCCTCCACCCGGCCCCTCGACGCCGAAACCCGCGGTCAAACCACCCAAGGCAGACCCCTGGGCCAAATTCAGACCAGTACCACCGGCCAAGGTCGCCCAACCCGAAGAATGGCAGTCCGCCATCGTCAAACTCCTTCCCAATCCGGCACCAGCGATACCCGCACCCATTGTGCCTGCCCCTACTCTAACCCCGCTCCCCCCTCCTCCGGTACCCGTTCCTCAAAAATCCCCAGAGATTCCCAAGGTCCCCCCGCCCGTGGTGTCCCCACCCACTTTGCCGGTGGCCGTAACTCCAGCACCCCTTACCCCTGCGACCTCGGCACCGGTGATTCCAACACCAACGGCAGTCCTGCCCGTCGTGGCGCCACCGCTGAAGCCCGTTTCTCCCCCCAAGGAAGCCCCCCAAGTTTCTCCCGAAGAGGAGGAGCTCCCCCCTCAAACCGACACCGTTCGCATCATGGCCAACGGAAAAATCCAGGAAATCTACACCGCATATTTGATTCCTACCCAGCGCCAAGCCATCAAGCACGGACTCGCCCGCAAATGGGACGACCAGGGAAAACTCTGGACCGAAGCCGAATGGCGACGGGGAAAGCTGAGCGGGATTTCCCGTTATTACTTTGAAAACGGCAAAATCTCGGAAGAAATCCCCTACAAGAACGACCAAAAGGAAGGAATCCAGGTCTGGTACAGTCGTGAAGGAAAAAAGTTGCGCCAAGCAGAATTTCACAACGGAATTCAGCATGGCCTATATCGCGAGTGGCACCCCAATGACACGCTGGCTTTGGAAGCGACCTATTCGGAGGGCGCATACCATGGCCTGGTCAAGACCTGGCACCCCAATGGAAAACCCTCGTCCGAAGGGCTTTTTGAAAAAGGAAAACGTCAAGGATCTCACAAAATTTGGGGATTTTCAGGAGAATTGGCGAGCGATATCCATTGGAAAGGGGGCGTACAGGACAGCTCCGCCATCCGCTACGGGGCAAACGGAAAGCCGACCGCTGAATCCTGGTGGAAGAATGGAAAACGGGAAGGCCCCAGCCGGACCTGGTATTCAAACGGCCAAATGCAAAGTGAAGATTGGTGGCAGAACGGAATCCAAACTGGACTTTCGAGAACCTGGAACCAGTCCGGAATCCTCGTCAAATCAGAAGTTAAAAAGCCATAATATAAATCATTTCAATGACTTATGCGACTCAATTGGAGTCCGGCGATGGAATAGGAACTCCAGTCCGCCGATTAGGGAAACCACAAGCGAAACAAAAAACGCAAAAAGCTGAATCACCACGGAATCCATCGTGGCGACTCCCACCTGTTTGAAAAGGTAGGCCGCCGAAGCCTCGCGCACCCCAAAGCCGCCAATGGAAATGGGAAGTGCGGTAATCACCGCCACAATGGGGATGAAATAGAAGTACCAAGAAACGGAAATATTTACCCCGATTGCGAGGCCACATAGCCAATGGACCGAGACACGAAGAACTTGCGTAACTGCAGACAGAATAAAGACTTGCAACCAAAGATCAACACTGCGGAAGAGATGAAACCGATCCCGAAGCGATACAAAACGATCCAGCATCCATTGGGGTGCCCAAGGCCGGAAAAGGGCTTCGATGAACCGACCAAAGCGACGGGAAAACATGGCGGAAAAGACCACGCAGAATCCGAGAAATACCGCCAGGGATGGAAGAAGGTAAGGACTCTTGGAAGGGTCTCTGATGAAAAAGAGGAACCCGACCCCCAGGGCCAAGGCATTCAGAAAAAACAGGCCGAAGAGCCGGTCGAAAATAGTGGCCGAAAAACCCGCGCCCAACTTTTGCCCGCTCTCCATGCGGATGTCCGCAATGCGCTTTACATCGCCGCCCACATTCCCGGGAAGGAAGTTATTGAAAAACAGGCCCATAAAATAGATCCGAAGAACCTTCATGTAAGTCATTGAAACACCTTGTCTTACAAGAAGTAGCCTCCATTGTGCCGCACCGAGCAGATTGGAGGCGGCCAGAGCCAAAACAGCCACCACCAGCCACCACCAGGTCAAGTGGCTCATTAAATATCCAAATCGCTCGGACTTGAGCCCGGGCATGGCTTGGATGTCACCCCACAGGAGCCAAGCGGGTCCCACCGTCATGGCAATTTTCAGAAGCAAAATTCCAGTGCGTTTGGCTTGGGCCTTCACTACCTGGATCCCTTCCGCAGGGCAATGGTCTTTTGCAGAGCCTCAAAAGTCTGGCTGGCAGCCTTGTCCCAGGAAAATCCTTGAGAGAACTTGCGTGCCGACATTTCCATGGCACGACGCTCATCGGGTTTGGAAACGACCCGGGCCATGGCGTCGGCGAGGGCAGATGGATTGCCGGGAGCAACCAGGATTCCGGTGTCTCCATCCTTGACGCTATCGCGGAGTCCAGGGACCCGGCTCGCGATGGACATTGTCCCGCACACTCCGGCCTCAATAATGGTCAAACCCCACCCTTCCTTGAAACTGGATTGCACCAACGCTAATGCTCCGCGGAGTAAGTCACGCTTCTCTTCCATGGGGATTCGACCCCGGATTTCGATCCGGTCCCCCAACTTCCAGCGGATAATGGCCTCGCGCATGGCTTTTTCTTCGGGGCCACCGCCGGCAAAAATGAGCTTGACATCGGGGACTTTGGCGGCAAATTTGCGGAAGGCCTCCAAAGCAACCCAAACGCCCTTGTAGCGACGCAAACGCCCCAGCCACAGAAAGTATTTGCCTTTTTCGTGCTGGGATTCGAGCTGACCCCAGTCGTCCTCGGACCCGTTGTAAATCAGGCGAATATCTTCGTTGGGGATTCCCATGTCTTCCAATTCAGAAACGGTGCTTGGGCTCACTGCAGCAAAAGCCTCGCCTTTGTAGAACCAAGGAATCAACTTTTCTTGGAACCAAACCAGGAACGCCACGGGGAAAACGGCTTCCTGGAATATGGATGATCGCCACAAGTGATGGATTTGTATAAACTTAGGACGATTATTGAACAAAGTAGTGTAAAAGGGAAGCTTATTCAGATCTTCGACAATGATGTCGGGATTGAACTCCTTGCAGAGCCCACGGAGCCGAAAAGCAACCTGAGCCTGGAAAAGAAAATCGCCCCCAAAACGCAGGACCTCGATTCCCTCCACGGTCTCCCGGTCCGGAGCACCCGGAAAGGAGGTCGTCACCAAAACCACCCGGTGACCCCACGATGCGATGCGACTGAAAATTCGTTGCAGATGAACCTCGGCACCCCCCGCTTGAGGATGCCGGATATCCCGGTAATTAAGAATCAAAATATTCATTTGGCAATAAATCTACTAAACTGGCTTTCGCCCGATTACACCGATGGAGAGTTGAGTATACTGAGCGAGGGAGGATTCCTGCAGGCGATCCAACAAAGCGTCTTTGGTCCGCTGCCAGGCAGTCCCGTCCAAGGGGTATTTGGGAAGATTTAGGCCAACTTTGAATCCGATCTCGCGCAAAACGCGATAACAGAAGTTCGGACGCATCCAGTCCCCATAGGCGTGGTGAATTTCAAAACCTGCATCAATCATGAGTTTTTTGAGCTGAGGCATGGTGAATTCCGTTTCCCAGCCCGCAAACCATTTGTCCAGAGCGATCAAAAGGTGTTTGACTATAGTATAAAGGTGATATGTCTGGGGAACATCGCAAAGGCAATATCCACCCGGCTTGACAATGCGATAATTCTCCCGGATCAAAGCCAAGGGCTCACGGAAGTGCTCGGCAAGACCCTGGTGAAAAACCAAGTCAAAATGATTATCGGGAAATGGAGCGTGGAAGGCGTCCCCACGCACCAGGCGTAAACTCTGTTGAAGTCCCAAACGATCGCGCAAATCACCAACGATGGAAAGGGAGCCTTGGGCAAAATCTAGGATGGTGACTTGGGCCCCAAGCCGCGCAAGCTCGGCGCTGTCCCGTCCCGTACCAGCCCCCACTTCCAGGACATGGAGTCCCATGGGGTTCATGTTGCGCAAAATCGCTTTCTGGACGGATGGAGAGGAAGGATAGACCTTTTCCAAGTCCTTTTTTTCGCTCCAAACGCGGTTCCAGACATCCTGTCCAGGTTCTGCATGTGCCATAATAGAGCTAAAATACTACAATCCATCGGATTTGGCTATGCTTTGACCTTTCCTCCCGGTAAAAGAAGTGTATATTTAAGGCATTCACCCCACCCGGATAAGAATGCATATTGATTCAAGCGATACCACCCTTAAGCGATATCTAGAAGACATCCGCAAAACCGCTCCCCTTACTCGTACCGAAGAGCAGTTTCTTTTTGAGCGCGCAAAAAAGGGCGATTTGGTTGCCCGCGAGCGTTTAATTTCCGCCAACATGCGCTTTGTGCTTAAGGTTGCCATCCGTTATAGACATTGCCCTATTCCCCTTCCCGACCTTGTCAGCGAAGGCGCCATGGGTCTCATCCGCGCCATCGAATCCTTTGAACATAGCCGCGGTCTCAAATTTATTTCCTATGGTGTCTGGTGGATCAAAGCCTATATCACCCGCGCCATCAACGAGCAGGGCAACCTGATTCGTCTGCCCGCCAATCAGCATCTGCGCGTCCGCAAAGCTCTGAAGGAGCAGTCCCGTGGCAAAGACATCGCCGAAGACATTCGCGAACTGATTCAAATCGGACAGCGCGGAATCAGCTTTGATCAGCCTCTCAAGACCGACTCCAAAGCTACCTACGCCGAAGTTCTTCCCGACAACTCCTCGAAGACTCCAGAGGCCGACACCGAAATCAGCGACGTCGAAAACCTCGCCCGCGACCTGGTGAACCAATTGCCCGAACGCGAAGCCAAGGTCATCGAAGGCATTTTCGGCATCAACCAGGAAGCCCCCCAGACCCTGCGCGAAGTCGGCGAGTCCATGAACATCTCGCACGAGCGTGTCCGTCAGTTGCGCGACCAGGCCCTCCGCCGCATCCGCAAATACAACAGCCGCGACTTCCTCCAAGAGAAGTTCGAAGGCTACCTGACCGCTTCATCCAAGTAAAACCACTTTTTGAAAGAAAAGCTTCTGGGAAATCCCGGGGGCTTTTTTTCATTTCTGCCCGGCAATTTGGTTCTACATTTGCGCCCATGGAAAAGAATGGAACCAACCCCGAAATGACCGAACGCGAACTCCCCCGCGGGCTTGAGCACTATGAATTCTTCCGCGAGTTTTCGGCGGACCGGAATTTGACCACGGTTACCCACTTTACCCATCGCCTCGATCCGGTAACGGAAAAGCCGGTCCTGACCCCGGATCTTTTGCCTGATTGCCGCCTCATCCGCTGGGACGAATTTTTCGGCCGGCCCGCCCCCATTGTGGAGATCGAAATCGGCTCTGGCAAAGGCGGGTTCCTGGTGGACTACGCCCGCATGCATTTGGACCGCTGCATCCTTGGTTCGGAATGGGACGCCACCTGGGCGGTCTACGCCGGCGAACGCCTGCAGAAGCACCACCTCGACCATGTCAAAATGTTGCGTGGCGATGTCTTTTATTTTCTGCGCGACCGCGTTCCCAGCAATTCCGTCGACGCATTCCACATGTATTTTCCCGACCCCTGGCCCAAGGCCCGCCAACAAAAGAACCGCCTGATGCGGGCGAATTTTCTGACCGAGGTCGCCCGGGTCCTCAAGCCTGGCGCGCGCCGCTTCTATTGGGGCACAGACCACCAGGAATACAATGAGGTGGCCCAGGAGCTCTTCGCTGTCACTCCCAATCTCCAGGTGATCCAAAAGAATGATGCCTCCCCCACCGATGGCATCCGGACAAATTTCGAAAAGAAATACCTGGTGGAAGGCCGCCCCATCTACCGCAGCGTGCTCGAGTTTACAAAATAATTCACATCCTTATTATCCCGTTATGCCATCCATCCTGTCATGGCGCCTTGTCCTGTCATGCCCTCCATCTTGTCATGCTCTCCATCTTGTCATGGCACCTTGCCCTGTCATGGCCTCCATCTTGTCATGGCCGGAACGGCCATCACCGCACCGCGCCCGAAGAAACACTGCTACCAGCACCGGTGATCCCTCGGTGGGACCGTTCGGGCTTTGCCCGTTACGGACACATGTCCACTTTGTGGAGTTCGGGGGATGACAAGATGGCGGGGGATGACATGATGGCGGGCCATGCCCCACCACCTTGCCCTGTCATGGCCGGAACGGCCATCACCGTTGCATTCTGAACGCATTACCGAGTAGGCTTTTTTGCCCGTAGCAAGGCGCGCACATTGCGAGCCAGAACCTGCTCGTGCCAGCGCTTCCATTCCTGGTAGTGGGGAAATAACTTCTCGCGGGAACGAAACTCACGGCCATGGACCACCCGGCGGCTCGTCCGCTTTTCGGGGGGAACCGCAATATGAAGACATTCATGGTAAATAATCCCGCGCAGGGCGTAGTCCGGGCAATTTTCGTGATCGTAGCCCCGCGAAATGCTGATCAAATCAACTTCTGCTCCCGTGCGGGGATCTTTGCGCTTGCTATGGTAGGACAAGCCCCCGACCCTCCCCGACCAGGTCAGGTGGCACTTCAACTGCCCGGCAAACATGCGCTCGTTCACCCAAGAAAAATGCGGCGCAAGGTCATGAACAGCCCCCTGGGTCCGAATGGGCGGAATCCGAGTGGCGGTGTCTACCTTCCCCTTTCCGCTCGAGCGCAGAAGGGCTTCCGTTTCTTGCCAAATTTCTTTTTCCAGAGCCTTGCGCTCCGCCAAATGGGCCGCAGTCTTCCGCTTCTTGGCAAGCACCGTCCACGCAAAAATTTTTTCACGGACTCCCGCAAAAGAAGAATCCTCCATGTAACGCGGGAGTGTGAGCCGGCCTGGCCCCAGCGGACGCCATTCCATTCTCCAGCCCTTGTGGAGTCTTGGCGCATAAAGGATTTCCAATCCCAAGGAGGGTTCAGAAACCTTTGTCTGTAATGGCTTGGCAGGTTTTGGAAGGACCGCAGGGGAGAATAGATCGAGCTGCGCCAGGGACGCTTTGAGGGTGCTACTTATTTTTCCCAGGAGTCGCTTCATGGGAAGCAACCCTCGCCTTCCCAAGTATTCAAGGTCAGCAAGCCTTCATAAAGGCTTTCGGGGAGCTCAAGCTCCGCCCAGAATTCGGCGACTTCAGCAATGTCTTCTTCGATTGCGTCCGGAAGGCAAATATGAAAGCTGCGATTGTTCGCCGTCAGCAAATGCTTGGGCGTGCAAAAATCCGGATGGGTAAAGCTGAAGTACATGCGGCAGGTCACGGGACGCCATTCATGGGCAGAACATAATCCTCCTTCGCCAAGCAAAGGACAACGAAGTCCCAAAGCAAAGAACGACTGCAAAATGGCATCGTCCTCTTCATCCGTCAAAGGTGGATGGTTGCTTCGGAGGCCTTGGTACGCCTGGACCCGGCGGAAGCATTCCTCGATGATCCGCCCAAAATCTTCCCTTCCCCTCAGATGCTGGTACAGCCAGAGCAATTCGATGGGCTCCACGGACATGGGGTAATGCTGACAACAGTTGGAACATCCCGCCTGACATTGAATCGGTTCGCGGTGCTGTTTGAGGGCTTCGTATTGCCAGTTGGAATAACGCACATGAAATTCTTTGGCAAAGTCAAGCAACAAGGGAAAGTCCCCCGCAACCTCCAAGCTCCCGGAATATTTACCCCGCAACCTTAGTCTACCAAGCTCCACCGACAGGATGTGCCGGAGGCGGGTTTCGGCCTTCTTGAGGCGGGGGGTGGGAATTTGAGGTTGGAAAAATTCCATTGAACAGCGGACGGTAGAATGGTATAATGGGAAAAACACGTTTCGACAGGCATAAAGCTATGAAAATTTGCTCTATCCATAAACTCCTCCTTCTGGCTTTGGCTCTTTTAGCCGTGGCCAGCTGCAATCTCTTCAATCCAAGTGGCACCACCACAGTCGACAAACAAGACGCCGACGCCCTGATTGCCTACGCGCAGAAGCTCTACCGGCAGGCAGCCTATGCAGATGCCGCCGAAAATTATCGCTTGGCCATCGCCGCCGACAGCACCAAATCTGAAGCCTATTTTGGACTGGCCAAGGCAGGAATGCGCAATGCCGGTGCAAACCCCATGGAAATCTTGAAGTTTGTAGGCGCATCCGATGCCGGAGCCCTTCCCTTCATGAACGAAGCCGCCTCCTTCCAGAACATGTATTACCGCTCCATGACCGCAGTGGACACCGCCCTGAGCCCCCTCATCCATCGTGACACGCTCACCGAATTCTGGGAGTACTCCGTAAAAGCGGATTTGGATCCAACTTACCTGAGCACCCTTGCCGATTCCTTGGAGAAGAGCGTGACTCGATTCCGTACAAACTATAAGCACGGGACCGAATACACCTATGGCCCCAACAATGAAAAATTCCCCCTCTCCGACCGCAAGTACAAGTACGACCGCTTCCGGGTTGATTACACACTAGCTTCATTTTCCGTGATGCTCCTGGGCTTTTTGGATTTCAACGGAGATGGATTCATCAACGAAGACGACATTCCCATCAAGATTTCCCGCGACTCCAACGGCAACCTTTCGGTGGACGTGAGCGAAGTGATTAGCTCTGCCATGACCAACCCCAAGGTCGCCCAAACCTTGAACGACAATATCGATAAACTTGCCGATGGCAGCGGAAACTTGACCGACCTTGTTGCGTCCATGGCTGGAAACCTTGGCCTGGAAGGCGACTCCGCCGGCTCCCAAATTTCTGACGAAACCAAGGCCACGATCGATTCTCAAATTTCCGATATGGGAGAAGCCGCCCGCTTCTACAAGCTTGGTGACAAAAAAGACAATGACGGCGATGGTTGTGTAGATGAAGAAGTCTTTGACAGCACGGACAATGACTACGATGGATTCATCGATGAAGATTTGCGCATGGTTCTCAATCCCTTGAAACCAGGCATCGATGTCGCCGACAACGACGTGGACGGAGCCATTGATGAGGCCGACGAGTTCTGGTCCGGGACCATACCCGACAAAGACGCCAATGGGGTTCGTGCCCTGCCCTTTATTACATCCAACAGTGCAGACCGTACTTTGAAAGTGAATGTGGTGAAAGATAAAACCGGGACGGCCTTCCCCCTTGCGGCTCGTATCGCCCAGGTGGGCGGTTGCTGGGGTAACTACAACGCCACCACCTTCCAGGCCTACCTAGACATTCAAAATCAGTGAGAGAAATGATGCAAGCGAATTTAAAACATGTTCCCCTGGTTTTACTTGCCCTGTGCGCCTCCTCGTCCTTCGCGGGCACAGGCCCCGTGCACAAATCCCTGCGCGCCTACTCGATGGGCAACGCCTTTGTCGCCGTCGTAGACGACAAGGATGCGGTTTATTACAACCCGGCGGGCTTGAATCACCTGAATAACCTGGGCAACTACGAGAAGAACCCCGAACTGGGCTACTACCCCAGCAACTTCATTGACATGCGCATCAACATCGGGTTGCGGGCACCCGTGAGCGAAGCTCGGGCTGCATACAGCTTGGGGCGCAAATTCCAAAAAATCTTTACCAACGCCCAAAATGCCTCTTCCGATCAAGGAACCGACAATACCGGCACACTCATGGACAGCCTCGGTTCCCATCCCGAGCTAGCCGACCAGCTCAACCAGTTCGACTTGCTCCCCATCAATATTTCAACGAAACTCGACATGGAAATGGCAGTCCCGCATTGGGGTGGCTCCATCTGGATCGACGGAGGAGTTGCACCCTACATCGAGGGTGGAATCATTACCCCGGCAGCAGGGATCGACACACTTTATGTAGACGCTGTAGCTCAGATGGGAGTAGGCATCGGCATCGGAGACAAATGGTCATTCGGCTTAGGCTATAAAATGGCCAAACGCGAATACCTCCCCGAGGTCAAGGTATCTCTGCTCGAGTTCCAAGGGATTCAAGATACGCTCCTCCAAATGGCGGACAGCATCCAAAAGGACGCCGTAGACATCACCAAAATCGGACACGCCTTCGAATTTGGCGCACTGTACCAGTGGAAGCGCGATGTACGCCTAGGCGTATCCCTACGCAACTGGTTTATTGCGCCCCTGGGCAATGAAAAAATCACTCCGAATTTAACCGCAGGCATCGCGTATTCTCCACGTCGTCTGCAACGCAACACCGGGTTTTCCCGCAAGGTGAACTTCGCTGCCGACTTTGAAAACATGCTCAATGACGACAAGAACTACAAGCTCTTCAGCCATTTGAACCTAGGCATGGAAGTCGAACAGGTTTTGCTCGCGGTTCCCAACTGGCCATCCTTGCGGATCCTGAAGGGTCGGGTCGCAGGTGGATTCAAAGGTGGCTACCCTGCGGGGGGAGTATCCCTCGAGGCCTTGCGCTTCGTGGAAGTCGAATTTTGCACTTGGGCCGAAGAGGGTGGCTACTTCACCGGCGAAATGGAAAACCGCTACTGGATTGCCCAGGTCAGCATAGGAATTTAACCTGACAAAACGCCAAGGAATGGGCTCGGATGAGGCCCATTTTTTGGTATCTTGGCGCCATGCCTAAAATCAATGGAAAGACCAAGCTTCTGGGTGTTTTTGGATGCCCAGTATCCCATTCACTTTCTCCCGTGATGCACAATGCACTACTGGATGCCCTAGGCATCGATGCAGTCTATCTCCCCCTGCCCTGCTCGCCAGAGCAACTGCCACAAGCCGTCGCGGGCTTCCGCGCCCTAGGGTTCGTGGGGGCCAACGTGACTATTCCCTTCAAAGAAGCCATGGTGCATCTGGTCGATGAATTGACCCCCATCGCAAAATTCATGGGGTCGGTAAACACTTTGTTCTGGAAAGAAGGCAAGCTGTGCGGGACGACCACGGATTCTTACGGGGCCTTGCAAAACCTGGCCGAGAACGGCGTCAGTCTCCAAGGACGTAAGGTGGCCTTGCTCGGCAACGGCGGAGCATCCCGAGCGCTGGCCTTCGCCCTCCTGGATCCGGCAGCTGCGGTCCGACCGGCTTCGGTGACCCTATTTGGGCGGGATCTCAACAAGGTTCAGGCGCTTAGCGCGGATCTCCGGGCCGTGGGCCTGGGCTCTGGTCCCCAATTGGATTTTTCCACCCTGGATCAGTTTCCTGAGCGCGCAACGGAATTCGATCTCCTGATCAATGGAACCTCCGTGGGTATGGCACCTCATCTCGAAGAAATCCCCGTCCCTCCGCAAGCCCTCCATGGTGGCATGGTGGTCTATGACATCGTCTATACACCGGCCGAAACCCGCCTTTTACGCGAGGCCAAGGCCATAGGCTGCAAGGTGGTTCCTGGAATGGGAATGCTCGTCCACCAAGGGGCGCTGAGCTTTGCCAACTTTTGGTTTCCACAATATTCTACCCGAGTGGACACACAAATTATGCGAAACGCCATTGAAGCCTTTCGGAACGGGAAATAACAATGGCTCTCGTAGAACAGCCCCCGGTAAATTCCGTGCAAAACCCTGAGCGCCTGATCTACCCTCTGTTTGCCCTGTCCGGGGTTGCAGGCCTTGTGTACGAAGGCACGTGGGCCCGCTATCTGAAATTGTTTTTGGGCCATTCGAGTTATGGGCAAATCCTGACACTTTGTATTTATATGGGTGGACTGGGAATCGGCTCCTTTCTTGCAGGGCGCTTGCTGTCCAAGATCAAACGGCCTTTGCGCGCCTACGCGCTGACTGAGCTCGTGATCGGCGTTGGCGGGCTTCTATACCATCCTGTGTATGTGTGGATCACAAACTGGTTCTACGATTCCCAGTGGTCATCCCACCTGGGGTCGAGTGGCGCCAATGCCGTTAAAATCGGGCTTGCCGTCGCAAGTACCGCCCCCACCGCGATTCTACTCGGCATGACTTTTCCCTTTATTGCCGCAGGCCTCATGCGCCGTCACAAAGACTCGGGCAAGGTCAGCGTCCCCATGCTGTATTTTTCCAACAGCATCGGAGCCGCGGTTGGCCTGCTCATGGCAAGCTATATCCTGATTCCAAGCCTGGGTACCCATGGCACCTTGCTTATGGCCTCAGCTTTTAATTTGCTTTTGGCGGCCGGATTCCTCTGGATTGATGCAGGGTTTGGTCCCTCCACCCCCATGGCCCAAACAGGCCGAGGGCACGGGGGCGAGTCCCATGGCTCCGCCTCTGCCCCAGAAGAGCCCTCCACCATCGAATCCCTCCCCCTTCCCGGTGCGCGGGTTTGGTTTGGAGTCGCCTTATTTACCGGCCTCACCAGCTTTATCTACGAAGTGGTTTGGATCCGTCTGCTCAGCCTGATGATGGGCTCAAGCACGCACTCTTTCGACCAGATGGTTTCGGCCTTCATTTTGGGACTTGCACTGGGAAGCCTTGTATCTAAAAGGCTTTTGCGACGGGACGCCTTGGTGATGCTTGCCCTGGCACAAATTCTGATGGGCGCTTTTGCCTTGAGTACCATATATACGCATTCCTTTTTCTTTGACCTGATGAACGCATCTAACCTTTTCTTCCGGGAAAGCCAGGCCGGGTACTATGGCTGGAGCACCTTGAAATACCTAGTGGCGGTGGCCTGGATGGTCCCCACCTCCTTCTTCGCCGGCATGACGCTCCCATTCATAACCTACATTGTCAGCAAAAGCACCAAATCCGAATCTCCGGTCGGAACGGTCTATGGATTCAATACCTTCGGAGCCATCATTGGTTCGGTTATCGGTGGCCTCTTCCTCATCCCCATTCTGCAATTGAAATGGTCCTTGGCGAGCGCAGCCTTGGTAGATATGGCCATCGGAGTCCTGTTGCTCCTGTGGTTCCGTCCCGCCTGGCGAGTTTCCGTCCGATTTTGGGGTCTGTTGATTTTATGTGTAGTACCGGTGTTTTTTATTGAATTCGATATTCACATGGTGACATCTGGTGTCTTCAGAGGACATAAAGACTACTTCCGCAAAGAAAAAGTATGGGTTGCCAACGGACGCACAGCCACCATCAGCTTCCATGAGAGTTCTGTGCATCAGTACATCAAGACCAACGGCAAGCCCGATGCCAGCATTCGCAAGGATCGTAGCCTTCCCGTCGAGGGCGATGAGCTCACCCAGGCGGCCACAGCCTTTATGTCGATGGCGACCCGGAACGCTCCCTACGAAGCCGGCATGGTCGGATTCGGAAGCGGAATGAGCGCCTATTATTTGCTCAGCGATCCGCTATTGACCCGGCTCGATGTGGTGGAAATCGAGAAGGAAATGTTAACCCTGGCCGGCAGGTTCCGTCCCTTCAACAATCGGGCCTTCGATGATCCTCGCGTGAATTTGTATGTAGATGACGCCCGCACCTTTTTTCACACCCATGGACGAAAATACGATTTATTGCTCTCAATTCCCTCCAACCCTTGGGTTTCGGGGGTTTCGAGCCTTTTTTCGCAGGAATTTTATCAGCATATTCAGCGCTACCTGAAGCCGGGCGGAACACTCGTGCAGTGGCTCCAGCTCTATGAGTTCGACAATACCTTGATGCTGCACATCCTCAAAGCCCTGCAGGAATCATTTCCCTATGTTGTCCTCTATCGGATTCCCGAAGAACCCGACATTGTGATCCTTGCCTCCGATCAACCCATTCGCCAACAATACATCGACCGCTTTGGTACCACCGATTCGATCTCTGCGGAATTTGAGCGCATGCACCGCCCCTGGACCCTGTTTGGAGAACAGAATTTCCTTTCTACGGCCAAAGGCTTGGAGCCACTTCTTGCTAATATCGCTCCCAATTCTGAATATGTCCCCTGGGTCGACACGCGGGCCGAAATGACCCGTTTTGCCTTGAACGAGGTTGGGCTGACCAATGCTTTTGACAGCTGTGGCGTCTGCTGGCCCGCGGTTCTGGATGCTCAGGATTTTGCGCCCCGCAAGCGGTTCAAGGATTGGCTGGCTGGCACCAAAACCCCGGACCCTTACTTACAGGAAACCGTCCGCCACCAGCTTCGTCTGCAAGAGTCTTTGGCCAATTTTCCGGATGTGGAATCCACCCCAAAACAGGATTCTCTGAACGGACTTTCACCACGAATCCCCAATCCTACCGGGCTGAACACCGATAATGTGTGGAGGAAAATTTGGCTTGACATGCGGCAGCTGATCCAACAATCCCCATTCTCCCCTGCCCGGGATTCATTACCCGAATTCGCCCTGATGCGACGGATGGTTGACGCCCAGCAAGTCCCCCTGGAAATCAGCCTGCAGTTTGAGCTCAACGATTACCTGGCCCACGGGAAATACAAGGAGGCTGTCCGCATGTTCCCTGCCCTACGCGAGGTCTTTATTCTGGGAACCATGGATGCGGTGTTCCAGCGCGAAATGGCCATCAGCGCCTTCCTTGCGGGCGACACCCGGGAGTTTCGGCAAATCTTTTCCAAATCCATTATGCCCTCCCGAATGCTCGACAATTCCGAAAAATACCTGATTGCGAGCCTATTGAAGCTGGATTTATCCAAAATGTCCCTCAATTCTTCCGTGTCAGAGGACTGATTTATCATATATTTGATGGAAATTTTTCACCTTTTGGAGGTTCCTATGAAACTCGAATCCCTGCTCAAGCTCGCATTGCTTGGCTCGGCATTTGTCGCAATGCCAGTCTTTGCCATTGACGATGATGTCGAAATTGATGTCCCCGCCAAGATCGATATTCAGGGCAAAAAAGTACTTTGGATGAATTCCGAAGACAAAAACGGTGATAACCTTGAAAACTGGTTTGGCCGCGCCACCTTGGGCGTTTCCGCCAAGGGCAAGACCTTCGAAGGCAAAATCACCCTGCGTGCCTTCCCTGCCGATTTCGGGACTACCACACAAATTGCCAAGACCTATGCGAAGGACACCACCGTTCTGCGCGAAGTCTCTGCAGGCTCCGGCAACTGGTCCCTCAAAGACACTTCTGTCACCCGCTCCCGTGCAGATTCGGTGATGAGCGACAAGTTTGAGCTCTATGAAGCATGGACGGAATACAAGGCCAAGGTTCTGAATGTCAAGATGGGACGATTCCTGAGCAATGACCGCGCAGGCATGGCCTTCGGCAATTATGCCGACGAAGCTCCCAAGACTCAGTTTATGCCCGCTGGCGTCGGCGTGAATGCTCTTGAAATCAACAAGAATATTTTTGAAAATGTTTCCTTCCGCATGGCCTTCGAAAGCCGTGGCCAATACCTGAACAAGGGCGATCTGCGTATCGGCCTCAAGGCCTTCAACCTAAGCTCGGTTGAAATGCTCAAAGTCGGAATCAACTACCGCAACAACATGTTCGACGTCATTAACAACCCAGACACCATGGTTACTCATAACGCTTCCGCTGTATTTGAAATGCCCATTCAAAAGTGGCGCATCTGGACCGAATTCGGCTTCCGTGGCATGAACAAAGAAGGCAATACTCCCGATATGCCTATTTCTGGCGGTGTCGAAATTCCTTTGGGTCGCGCCCTGGACAAGTTCCTGGTCGAAGCCGAATGGTTCAAGGACCGCAAGGCTGTTGACGGCGAAGTCAAGGAAGTTGTGGCCAGTATGTTCCTACAAAAGAAACTCGGCGACCGCATGACAATCTCTTTCGGAATCCAGGCTTCAGATGGAACCAAGGATTACGCCATGGTTGGCCGCCTCAC
Organism: uncultured Fibrobacterota bacterium; assembly: GCA_903876665.1. Lineage (GTDB taxonomy): Bacteria > Fibrobacterota > Fibrobacteria > Fibrobacterales > Fibrobacteraceae > CAIRAY01. The sequence continues at coordinate 28,006 of CAIRAY010000152.1, read as the reverse complement.
AGGCACCATCAACTAAACAAACCATCTTTCGCTTTGAAGCCATGGCCCATCCGCCATGGCTTTTTTTTTGGCTTTGGAATGGTTTATTTATCATGGCCACCATTACCCTCGCGAACGGAGTGATGTCAGATAATTAAAACCGAAACCCAGCCTGAGCGCTGATTCCGCGAATATCAGCCGAAGGACCTAAGGCCCAGAATAGCGGACTGTCAAAGTCAGAAAGGGCCGCATCCACAGCCGCATCGGCGATGGAATACAGATAAAACAGCGCAATGCCCCATACATACTGGTTTCGCTTTTTGCGGAAGAACAGGATGTCTTCATCGATTTGACTCAGCTCGGTACTGGGGGCCCCTTCGAGGGTTGCAGCTACTTTTCGTTCTTTGAAATAATCCACCACGCCCTGCCGGGTATTCAGACTGACCGCGCCACCCAAAAACGACATGTACAAAAGGCCCGCTTTCCCATATTCCCCGTTGTAGAACTGCCCAAGCCCAGGAACCACCATGGCCCGCCAAACCGCACCCTTAACCGAGCGCTTCTCGGTGAGACGCCCTTGATTGTGTTTCCAGATTCCGTACCCGTCCATGATTCCATAGACGTGCAACCCGATCAACCAAGCAAGCTCCGAACGACGCAGGTCTTCTTCCTTGATTTTGGTGTCGTTGTTCAGGCGGATCATGGAAAGATTGCGAGAGCGACCATTGATCCAAGCAACTTGGTAAGTCCCATGGGATAAGAGGGAATCGGTGAACCAGGCCACCGAATCGCGGGCCGCATGGGTTTCCCGGAATCGCTTGTCCTGTTGCAATGGTTTGTTGTAAAAGACCTCGTAAGCGAGCCCGAGCTCAATGGCCGCGAGGAAGCCACCCCGCACATTATGTTGTGTGTAAAACTGGGAGCCACCAGGCAAAAATGCGCCAAATAAAAGGGTCCGAATCAAGTCATTGCGCGCAGTGGGCACATCCCATTCGTAGGTCGGCAAAGTGTCGATCGCCTCAATTCCAGACTTCCCAGGCACAATAATGCCCTCCGCCCGCACCAGCGTGGCAGAAAACCAAAAGAGGAGGATGACCAGAGGCATTTTCATGGGCGGATATAAAGATAGATACTCTCACGGAGAGTCCTTCAAATTTCCCGGAACCGTCCCTGCTGGTATTCCCGCAAAACCCGCACAGCTTGAGGGTCGGCATCAGGGGGCAGGCGGGCAAGCCAATCGCCAACTGGCTCCCAGGGCTCACGGACCAAACCCTTGCTGCGGAGCTTGCGCTCGGCCATGTTCAATTTTTTGACCCATACTTCGGCATTCCGGTGCAAAGGAAATTGAATTTTGCGAGATTTTCTCTTCCGCCAGAATCCCCACAGAAGAAGGGTCCCAGCCAGGAATGAAAGGAACAGCAGCAGCGCATCGCCTTTCTTTTGGAGAGTTGTTCCAATCCGGTCCACAATGAGCTTCCAGGATCCATCACGGAGGGTGTGGAGGAATAGGGTTCCCCGTAATTTCAATCCTTCCTGGATCCTTTCCCAGGCCGATAAATGGGGTACACGAAAAAAGCTTGATGGCGGAGTTGGATCAAAAGTCACCCACCCCCGACCGGGTACAAACACCTCCACCCAGGCGTGGGCATCGGCCCTGCGAAAAACCCAGGCGTCCCCTACCCTTTCGGGAGCGGCAAACCCAGTAACATAACGTGCAGCCACGCCACCATGGCGCAAAAGAAGCGTGGCCAGGGTCGCAAAATATTCACAATACCCGGCACGCTGTTGCACAAAACCCCGTAGCGGATCCTGCCCGGCAAGGACAAGGGGCCTGAGCTCATAGCGGTATTCCTTCTCAAAATATTTACGGATATTTTGCATCGCAGAGTCCGGATTGGACCACGAATTTGAAGCAAATTTTTGTTGTTTAATCGTGTCCAGAAATCCCACCAATTTCCCGGGGACCAGCAAGTCTTCATCGGTGTGCAGGGAGTCCCAGTCGCCCGGACGATAGAGGTAATACCCACGGTCAGACTGTTGCTGGATGCTACGGAAAACCCCTGCACTATTCCCCCACAGGCTGTCGCCCACGACTCCAATTCTCCCGGTCCCCGCAGGTGCAAAATAGAATCCGAAGGTCCGCAAGCTCGGCAAGACCCAGGTAGCAAGCTGAGAATCCTTGGAGACATCCGGCCCAAATAGACTGTACTCCAAATAGTTTCCCCGTGGCATCCATTTTTGGTTCAGCGGAGCCATCCTCCATATTCCAGAAATGTAAGTGGCGTGAACTACTGCGCGCATATAGCGAGGCTCTTCCTGGGTAAATACCCGCAAGGCGATTTGACGTTCGAAGGGAGAATCGTATTCCGAACTGAAACTCCCCAGCCAGCTGGCGGGATCAAACCCCTTCATTTGTGTGCGCCCCGGATTCCAGCTTGAATTATGGAGTGCAAAGCTCCACATCGATCCTCGGATTTGCCCTTGAAAGACACTGCCTAGACCTAGCAGGGCAAGCATCACCAGCCAGGTGAGCCATGTACCCAGCCGAAATGCGGACCTTCCCGGAATGGCTTCCCGACGCAAATCCAGCGCAAGCAGAATGGTCCATGCCCCCATCAAAATCCATGAAATACGGTCGGGCTGAAACCCTGAAAGGCCCATCACCGCCGCCGAGTTCCACCAAACAAAACGCCGCTCACCACCATTACCCAAAGAGTATAGCTGAATCATCCCCAGACACACAAAGTACCATGCCGGAATCCAAAGCACCCAGCGGGAAATCCCAAAAAACAAATCCGAATTCCCCCCAGGAACAAACAGGTACCAGAGCGCGAAGGGAACCACCGCCCCATATTCCCAAAGCTTGCGTAACTTCCAGGGCTTGGTTTGCAGAAGGAGCAAAACCAAAGCGAGGAAAAACCCCAGCGCCAAAAAGACCACACCAGAAATTCGAGTCACCGCAACGACGGAAATACCCAGCATCAGTCCGGGAATACCCCAGGTGCGAAAGCTAAAGGGCAGGGACTGATTCACTTCGGTGCCCCACTCTGGGAGAGGTAAAGCATTCGACTCGAAGGGTCACGCCTCTGGTGCCACCCCGAAAGTTCTTCCGGCAAAATGAGTACTCGCTTGGCAATGAGTGCATCCATGCCTAGCAAGCCATTTCCTCCAAGCCAGGACTCCGCCCGGGAACGCGAACACCCTATGGCAAAAACCGGTCCCATGGGTCTCGCTTCGGGCTCCCAGGGTTCTGGGCTTTGCCAGGCCCACCAAAGAGGTCTGGGAATACGAGCCAAAGCATCCTCAATCACATCTAAAACATCGCCATGCCCTTCGATGCTGATTTCGTGGGAATCAATAAAGAAGCGACCCAGGGCTCCCCGATCAAACAGCCATTTGGCAATGCCTATGGACCAACAAAGCATATTTTCCACCACGCTTCTTTCCAAAAAAGAGGCACACCCCGTTTCTACGATCATAATGGCGCCCTGGCCTTTTTCCTTGCCATATTCACGAGTGATGGGCTTGCCCGCCCGGGCCCAGGCCTTGTGGTGGATGTCGCGGAATTCGTCTCCGCTGCGATACTCCCGAATACCAATGAATTCGCTGGAGCGACCGTGGGTTGGATGCAAAAGCCGAGCGAATTCCATCCCTGAGCCTCCCTCTGAAAGGAAGGGGAATTCTTGCACCGAGTTGCTCCTTGGACGAATCACGGGAATAACCGCAGAATCGACCCGCCGACGCGAGCGCATGATGCCCAATGGATCCACACGATATACCACTGGCCCACGAAGTTTGCAAGGTCCTCGTGAATAGGCTAAAACCGGGACTTCGATCTGCGCAGATTCCCCAGGCTCCAAGGCATCCACGCTCCGAGGCTCACCGATAGGCCGCATCCATTTTTCTTCCCAAAAGAGCCAAGCACCCGCATCCCGAATTCGACGACGCCCCACATTCCGAACGGTTATGCGTAATACAAATACTTCTCCTTGCCGGATTGCATGGGGGAAAATCCAACTCGCCTCAAGCCCTGGAGAAACCAGGGTCAGGAGCCAAGTGACAAAATAGGCAACAGAAAATAAAACCAAAGGAATCGTTGCTGCAGAAGCCCCGGGGATCATTTCTACCAGACCCAAGGTGATCCACACCACAAGCATGACCTTGCCCGGCCCGGTAAATCGTTGTTGCCACCAGTTGAAAAGCCAAACGGAGATTCCGCCCCCGCGCCGGGGGGTCCGCGGGATGGATTCCCACGCGAAACGGATCCATCTCCAAATTAGCCTCATTTGGGTAACGAGAGGGATTTCCGGATTTCTTCCAGAATTTGGCGGCTGGCTTCGGCCCCGCGCGCATCACGCGGAAAGATGCGATGACCCAGGGCAGGAATAAGCCCACGCTGAATATCTTCGGGCCGGACATGGTCCCGGGCATCCATCCAGGCAAAGGACTGGGCCAACCGGAAGAGCATCATGCCTGCGCGAGGACTCGCTGCGAGCCGTAGCCCCGGGTGGCGCCGGGTTTCTTGCACCAACCGCACGATATAATCCCCCAAGGCCTCATCCACAAAGACACTACGGACTTGGGACTGAAACTCAAGGACCTGTTCTGGGCTAAGTACGGCTTTCAGGGATTCGATGGGATGTCGTTTCTGATGGGCGTAGAGGATCTTGCGCTCGGTTTCCACGCTCGGGTAACCAAGCTCCAGGCGAATGAGAAACCGGTCCATCTGCGCTTCCGGAAGGGGAAATACGCCGTGGAACTCTACTGGGTTCTGGGTGGCAAGCACAATGAACAGGCCGGGGAGCGGACGGGACTGGCCCTCCAAGGTAACCTGCCGCTCTTCCATGGCTTCAAGAAGTGCACTTTGTGTGCGTGGAGAGGCGCGATTGATTTCGTCGGCGAGCAAAATATTGGTGAATACGGGACCTTCGTGCACCACGAACTGTCCCGTTCCAGGCTGGTAAACCGCCCCACCTGTGACATCTGCGGGCATCAAGTCGGGAGTAAACTGAATGCGCCGGTATTCCGCGCTAATGGCCACCGCCAGTGCCTTGGCCAGGGTCGTCTTGCCTGTTCCCGGAACATCTTCGATTAGGATGTGTCCATTGGCAAAAAGGGCTGCCACCAGTAATTCAACCTGGTCGGGTTTTCCGATGATCACGCTATCCAGGGCACTGCATAAAGTTTGGGCTTCATCTCTCATAAAGGTATTGTACAAATTATTTAGAGATGAATTTCCGTCAATTTCTAACACCAACGAAGAATCGTGTCGGAGATGACAATGTGGACATGTGGCCAAGGTAGATGGGCGATTTGGCTGGGGGATGCCTACCCGTGTCATGGCCAGAAGGGCCGATGTGCTGCCAGTTACGGTTACTGGCAGCTATGCAAAGCTTGGCCACTTCAACCTTTGGTTGTTTCCACACAGTGGATCGTTACTCGTGACCCCAGACCCTAGCCAAGCTAGGGTGACGGAATACTGCATGGGCGAAACTAGAGATTTTCGCTACTGACCTTGGGCAGGTAAACACTGAACCGGGCACCTTTGCCGACTTCGGACTCCACCTTGATGTGGCCTCGGTGACTTTCGAGAATTCGCGTGACGAAGGTCAGGCCAAGGCCGTCTCCGGCATGGCTTCCCTTGGGATTAATGCGAAAAAATGGCGCGAATATGTGACCCAGATTGGATGTGGGAATTCCGATTCCATTGTCTTCCATGGTATAGACAACCCACTCGCGGACGATTTTGCCCTCGATATTCACCATGAGGTTACGCTCGGGATCTCGGTATGCCATGGCATTTTCCAACAAATTCTTCCACACTTGGTACAGCTGGGATTCACTTCCTAAGCACGGAGGCAACGTTCCAACCTGCACCAGGGCCTGGATCTCTTCCATTTGTTGACGTTTCTCCTCCAGGAGAACTTGAACCACCTGATTCATTTCAACCGGAACAAAGTCGGGGGCCTGGCGACCGAGGCGCGAGAGGGCGAGCATGCCTCCAAGCATCCGGTCAATCACCTGGGCTCCGTTCCTGATTTCTGAAATATATTGGGGGAATTCCACCTGAACCAAGGTGTGGAGGGTCGGACTGACGATTTGACTTTGGTTGAGCTCGCGCCGTAGGTCCTGTATGGATTGTTCGATTTCCTGACTATACCACATCACATTCACTAGAGGGTGGCGAAAATCATGGCTTATGGTATGCAGCATGCCTTCCAAGGTCCTATTCTTGAGAGAGAGTTGATGCAGAATGCGCTCTTTCTCTTGTTCCCCTTGGCGTCGCTGACTGATGTCCAGCACAAGCATCACCCAATGGGCAACCTTGCCATGCAAGTCCAATACGGCCCGGGTCGCAACCAGCGCAAAGATGGTGTTCCTTTTTGCCGAGATGAAACGCTTGTCAATGGTGTACCCTTGACGCTCTCCCTTCGTCACGGATTCCATCAGGTCTTCCTCAAGCACCTGATCTCCGGGATGAGTATATTGCTTCCAATCCTGCCTCAAAATGTCTGATTCTGTGGTTTCTAGCATTTCCCAGAGAACCCGATTGACTTGCAGAAATTCTCCATCGACATTCACTGTCGCCATTCCCACCAGGCCAAGCTCAAAGTATTGGCGGAAGCGGGCCTCACTTTCCCTGAGCGCCATTTCAGCTGTTTTCAGTTGATGGATGTCTTGAAATATTCCGGTCAGACGCCTAGTGATTCCATTTTCGGAAACCACACCGCGAATGCGAATCCAATGGGGCTCCCCCTGGAAATCGACTCGGACCTCTTTGACCAATGTCCCTAGAGTTTTGATCGCAAAATCCAGTTCGCTCTGTAAGCTGGAGCGATCTTCGGGGAGAATACGTTCCAACAGTCCGCCCCAGCCAACCAAATTGCTGGAAGGGTTCAGACCGATCATTTCGAGGCCAAGGGGCGAAATCCAAAGGGGTCCGGAGAGGTTGGGCCAATCCCAAACGGCGTCTGACGTAGCCCGCAAAGCTTGTTCCAAACGCACCTGACTCTGAATCAGATCTACATTGCGACGATGCACTCCTCGCCACAGAAACCAGGTGAGCAGGGAGAATAAGAGGAGCAAAAATAAAGCGATGGAGGCAAGCACCGAAACAAAACGGAAGGTCGAGGCCCGGCGTTCTTGTTCGATGCGATCAATGCTGTATACATATCTATCTACTGAAACCTGGCGAGGCAAAAGGCCTGCCTTGAAAAGAAAATCAGCATCCTGTTGCCAAATCAGAGAATCCTGCTCCCCCAGGGTGTTCCGGGATTCCGCAGAAATCTCCTTGATGACCTTGGCTTCAAAGCGCAGGTGCTGCAAATCCAAGTTTGGAGCATAGTTGCGGTGAATCAATTCCACCAACTCCTCCGGATGTTCGAGCGCATAGGCCCATCCCTTGAGGGATGCACGCGTGAACGCCACGACCCGTTCTGGGTTTTGTTCTAGCTCCAGTTTGGATGTAAAAAGGCAATCGCCATAAAATTCCGATTCGTAGCGTCCAGGACGCAGCACATTGAACTGGATGTTTTTACGCAACAACACTTCGGGTTCGTTTCCCATATTACCATAAAAAGCGATAATCTTCCCTTGAATGAAATCCTCGATTGGATCCACACTCTCTACATTCATAATCAGACTATCGGGGAGCCCGGCAACCTGCAACATGCTTTGGAGTTCCATTTCCCGGTTGGATTCGGATCCCAAGGCCACAGGTTGGTTCGCGAGCTGTTGAGGAATGGTAAAATCACTTTGGGCAATGAGCACCTGGGGGGATCGTTGAAAAATTACCGCCAAGGAAACCACGGGCTTTCCCTCGGACCAGGCGCGGATTAAATTGGCCCCTTCAACTCCATATTCAGCACGCCCAAAAATGACATCGTCCACGGGAGGTGTTTGTTTAACATTGGGAAGGATGGCGACGGCGAGACCTTCTTGGGCGTAGTACCCTTGGGCCACAGCAGCATAGTACCCCGCAAACTCAAATTGATGATTCCCCTTCAACTGCAGTTGAATGCTATCCAAGGATGCAAAACCCAGGGACAAACCAACCAGAATCCAGATTAGCGAACGAGCAAGGAATTCCATAAGGGGAATATAGGCAGAATTTTCATCCTCATGTTCTACATTTATGCCCATGGATGCACAGGAACTTAAAATCTACCGGAATTATCGGACGGCCTTAGGACTGACAGCCCGAGCTCCCGAGGCCCCTGGGAGCAGTGGAATCCCTGTAAAGACAAGTATTCCCGAATTATCACAGCGCTTCAGAGCCTTCCTTTTTGATGGCTTCGGCACCCTCTACAATTTAAACGACATTCACCCCGGAGCCCCGGGAATGCTGAATCATTTGCGGGCCACCGGGTGTGCGATCCGGTTGATCACCAACGCGGCATCCAGACATCCCGACAAACTCTGCGCCCACTTGAGAAATATCGGCATCCACTTTGAGCCCGAAGAAATCATTTGCTCGGGCTCGCTCCTGAGCTCGGCTAACCTGGATTTGAAAATTCAATCCGCACTGCATTTAGGTCGTGACGAGGCCTTGTGCTTTCTTGAAACCGCAGGAATCACCGGCACCCTTTTTCCTGATGAACCCACGGTCATCATTTCTTCTGCCTTTTCCAAGGATGACCCCCTCCTCCACCCCGCCGAAGAGCTATTACGCATGCCTGGAGCCAAGCTGGTCGTCCTCAACCCCGATGCCTGGGCCCCCAAAATGGATGGTAGCCGGATGCCTGTCTCGGGAAGCCTGGCTTGGACTTTGCACCAAAAAACATCTTGTCAAACGGTGTTTCTGGGCAAGCCGTTTCCGCAGATTTTTCAAACTGCCCTGCGCTCTCTTCCTGCGGAAATCGGCCCTGCGATCATGATCGGGGACACTCTGGGAACGGACATTCTGGGTGGGCAGGTGGCGGGATTAGCAACCGCCCTGATGCTGGGAGGGAATTCATCCTGGGAATCACTGCAGGAAGACGAAATGAGCTTAGGGATATCCCCTGACTATTATTTGGATGGTTTACGATGAAATTTTCATTTTTATTTCCTTTGTTGGTCCTTGGCGTTTTGTCTGCACAAGCTTGGTCGCCCCTGATCGACAACCAACCCGCGACCGAGCATTCCGGCGGATTGTTTGGAAACCCGGCCTTGCTCGGGCCTGTGGAGGGAATCGGCTGGCTGGCGTCATTCGCCCCCGCTACCCACGGAACCCAAAACCTGCGCATGGGAGCCCACACCGAATATTTTGCGGGAAGTTTTTCCTGGAGCGACAATCCGGATTCGGGGATAAATGATCGCAAATGGAATCTTGGATCCACCCTGTCCTCGCCGGGTGATGCGGTCTCCCTTGGCCTGCGTGCCTCGCTTTGGCGCTCCTCCCGGTTCAAAGGAAACGCCTGGTCCACAACTCCGGGACTCGTGATCCGTCCCCTTCGTCAGTTGTCCTTTGGGTTTACGAGTCTGGACCTTTTCGCGAACAAGGAATCCCATGCTGCCCATCAACTGGGGATCGCATTTCGCCCCATTGACCCCATCACGGTTTCCCTTTCTGCCACCAATAGCCAAGCGGAACTTTCGGTGGGAAAACACCTTCAGCTCGCCGCTCAGGCCGACTTGCATTGGGGTGCCTACGAGGTCGGCTTTTCGAGCCCTCTGCGACCCTCGGACACTATTCCCTGGGGCATTTCCCTGAGCATTCCCGTGGGCGCGCACCAAAGCCTCGCGGTCCTGGGCAACTCCCATCGCCTGCAAAGCTTCGGCATCAACGGTCACCTGAACCGGCGTCCCACAAACCAAGTCTCTTCACGATGGGTTCGGCTCGGCCTGAACGGCAAGCTCGTTGAAACCCGCCAAGCCTTTTTCCTCTTTTCGGACAATGCCGTTAGCCTTCCCGATTTGCAAAGACAATTCCGAATCATCGAAGGCGATCCGTCTATTGCGGGAGTCATGATTGACCTGGACGGTTTTGAAGGCAGCCTGGCCATCGCCGCAGAAATCCGCAGGGGAATCCAAGACTTACGCAAGCATGGCAAAGGAACCATCGCCTACCTTACCGAGCTTCGCCCTGGGCTTTATTATGCGGCGAGTGCCGCTGAGCGCGTGGTTTTACAGCCCTCTTCCCGGGTCCATTTGCGCGGCCTTTCCTCCAATGTCCTGCACTTCAAAGGCTTCCTTGACTTTATCGGAGTCAAAGCCGAATTGTTGCGTCATGGACGCTACAAGTCCGCGGTCGAGCCTTTTGTTCAAGACACCATGTCCACCGAAGCCAAAGAGGACCTGAAGAAACTTCTGGACGGCCTGTGGAACACTTTGCGAGACAGTGTGGCCACTTCCCGAAAAATCTCTCCGGATAGTTTAGATGCCATTGCCAGAATATCCCCTCTTACCGCAAATCAGGCCAAGGCTCTTGGACTGGTGGATACCACCCTTTACTTTGATGAGATCAAGGGCTACGCGAAGGTGGATCATTTTGAGCCTTGGAGTTTTTCCGAGCAGGAAATATACCGTGACGACTGGAACCCCCGGCCCAAAATCCTTGTGGTCAACCTGGAGGGCGACATTGTCGATGGGCCAAGCAGTATGGGTCTTTCCGGAAACCGCAATGTGGGGGCTCGCACTTTTGGGGATTTAACGGAGTCCATCCGGCAATCCCCGGACTTCAGTGCCGTAGTATTGCGCATCAATTCACCGGGAGGCAGCGCCCAGGCTTCGGACATTCTATGGCACCGCCTGCAGACCCTGTCCAAAGATCTTGATGTGCCCATGGTTGCAAGCATTGGTGGCATGGCGGCTTCGGGTGGGTATTATTTGGCCTGCGCCGCGCAAAAAATTGTGGCCGAGCCTACTAGCCTGGTTGGGAGCATTGGAGTATTTGGCGGGAAAGTTGACGCCTCCCAATTATTTACCAAAATACGAATCAATCCGGTGACGGTAAAAACCCATCCCAGCGCCGATGCGGAAAGTTTTACCCGCGGCCTCTCCCCTGAGGAGCAAGAAATCCTGCAAGCCTCCATGGATGACACTTATGAGCGGTTTGTCGGGGTGGTTGCCAATGCCCGCGGAAAAACGCCTGCGCAAATCGACTCCTTGGGCGAAGGCCGTGTGTTTACTGCCGTGGAGGGCGTGCGCAACGGCCTAGTAGATACCCTGGGTGGCCTAAATGTGGCCATCCGTACTGCAGCGAACCTCGCCGGCATTCCTGCCAGCTTGGAACTATCGACAGTCTATATCAGTTATGGAACCAACTGGGATCTGGAATTTGGACGGTCGGCTGAAAAGTCTTTATTTCCCTGGCTTTCGTGGCTAGAAACCTTGGAAGACCCCCAGGTTTGGGCCCTCTGGAATCCAGGTCTTTCTTCCTTCGGAGAATAAAATGGTAGAAGTAATCGTATTAATTCTGATCGCCCTGGCTGCCTCAGCCTTTTGTTCCCTATCGGAGGCTTCATTCTATAGCATTCCCCAGAGTGCCGCCGAACAACATGCACACAAATTCCCAGTATCCGGAAAATATCTTTTGGATGTCAAGAATAACATGGAGCGCTACATCGCTTCGGTACTGATCCTCAACACCCTCGCCAATACCTTCGGAGTTTTCTGGGCCACACTGGCGGCGGAGAGCCAACATCCTTTTGTGAAAATATCCCTTCCCTGGATCATGACTGTGCTCATTTTGCTCTTCGGCGAGATCACCCCAAAAACCATCGGAGTCCGGCAAGCCCGCAAAGTGGCGCCATACCTGGCCATTCCTTTCTATTTCCTTACCCGGATTCTGTGGTGGACCGGATTGATTTGGCTTTGCCTCTCCATCACCCGCAGAATGACAGGAAAAGCGACGCATACCCACACGCCTGACGACATCAAGGGGCTCGCTGATATTGGGGTGCGCGAAGGAATGATCGACAATCAGCAGGCCCAGGTGATCAAGAATATTCTTTCACTCAAGTCCATGACCGTACGCAGCGTCATGACCCCCCGCAATGTGGTGTTCAGCTTGCCGGCGGATTCCACCATCAAGGAAACGTTAAAGCTTCGTGGCAATTGGCCTTTCAGCCGCATTCCCCTGCATGGGAAAAGTAAGGACCAGTGGATTGGCCAAGTACTGCGGCGCGACGCATACAACGCACTCGTGGAGGACAAGGGCAATTTGACTCTGCACCGCTTGATGCGCCCCATTCAACTTGTTCCGGATTCCATGAATGTGGATGCCCTTTTGCGGAAGTTCCTGAAGCAACGCGCCCACATGGTCGGAGTAATCGACGAATACGGGAGCATCGCCGGAATCGCCACTCTCGAAGATGTTTTGGAAGGACTCCTCGGCCGCGAAATTGTGGACGAATTCGATGAGACGGTGAATCTCCAGGAACACGCCCGCCGCAAGAGCGTAGCATTCGCTGCGATTAAAGGGTGAGGAAAGTGGAAAGTGGAAAATTGCGGGGGAGCGTTTCCTTTTTCGAAACTAGAAAACATGCGTCGCAACTTTCCACTTTTCACTAGCCAAGCTCTCCCGTAACCCCCCTGCCTTTAATTTTCCACTTGTATTTTCTATCGGAGCATGTTCCGAATCTCGCGGAGCTCGCGGATCAGGTCCGGATTGGAGGCTGTGGGCCTTTGAACAGGCTGGGCGACAGGCTCCTCAAGGATTTCAGTCTGGGGCGATCCTTCTTGAACCAATGGCTTTAGTGGCAGGATTTCGCCGGCGGGAATCTCGGTTTCCGGAGAATCCACCTCTGGGCTCTCCACGACATCCTGAATTCCGGATTCGCGCAGGCGTTTACTGGCGCCCTCGATCGTGAAACGCTCCACTTGGAGGAGGTGCTTGATCTTCTTCACCAGGTCAATATCGCGATCCTTGTATACACGGTTGCCAGCGCGGTTCTTGCGCGGGCGGAGCATGGTAAATTCCTGCTCCCAGTAACGCAAAATATGCGCAGGCACACCCGTCTGATCCACCACCTCGGAGATGGTGAAATACAGTTTTACATCTTTGGACTGCCCGTATTTCATATTGGGCTTAGTTCCAAATTTCAGCCTTGAGTTCGCGCTGCATCAAGTCTTTAATGGCTTCGAGGACGGGTTTGCCCGAGAAGAGTACATTGTGGCATTCTTCGGTGATGGGCATTTCCACTCCGAGCCGCTTGGCCAGGGCGTATGCGCTACGACAGGTGGGCACACCTTCAGCGACCATCTTCATTCCGGCTAAGACATCTTTCAGTTTTTCGCCCTTGCCAATATGTTCGCCCACATAGCGATTGCGTGAATGACGGCTCATGCAAGTGGTGATGAGGTCGCCCATGCCGGCAAGGCCAGCGAAGGTGCGGGGATTGGCACCAAGGGCTTCTCCCAGGCGGGTGATTTCGGCGAGTCCGCGGGTCATGAGTGCGCCCTTGGTGTTGTCGCCCATGCCAAGACCGTCCAGGATTCCGGTAGCGATGGCGATTACGTTCTTGAGGGAGCCAGCGAGCTCTACTCCGATCTGGTCGGGGCTTGTATATACGCGCAGATGGCGACCGCTGAAGACTGCCTGCACGGTGCTGATTTGCTCGGGGCCAGGGCCTGCGGAAACTACGGTGGTGGGAATTCCGCGGGAGACTTCCTCGGCGTGGGACGGTCCCGAGAGCGTGACCATATTTTCGGGGGTAAGCCAAGGAATGTTGGACAGAAGCACCTCGCTCATGCGCTGGGTGGTATCTTCGGTAATGCCCTTAGTAGCGGAAACGAGGATGGGAGATTTTCCCTTGGGTGGAAGGGTCGCGAGCATGCGCGCCACATTTCCCATGACCTGGGAAGGAACCACCAGGAGAATGATTTCGGAGTCGGAAATTGCAGAACCCAGATGGGTAAAGTATTTAAAAGCCGCAGGGAGCTTGACGCCCGGAAGCTTATCGCGATACTCGTGCTCGCGAGAGAGCATTTCGGCTTCTTCGGGCGAATGGGTCCAAAATACAACTGTATGGCCATTTTCAAAAAGATGTTTGCCCAGAGTCAGACCCCAGCCACCTGTTCCCAAAATTGAAACTTTCATTTTTGACCGTCCTTAGGTGCCTTTTTGCGGAATCCGTTTTCTGTGCCATTCAGCAGGCGCTTGATGTTGGATATGTGTTTCACAATCACAAAGACTGCGACAGCGATTCCAGTGGCCAAAAGACTCCAATGGACGGGGCCTTGGCTGTTTGCGATCCAACCGATGTAGGGCAAGTTGAAGAAGCCCGCGAGGAGGAGAGCTGCCAGAACCAGACACCCCCCGATGGAGCCCAGCGATACATAACCGGATACAAAGGTGAGGGTAATCCATGTGGCAAAAGAGAGCAAGGCCGCATTGGTGTTTAGCGTGCAAAAGACTCCAAAGGCAGTGAGAACGCCCTTGCCACCCCGAAATCCAGCTAAACAGGTGAATGAATGTCCAAAGATCGCAAGCAACCCGGCGACGAGCGCGACCCAATACTGGTCAGGGGCCATTTGCAGGGCAATCCATGGGGCTAGCATGCCCTTGCAGAGATCGATGATGACTACGGGAATTGCAGGCTTCCACCCGAGGACCCGAAATACATTGGTAAGCCCGGCATTTTTAGAGCCGTGCTCACGGATATCAATCCCTTTCGAGATCCTCGATACCCAGACTGCTGTCGGGATCGAACCCAGAAGATACGCGATCGGTAGCGATGCCAAACTGTTCAAGGTCTTCATCCTTTCTGAGGTCAAGGTTACGCATAAAATTCAGACGCAAGGGCGCACCCAGCAGCTGGAATTCTTCAAAGAGAATTTTAAGAAGATATTTTTTATAGCCTTCGTCCACCAGGTCGGGATGGTTGGTCTCGATGGCCACGACAGGCGGATTGACAATGATCTGACAGGCACGGTCCAGGCGAACGGGCTTGGACTTGCGCATGGGATGGGGCCGAGCGCCCACTGCTTTCTGGAAGACTTCTGTCAGACGGTCGCGTCCGAGAATGCGACGGCAGTTGGTCCACACGGTCACGATTTCTTGGACCACACGATGGACACGCTGGCCCTCGAGGGCGGAAATGGCGATCACCGGGACCCATTCGAGCATGGTTTCTTTTTCGCGGATTTCCTTGACCAGGTGGTCAAAGGTTTTGGAACCCTTGTCGGGCATGATGTCCCATTTATTGAACAGCAGCACGAGGCCCTTGCCCGCAGCGCGGATTTGCTCCATGATGCGGAAATCCTGGATTTCGAGGCCACGGGTCGCATCGACCATGAGCACGCACACATCGCTACGCTTAATGGATTCAGCAGTGCGCATGTTCGAGAAGATTTCGACTTCGTCCTCGACGCGGGCTTTTTTGCGTAGGCCGGCTGTGTCGGTCAAAACCATTTTGCGGCCTTGCCAGGTGAAGTCCACTTCGATGGAATCACGGGTTGTGCCAGGAATGTCGGAGACCACAAGGCGCTCTTCGCCGATGATGCGATTGAGAAGCGTAGATTTGCCTGCGTTAGGACGGCCCAGCACGGCAAAGCGGACAATGCTTGAGTCGGGAGTGGGCCCCTTGGTGGAGCGGACACCGGTCTTGGGCAGAAGTCCCAAGGCTTCGTCCATGAGACTGCGCATGCCGTAGCCCGTGGTGGCGGAAATCATGCGGGGCTCACCGAGTCCAAGACCCAGGAAGGCCCAGGGTTCGGTACGGTCGGTTTCTTTTTCGGCCTTATTGGCGATAAGAATTGTTGGTTTTCCGGACTTGAGAACCAGGCGCGCAAACGTTTGGTCCAAAGCTTGTGGCCCAACCCGGACATCGGCCATGAAAATGATCAGGTCGGAATCTGTGATGGCGTGGAAAATCTGAACGCGGACCGAGTCGGCGAGCTCGTCCACCCGGTCGTCGGGCAGAAATCCGCCAGTATCAATAATCCGAAAGGGGGTACCTAGCCACTCCGCTTCTTGATAATGGCGATCGCGGGTAACGCCTTCGCGGTCGGCAACCACGGCGGCGCGACGTCCAAGAATTCGATTGAAAAGAGAGGACTTGCCCACATTGGGCCGTCCTACGATGCAGATGGTCGGGAGTGTCTTCACGGGCGCAAACTAGGATTTTCGCAACCCCTTGTCAATTTTCGGGTTATACAATTCCATTATCAGAATCATCTATGGATATTCAATCAAGTGATGAGTGGAATTCATTCACCAATATTCCCTCAGGAATCAATTCAACGGGTCTTTTACTCATCACTCATCACTCTCAATGTCCTCCGTGGCGGAATAGTATATTTATGGAATGTCCGGAATTAAAAAGATCCTCATCGCGGGGGGCACCCACGGCAATGAAATGACGGGAATATTCCTGGTCCGCAATTGGATGACAACCCTGCCAGCCCAGATAGCCGGTTTGGATTTCTCCCTGGAGCTTTTGCTGGCCAACCCCGAGGCCATCCGCCTGGGCCGGCGCTACGCCGAATTCGACCTCAACCGGGCCTTCGCCCCCAGTTTGCTGAACACCTCCAACCCGCCCCAAAAACTGGATATTTCCCGCGCCCGGGAAATCAACCGGACATACGGCCCTAAAGGCAGCCCCCAGGCGCCCGACCTCGCCATCGATCTGCACAACAGCACCGCAAACATGGGAATCAGCCTGATCGTGAACGAGCCCGACGCCCCCATGAAGCGCATCCTCTCCATCCTGTCCTTCGAATTCCCCCTGGTACGTCTGGTTTACCAGCCGGAATCTTTAGCCACCAGCCCTTATCTTCCCTCCATTGCCCGCCATGACCTGACTATCGAGGTCGGTCCCCAAGCCCACGGAACCCTCAAAGCGTCGCTGTTTCACGCCACAGAGTCCTTGGTGATCCGACTCCTTGGCCTGGTGGCAGAATACAACTCCGGCAACCTGGCCCTTACTCCCCACCCCACCCTGGTCTACACCCAGACCGGAACACTAGACTACCCCCGTCAAGAGGACGGATCCCTTCGAGCCATGATCCACCCCAAACTTGAAGGCGCCGATTTCCGCGCAGTGGATCCAGGCTCTCCCCTTTTCCAGCACTTTGACGGCACCGAAGAACTTTGGCCCGGGCCTCAGACCATTTGGCCCTGCTTCATCGGTGAAGCGGCCTACCTTGAAAAACACATCGCCATGAGCGTTCTCACAAAATCCACGGAGTCCTGGTGAAACCAGTCAAACCTGAAATGTCCTCCTTCACCGACCTCCCCCCCGAAGAGATCGAATCCCCTACCCCAGAATCCCGGCTCGAGGCTTTTGCCGAAATGTTGAAGGAAGCCCGCAAGGGAGTAGAATGGACTCCCATGCTCGACGAGATCCTGGATTCCTTCGAAAAATTCCTGGTGGACCGCCCAGAACCGCCGGCCTCCTGGAGCAAGCGGGTCGGCGCCGATGCCAGCCGTTACGACTATTACCAGATCGTCCTTCCCCCCGACATCATCGACCCATATAAAGATGACTTGGAAAATGTGCGCCTCTTGCGCGAAAAATCCGCTGGTGAAAAGGGTAGCATGGCACTCGAACAGTTCCTCGTCACGCACAATCATTTTCTCTACGGAAATGGACACGCCGCATCCGTTTTTGTCCCCCGCCCCTTGGTCATGCTCGAAAGCTTCCCCGAATCCAAGGAAGTCGACTGGGATTGCTTCTTAACGGTCTTCCCCGACGGGTCCTGGCAGTCCTACAACCTGGAGCGTGACGACGAAGAAAACATCGGCGAGGACATCTCCGAAAACATGGAGCGCTGGTCACACCTGATCCACCACATGCGCGTCATCGTCCCTGCGGAAGGCCGGGACTGGGGCTGGTTCAAGGAAGTGGAGATCGAGGACGAAGAAAAGGGCTAGAAGTCACGGAAGACAGAAGGGAGTCCTTTCGGATTGGATATAGATACTGACATCGTCGTTAATTATGCGGCATCGACAAGGACCTTTGCTTCTACCCGGTCACATAATTTACCTTGCCCATCCATTATCCCCTGGCCCAGTTCACGGCGTCTTCGAGCCGGGTCATGCGGTGGACTTCGAGGCCTTTGACATTGGGAACTCGGCCTTCGGCGGGGACCACGATGCGTTCAAAACCCAGTCGGTGCGCCTCTTTAACGCGGAGCTCCAGCTGAGAAACGCTACGGATTTCGCCCGAGAGCCCTAATTCCCCAATCACGATGCTTTTGGGTGGAAGGCGCAGGCCCAGGTGATTGGAGGCGATGGCTAGTGCGAGAGCCAGATCGGTGCCAGGGTCGTCCACTCGGAGGCCTCCCGCCACGCTGACAAAGACATCCGAAGCACCCACATTGATCCCGGAGAACTTGTCCAGGAGCGCAAGAATGATGGTCAGGCGTTTTTGATCAATGCCAGCGGCCACGCGCTGAGCCACGGAATAATTGGTGGAGTTTACCAGCGCCTGAATTTCGAACAGCATGGCCCGCGAGCCCTCAATGGTACAGCTTACAACAGACCCCGGTGCGGACTGGGTCAGGGGATTGAGGAATATGCGAGAAGGATTCTCCACGGGTTCGAGGCCGTGGCTCGTCATTTCGAAGACTCCGATTTCGTCCGTGGCACCGAAGCGGTTTTTGATGGTGCGCAGAATGCGGTATTGATGATTGCGGTCACCTTCGAAGTAGGCAACCGTATCCACCATGTGTTCCAGGACCCGGGGCCCGGCTATCTGCCCTTCCTTGGTGACATGGCCCACCAAAAGGGTAACGCAGCGGTGAGTTTTGGCGTAAACCATGAGCTCCAGCGTGCATTCGCGCAGCTGGTTGATGCTACCCGGCGTACCAGGGAGTTCTTCGCGGTAGACAGTTTGGATGGAATCCACCACCATCACCTCGGGCTGTAGGCGTTTGGCTTCTTCGATCACCCGTTTTAAATTGGTTTCGCATAGTAGCATCATGGATGAGCCCGCGGCCCGCAAGCGCTCGGAGCGCAACTTGACCTGGATGGCGCTCTCCTCGCCCGTGACGTAGAGCGTGCTGACGCCCGCGGCCGCCAAGGTGGCAAGGGTCTGCAGCACCAGTGTGGATTTTCCGATTCCAGGGTCGCCTCCCAGAAGGATCAGGGAACCCGGAGCCAAGCCGCCACCCAAGGTCCGGTCCAGCTCCGAATTTCCGGTGGAAAGTCGTTTAGTGTCTTCGGTGGCGATGGCCGACAGTTCACAAGCCCGGCCGCCCGCCGAAACTGCAGTCCCAAGGCCACGAGAAGGCTGGTGGGATTCAACCGCACGCTCCTCAATGGAAGACCATGAACCGCAAGCTAGGCACTTCCCCGTCCATTTGGAGGAAACGGAGCCACAATCTTTGCACACATAATTGGTTTCAGGTTTTTTTGCCATAAACGAAATGTAGGAATCCATAAATGTCATTTTTTGTCGCGAGTGGAGGGGGGTGGCTTGGAGTGGCATCGCCAATTTTTCGCGGATATAATTTTGGTACATTTGGCTCTCTGAATCATTTTTTCAACCGCGGAATGTTCGATGACTCGTGATGAATTGAATACTCTTGGATCGAAAATTCTTTCTGGCCACAGGATTACGGCTCCCGAAGCATTCGCCCTCGCCGCTATTCCCGACCGCCTGCTCTGGGACTTGACCGCGCTTGCAGATAAGCTCCGTCGCCAGCACAAAGGAAACCGGATCCATACCTGCACAATTCTCAACGGCAAATCGGGAAAATGTTCTGAAGATTGTGGCTTTTGTAGCCAATCCCAGTCCGCCACCACCGATTCTCCCGTGTATCCGCTTATGTCCAAAGAGGCGATGCAAGAGGCGGCCCACGCAGCCATTCGCAGTGGTGTGGATCGCTTTTCCGTGGTGACATCTGGTCGCGGACTGCCCAAAGACCAAGTTCGCCAGGTTTCCGAAGCATTTGGAGAGCTCCCCCATACCGGCACAGCGACCCAATGGTGCGCCTCCCTGGGAATTCTGGCAGAACCGGAATTGCGAACACTCCGCGAAGCGGGAGTGACACGCTTTCACCATAACCTTGAAACCGCCCGTTCCCACTTTCCCAATATTTGCCAGTCTCATTCCTACGACGACCGCATCGCAACGGTCAAAGCCGCCCAGGCGGTGGGGATGTCCGTGTGCGTGGGTGGGATCTTTGGCCTGGGAGAAACGGATGAGCAGGCTGCGGAATACGCCTTGGAACTCCGCGAACTGAAGGTGGATTCGGTGCCTATGAATTTTCTGATCCCCGTGGCCGGGACAAAAATGGAAGGAGCCACCCGCATCACTCCCCGCCGTTGTCTCAAGCTCATCGCCATGTTCCGTCTCATTCTGCCCCATCAGGACATCCTGATTTGCGGAGGCCGGGAGGACAACCTCAAGGAACTCCATCCTCTTGCCGTTTTGGCCGGCGCCAACGGAATCATGACCGGGAATTACCTCACTCGGGATGGCCGTACCTTGGAAAAAGACCGGGCCATGCTTGATTCCATGGGCGCAGAACACGGATTGCGCATCACTTAAAAGCGCAGATTTTGACCCACTCCCCTGTTTTTATGTATCTTCAAAAGCATGAAAATTTCAGGTGTTGCAATCTCATGGATTCTACGGGGAATGGGCCTTTTGTGCTTTATGCCCGTTTTGTTTTACAGTCAACTGATTTGGGTCCTGCCCGGACTTGAAGACCCCCGCATTGCCCGGGCCCTTCTCTGGGGTGGACTGCTTTTCTTCCTGAGTGGCGCAGGCCTTTATTACTTCCTACGCCAACAAAAGGCAAAGCGGCTTAAAGAATCTTCCGATTTGGACGATGATGTATGATTCAAATTGAGGCCCTTTCGAAGACATATCGCACGGGCTTTTTGATGAAGCCCAAGCAGGCGTTGCTTTCCATTGATTTAAAAGTCAGTGAAGGTGAAATCTTTGGCTTCATCGGCCCCAATGGCGCCGGAAAATCCACGACAATAAAAATTCTGACGGGCCTCCTGCGCCCAAGCTCAGGCAAGGTTTCAGTGATGGGGTCTTCCCCCCAAGATCCCCGTTCCCGGGAAAAGTTGGGATTCCTCCCCGAGCATCCCTATTTCTATGACTACCTGACAGGCCATGAGCTACTCAAATTCTACGGCTCGCTCAGCGGAGTCCGGGGAAAACTCCTGGAGGAGCGCATTGACTGGGCCTTGACCCTTCTCCATGCAAACCATGATTGGGTCCATCGCCGTCTGCGCACCTATTCCAAGGGCATGATGCAACGCATGGGACTGGCCCAGGCAATTCTTTCCAAACCCAAATTGCTGATTCTCGATGAGCCCATGAGTGGACTGGATCCCTTGGGGCGCAAAGATGTGCGCGAAGCCATTCTGGCATTGAACCGCGAAGGATGCACCATTTTTTATTCCAGTCATGTCCTCGCTGATGTGGAGGCTATCAGCCATCGCGTAGCCATGATCGTAGAGGGCCGCATCGTCAAACAAGGCACGGTCGAGCAAGTCACTGGTGGCGAAGGTTCTGAATATACAGTTCGCACGTCAACAGGCTTGCCTGCAGCCCTTTTGATTCCTGGCGTACGGGCAATCCTTCCTCAGGAATTTATGTGTGATTCCCCTGTGGCTCGCGATCAGCTGATTACCGCCTGCCTATCCAATGGAGTCGGAGTGGAACGAATTGAAAATAATCGACCATCGCTCGAAGAAGTTCTTACCCGCGAAGTTGCGAAGGATGGGGCTAATGGATAAGCTAAGACGCATTTGGATCATCGCGTCCAACACATTTCGCGAATCCGTCCGCGACAAAATTCTATACAACATCGTATTTGTGGCGGTGGCCCTTTCTATTTTCAGCATTGTATTGGGGGAGTGGTCCGTTTTTGACCGGGCCCATGTGATCAAGGCAATTACTCTTTCACTGATGTCCTTGAGCGGGTTGTTGATCTCTGTTTTCGTGGGGATTTCCCTGGTGCAAAAAGAAATCCAGGGCCGAACGGTTTTGACCCTGCTTTCCAAGCCCTTGCATCGTGCGGAATTTATCATTGGAAAATATTTAGGATTGCTTGGTGTGATGGGTACCCACCTCACCCTGCTGACCGGTGTATTTTTTGTAATTCTGTGGGGCACAGGTAGCCAACCCGAATTTCTTTTACTCAAGGCAGTGTATCTCATCTTCTGGGAAATGGCCATCGTTATCGCCGTGGCCATGCTCTTTAGCTCCTTCAGCACTCCCGTTCTGAGTTCGCTTTTCACCTTGGGAGTCTATGCCGCGGGACATCTCACCGATCAATTGCTCGCCCAGGTGCGATTTGTAAAGCAAGTGGTTGCTTCAGAAGTTGTGCAGCAAAATTCGCAGCTGATGGAATTCATGGCCGTGTGGGCCCATCGCCTGCTACCTGGCCTGTATCGCTATAACATCAGTCAGCAAGTGATCCATCATTTGCCAATCCCCGAGCTTTATTTCTTTTGGTCCACCCTTTATGCGATAGGATATGTCGGAATTCTCCTTTCAGTGGCTTCCTGGTGGTTCGGACGGAGAGATTTCCTGTGAACAATAATTTGCTGGCCAAGGTTCTCCATTCCAATGGTTTGGCTACCCCGGAACAAATCAAGGAGCATTGGGCCAAAGCATCCGATCGCATGGACATCGCCAAAGTGCTTTGCGAGGCCGGAATAATGACTCCCGCGGTCTATGCCGAAGTGATGAAGTTTGTTGCGTCCATTGATGCGGGTACAACCCAAGCCCAGCCGGCGCCAGCACCGCCTCCAGCACCAGTCCCGCCACCACCAGTTCCTGCAACACCACCCGTGCAGGCTTCACCTGTGGCAAATTCCCCTTTTGCAACTCCCGCTCCCGCGACTCCACCCGTCAGTAATCGCCCCAGCATCCGCATTCCCATTCCCACAGCAAAGCCAGCCATCAATCCAACTCCCCGGGCCAATTCTGGTGATATTTCCGAATTTGCCATTGAAGGCAACAACACCTTCGGGGAGAGTTTTGCCGATGAAGTTGCCGAGGAGGTCCGGACCATCGAAGGTCTGCAGGACACCCGGATGTTCGATTTTCGCCCTACCGCGCCGGCCCCGCAAACAACACCAACCAAGCCAGCCGAAGTTTCCAAAGCCGTAGCGGCCAAAGAATGGACCCTCGGACTGGGTGATGGTTCTGCGCGCACCCAGGCCACCATGGTTCCCGGCCCCCAATCACGCTTGGAAGCCTTGTTACTGATGGCCCGCAAGCAAAATTTGACCGATTTGTACTTAACTCCGGGCGTGGCCATTTGGGGTCGACTCGGGCGGAACCTGAAACCTTTGGGAGATATGGTTTGTGCCCAGACCGATGTCCGTCGGTGGCTGAACGAAGCCCTGGATTTTGCTCCAGCGGGTCTTGGCATTGATCGTTCCAAGAATTTGTGTGTAACCATTGCGATTCCGGGCGGTGGCCGTTTTCGCCTTTCGGTGACCTGGTCTTCGGAAGGGCCGGCCATGGCTTTCCGGGTCATTGATTTAAAAATACCGGGCTGGACTGAGCTTGGCCTTCCTGAATTTTGCCGACCTTGGGTCAACACCCGGCAGGGCCTGATCCTAGTGGGAGGACCGCGGGGGTCAGGGCGCTCCACCACCGCCCGTCGCATCGCGGAGAGCATGCAAGAAAAATTTTCCTGCGCAATCCAGGTGGTGAGTGAGCCCATTGAGGCAATCTGGAATCCAGGCATGACCCTCCATTTTGAACCTCATCTCCATGGCTTAACCCAAAGCCAGCTGATTCGTGGCGCAATGGAACGTGGCGGTGGATGCCTTGTGCTGGAAGGCCTGCGTGATTCCGAGGCTCTGATGCTTGCCATGGAGGCCGCCGAAGCGGGGTTGTTTGTCGTGGTGACCATGGACGCCCTCGATGTCGTGGACCTGCTAGAACGGCTTGAAGAATTTTTTCCCGAAAAATCGCGCCAGCGTGCCCGCACCCTTCTTGCCCGCTCACTCCGAGGGGTAATTTGTCAACAATTATTACCCGCAACCCATGGTGAGCGTTCTGTCCCGGCCTTTGAAGTTCTTTCGGTAAATTTTGCTGTTGCGAATCTTGTGCGTAAAAGAGATTTTGCCCAAATCACCGCCCTGATGGTGGCAGGGAAAAACGATTCCATCACCATGGATGACTCTCTGCGTCGGCTCCGTGAATCCAACCAAGGCAGTGGTTTGATATGACCCTCGATCAATTGCTTCAACAATGTCTCCTATTCCCGGGCATGGATCTCTGGGTCCCCGAGGGGCGCGTTCCTTTTGCCAAGGGACTGGGTAGACAGGAACTTCTTTCACACCTGGAACCCGTTGGCCACGGAGAAATCCTCCCCTTGTTCCGCACCCAAATGGATGCAAAGTCCCGCTTGAATTGGGAGAATCAGGGAACTTGCCGATTCCGCATTCAGGGTGCCGATGGGGTCATTTTCCGGGTTGATATTTCGCGGGAATCCCTGGGTGCCCTTGCCGTATTTCGCGCTGTAATGTCCGATTTACCGAATTTAGACGCACTTAAAGTTCCCCCAGCGGTCAAAGGACTTCTGGATCATCAAAACGGCCTGATTTTGTTTTCCGGACCTGGAGCATCGGGAACCACTACGCTGGCTTCCTCGTTCACCCAGGCCTTGTGCAATATGCGCAGCATGCGCGTCCGCGTTTTGGATCCGGATCCCGAGTGGGTGATTCCCTCCGGTAAATCCCTCTTGGTGCGAGGAACCCCTACGGGAAGCCTAGCGGAAGATATTCGGGCCTCGCTGATTTCGGGAACCGATTTGTTTCTTTTCGGGGATATTGGCCCCGCGCAAATGGACCCCATTCTCGAAGCCTGTGCCAGCGGTGCGCTGGTGGTTGCCAGTGTGCGGGCATCCTCGACCACGCATGCCCTGGAACGCATAGAGACCGGAAATCCCTTATTGCATCGGGTTTTGCGCGGGATCATCGGCTCTCACCTGATTCCTTCGATTGCCGGAGACGAAGCATTGCGGGCTTGGGATGTCCTTTTAGCATCCAACCAAGTTATTGCGGCAATTGAAAAAGGTGAAATTCAAAAAATTCCTCAAATCCAGAAAGCAGCTTCGCATGCAGGCATGGTAAACCTGGATGACAGCCTCGCACTGCTGGTGAATCAGAAGCGGATTTCTCGCGATGAAGCCCGGTACCGGGCCCATGAACCCACGGCCTTCGAATGAAGCATTGGCTAATCTGCTCGCTCTGGCTCGTCTCTGCATTGCATGCGGAAGCTGAGAATGATTTTGATATTACCCAGCTCGCGGAAACCATGGATTCCAATCGTTCGGAATCCCCCCTAACCCCTCAAGCTCCATCCGTTATCCAAATTTCTCCACCCGAGATTTCGGCCCCCAAGGGCTTGTCCCTTTACCTTGGCGATGGTCCGGGGGGTGCCTGGTATGCCTTGGGCGTCCTCGATGCGGTGGAACGATTTCAGATACCCATCATCAATATAGTTGGCTCCGGTTGGGGTGCGTGGGTTGCCGCCGTTTGGGGAGAAGGATTCTCAGTGGCGCAGATCCGCAATATTTTGACTCAATCGGAATCCTTTTCCGCAAAGGCGCCCAAGACCCTTGGCGCGCCTCATTTCCCGGTCCTTTGGGATGCCGTTTCAGCTCAAGGGTTTCCAGCATTCAGCGTTGAGTTTTCCTTGAATCCGGATTCCTCCGGAATTCCTCTTCCTGGCCCAGTTCCACCACAGAGATCAAAAGGGAGGGGATTCGCCATTGTCTCCCAGCTGCTATTGCAACAACCATTGTTGGATTTGACCGCATCGCAAACTCGTCCACCCCGTTTGCCTTGGAGCGTACTGCTTTGTGACCAAGAACGCGCCCAGGGTGTGGCAAGCCCAAGTCGTCCACCCGTGGATTGGGTTTTCTCTTCTTTGGGGTTCTCCGATTTGGAGCAACAATCGAAAAAAAGAGCTCCATTATCTGAATGTGGAATCCTGCCAACAGAGACCTTGATTATGGCCTGGCCCGATCAATCCTGGATTCTATCCCTGTCATGGCCTGTTCGCCCCGATGGATCGACATCGGCGGTACTCCGAAGGGAGCTGGAATCCCTAGCCCTGGACAGCTCATTCTTTAAAATTTGGGTACGACCCCATGCACTCCCACAGAATCCAAGTTCCCCAAACTGGGAAAAACTGGGGTTCGAATCCCTGCGTTCAAAACTCGGAGAATTTAAAACCCTGAAACTAACACCTCGGTCCTGGAAGCTGAAACAAGAACGCCCAATCCCCTCCCTGGAGACGGTGCAACCGGCTTTCGACAATATTTCCGCTGAGTACCAGAACCATCTTTCCAGCTATTGGCCAAAGGCCGAGCGTTGGCAAGGAGATGTCCAAGGCTTTGCGGACGAGCTTGCCCAGGGAGGTTTGTATGACTCCCTTTCCATGGTACTCGTTTCCCAGAAAACTACGGACTTGGAAGATGGGCGCGAGCTTCTGGTTCCGGTAATTGCCGTGCACGCGGCTCCACTCTCCCGTTTTGAAACCGCCTTGGGTGGCTATGGCTCTACCTTGATGGGCCCCATCGCCGCAGGGCGCCTGCGGTTTCGCTTCGTGAACCAATTTGAATATGATTTTGCGCTCATGGGTTTTTTCGGTGAATCCAGCAAAGGAATTCGGCCTGCGGTTTCGCTATCGCGGATATACGGAGGCGACTTATCCTTCCACGGACAGGCGGAGATTGCCCATTACAATTGGAACCACCTCTATGAGAACTTGGCTCCTCGGACTGTGCGGGACGACTGGTCGAAGATGGTTTCCGAGCAGAAACGCGATGTGACCCTTCAGGTGCGTTGGATTCTCAATCCCCTTTGGGAAATGCGCCCCACCG
The DNA here is from genome assembly GCA_903876665.1 of uncultured Fibrobacterota bacterium. GTDB lineage: Bacteria > Fibrobacterota > Fibrobacteria > Fibrobacterales > Fibrobacteraceae > CAIRAY01. The sequence continues at coordinate 1,282 of CAIRAY010000152.1, read as the reverse complement.
TGGCCATTGGCCAGAGTCGGTTAGAAACGGCCCTTTCCGAACAGCTTAACGCAGATAAAACTCGAACCGGCGTCGATGCCTTAGTAAATTCCATGAGCGCACGCCTGGAATGGGAACGGGTTCAGGGCGTCGCGGGCGAGCGCTTTTTTGCCGACCCGGGGGTCCATCATCAAGGGGAATTGGGCGTGCAAGCCATCGGCCTACAGACATTCGGAAAATCTTCCGCCCCACTTTTTGGCCGGCTCCATCTTGCCGTGGACGGGGTGGCGAAGCTTTCTTCTGCGATTCGACTGGGTGTATTCAGCTCTGCAGGCATCGATGGAAGATTCCGCAGCGACGGCCAATGGCGCTATCCAGATAGCCTGGAGCTGATCCCCGGCCTAGTCAGCGACCCCGCAATTAACGACCGCTACAAAATGCATTTTGCCTCCACCCCGTTTGCCTCCCAGATGATTTTACCCCAGCAGAGTTCTGCGCACTTTTTTAGCCTGGGTTCTTCCCTGGGAATCCAAAAGCATGGGAATGGCCTTTGGATTTTTGCCGCCTATGCCCACGATTTTGAGGGAGGGGATGTATGGAATCGCCTCGACCGAGACCGCCTGACCTTGGAGCCCTTGGCCCGACTCAAATGGAAGTCTGCCGAAATTTTGGCCGGTGGCATGCGTATGTTGAATCTTGATGAAGCTTCCACCGTTTTTGAGGCCACCGGCTGGACCTGGATCCTTCAGGTGGGCCTTTCCCGGTTTTAATTTTTTTTTATTAACCCCCCCTTGAAACTTATTTAGTCGTTTCTATTATTGGTTCACGATCGCGGGAATAGCTCAGCTGGTAGAGCATAACCTTGCCAAGGTTAGGGTCGAGGGTTCGAATCTCTTTTCCCGCTCGAAAATAAAAAAGACTCATCGAAAGATGGGTCTTTTTTTTTGTTGCCCGGAATGCAAGGGAAAAGAGGTTCGAATCGCCAAAGGCGACGGCGAAGCCGCCCGAGAAGAGGGTTTGACCCCGAAAGCATGGATGCTGGAGGGGGACTCTGGCTTTGCCAGAGCCCGAAGGGCGGACCACACGATGTGGGCCGTCACTCTCTTTTCCCGCTCGAAAATAAAAAAGACTCATCGAAAGATGGGTCTTTTTTTGTTGCCCGGAATGTGAGGGAAAAGGGATTCGAGTGGGACTGCCTGCAGGCCCACATCACCCTCGAGGAGAGGGTTTGACCCCGAAAGCATGGATGCTGGAGGGGGACTCTGGCTTTGCCAGAGCCCGAAGGGCGGACCACACGATGTGG
>CAIRAY010000151.1 GCA_903876665.1 uncultured Fibrobacterota bacterium | reverse complement strand
CGCTGTCCCTGGGGAACTACGGGGGGAAGGGGATTCGCTTCGCTGTCCCTGGGGAACTACGGGGGGAAGGGGATTCGCTTCGCTGTCCCTGGGGAACTACGGGGGGGAATGTTGATGGGCATTTCCTTGGGTTACGTGTCAATGGCTTGGTGTTTGGTGTCGCGCGGCCGGTGACGATGCTGGGATATACACATGCAATTCCGCTGCTGTTTTAGGTCCATAGGAAATTAGAGTTATACCTCAGCCAAAATAACTACATAGTTTTTTCCGTACTTCTTGGCGCATTTTGGGCAGGTGGTATAGAAGAAATACACCTTTCGGATTACTTTTCCCTTGCCCTGCACGAAGGCTTTCATCGCTTCGATCCATTTGCGCATATTGCTGTAAGGCCCCTCAAATACCTTGGAAAGGAAGGTGCCGGAAATGGTCGCCATGCGGACGCCTGGTATATCTTTGGTTACTTCGATGTAAACGTCGGAACCCCAAAGGGAATTCTCATCCGAAAGGATGACCATGATGGGGGGCTTGGCGCCTGCGGCCTCGATGAGCTTGGAATTTCGCGTCATCACCGCGCCGAAGTTTAATGGGATGTGAAAGAAGCTGGTTACATGGTCCTTCACAAAGCGCTTCCCCTCCCAGCTGAGGGTCACTTCGTCCCATGGAGCTGGGTCGAACTTGGGGCAACATTCTTTTGGGGTGTCGTTCATTTTTAGGCTCCTGGTTTTGGCGACTTTGGGATATCGCTGGGAAAATAGCATAGAAAGTCTTCCACGGCAACCCTGGTTTCTTGGGCTTCGCAAATTTTCCTAAATTCGCTTAAAATTTTTCAAACTGAAAGGTATTTGAATGAAATACACCCTGCGTGCCATCGCTTTTTTGGGGCTTCTCGGATTCGTTTTTTCTTTCCTCGGCTGTTCCTCTGCTACGGGTACATCTATTGACTCCTCGTCCAATTCTTCTGCGGAAATGGCGACCCCTTCCGGGTGGACTAGGCAAAATGATTATCCGATCGGGGCCGGTATTTCGGCGGATTTTGTCCTGTTTGGGCCAAAGGTCCAAAATTTTACTCCTAATATTATTGCGATTACCAGTCCTCAATCGGGAGCCTCAATCAGCGTTGCCCTTCAGTACGAAATTGACAACCTCCGCTCCCTGAGCACCGTATCCAATGTGGTTGTGGATTCCTCGGGGATTATTTCTTTTCACGGTCAAGAAGCCGCCCTCCTGCAAGCCCGGTATACCATGAGTGGTTTTGATCTTTTGGTCCGTGAAATTCTTTTTGTATACGGTGGGAAAGACTACCAGTTTGTCCTTACCCGCTTGCAATCCGATGAGGCCACAGCCGCAGTTTTCTCGAGCGCGGAACAAAGCCTCGTCCTGCCTTAGTCGCCAAGTCATTCCGGAATGGCTAAGTTATACACATGAAACGCTTTTCCGCTTTTTTCTTTTTCGTGGGGATCCACTCCATTTTCGCCGCCACCTGGCAGTGGAAGCTTGTCGATTCCATCGCCCATCCCCAAACCCGCTTTACCCAGGGATTATTCTGGGATGGCCCGGAGCTGGTAGAATCCACTGGCCTTGTGGGTCGGTCCGCGGTCTACCGCATGAACAAGTCCGGCAAGGTTCTGGATTCTGCAATTATTCCCGCACCCCATTTCGGAGAAGGCTCCGCGCGGTTCGGCGACGATTTGTTGGTGCTGACCTGGCAATCAAAAAAGGGTTTCATTCTCGATGCCAAGACTTTAGATGCAAAAGGGGAGTTCCCCATTCCGGGCGAGGGCTGGGGCCTTGCCACAGGGGACAATTGCCTCTGGCTCTCCAACGGTTCCCCGAAGATTCTGAAACTTTCGCCCGACACCAAGGAAGTGGTTGGTGGCCTTGATGTGACCAGTGCGGGAAAACCTGTGGGGAATCTGAATGAGATTGAGGTTTTCGGAAAATACATGCTCGCCAATATCTGGTTCTCGGATTCCGTTGCCGTGATTGGCATGGCGGACGGCAAGGTGGTGGCTTGGCTTGATTTTTCCACTTTGGCCAAGCGGACGCGCAAGGGATCTGCCGGTGCGGAAGTGTTGAATGGCCTCGCCTGGGACGGAAAGCGCCTTTGGCTGACAGGCAAGCTCTGGTCGAAAATCTTTGCGGTCGAAATCAAGGAGCCTGTTAAGGATTCGAAGCCTTAGTCTTATCGCGGAAGTGGTATTCCAGAGTCGCGGAAACAAAGCAGTCCAAGGTAGACCCGCCAATGATCGTTGGAGAGGTCACGGCGTCCGGAGAGGGCTCGCGATCGAGGCTACGGCCACGATTGCTGATGCCGGTACGGGTGTCCAGGGCAAGGGTTCCCTTCCACAAAATACGGTTCCCCACTCCGAAAATGGCGCCCTTGTAAAAGGGAAGGAAGTGAATGCGGCGGTCATAGCTTTGGGAGGGTTCCCGGCCCGATGCTGCATCTTTCACGGCAATGTGCTCAAAGAGATAGGAATAGTGGAACCCGAGGAACGCATGGGGCATGGCCTCGAAGCTGTAGGGAAGCGAGTAGTGGGTGGTGATGTGCGCGGTCATTCCAAATTCGTAGCGCGTGTAATCCCAGTAAGCTAATTCATTATACAAGGTGTCGCTATTGTCGACTTTAGCCTGGTGATTGGATCGGGTCAAAAAGGCTTCGGCACCGATGAATCCATTCCAGGTGAACCCTGCCTGCACCGTTTGCAGAGGGGATTCATCCTCCAGGAATGACCATAAGGAAAGACTGTCGTCCACGGTGCGATATTTTTGAATCCGGTCCTTCAGCTTGCTTGCATACCACGAGGACGGGGTAAGGGGAATGGACCCCTGGGACCAGCCAATCCCGAGACCGATCCAGGCATCAAAAGCGTGATTGGCGGCGTAGGCCTGGTCGGGTGCGACAGATATTGCCTTTTTTTGTTCGGGTGTGAGGCGAGGTTCGGGTGATTCGGTGAACCATGTGGCCGCGATGATTTCGGCGAGCTCCCGGGAATCCTTGGGGATTGGGCTGATCGCGCCAATGGAATTGGGGCTGATCCGCGCTCCGGTGAAAAAGGCCACCCAGAGGGAGTCGTTACGTTCGGAAAGGACGAGGAGATATTGGTCGTCAAGTCTGCGTAGCCTTTCCATCACCGCAGGGTTTCGCGCCAGCAAATGATTGTCCACGACCCGCGCGTCCATGTTTTTTCCTAGCCATTGCAGATAAACTCTGCTTGCGGAATCGCGTTCCCAATCGCCTGCGATGCGGCATTGGGGGCGTCCGAGAGCGCTTTGAACCCGCACCAGGGACAGGCAGAAATCCTCGGGATTAATGGGAGAATGGAGGGAGTCCGAAAATGCGATGGCAATCTCAGGTGATTTCCACTGGGTCCATGGGAGTTTATATGTAGGAGAAAATGCCAAGGCAATTCCGGTCAGGATAATAATGGTCAATAATGTGCGCTTCATTGGCATCCTCCCCGGATCTGGCAGGCCATTTGTTGGGCTACTCCACCCAGGATGGCATGGATTTTTTTGCGCAGGTCCGGTCCTTCAACCTTTTCCCAAGGCAGAGAATATTCACTGATTCCTGATACTAGGGGTCGCTGATTGTAGTTGTCCCAAAGGGTCCAGGAGACCAAGGCCGTGATCCTTTTGACCTTGCGGGTTTGCCCTTCGGAGTCGAGGTTCGCCTTCTCAAAATCGTAGAGTTTTTCGCGGACGAGGTCCGACCCCAGGGTGAGTTCATGGATCAACAGCAAGGTGGGTGGAGAAAAGTTATCGATCTGGATCACCTGGCCCTGGGCTGGGAATCGTCCTCGGATGTAGACGCGCGTGTCGATTTTCTGGGATTCGGTCTCGGGCAGGGAGTCATAAATTGGAGCCGGGGTGGAGACGACTGAGGGCAAATATGCCGAGGTTGCTTCGCTGAAATATTCCCGGATTGCATTGCCCAGTGTGTCATAGACTTGGGAAGGCTGTAGCTTGAGGTGCTCGGCAAACCACGAGCCCTGGGTAACGATCCAGCGGTCCCCCAGATCCGGCATGGCCGTTTCGCCCATTGCCATGCCAATAGGATAGGCGGGGTGACGGTTCACCCAGACGTTATTGCTGGAGCAGGAGGCCAAAAAGGCCAGGAGGAGAAGCAGGGAGGTGCGAAGCATGGAGACAAGATACTTTTTTTCGATGCCTGTAACCATGTTGGCGTTGGGTGGGGCGCGTATGGCGGAGTGCTGGCATATCGCTCACTCGGCGTGTCCCGCCGTCGGGCCACAGCCAAGAAAAAACAGGCCCGCCGTCAACCCACCTCG
>CAIRAY010000150.1 GCA_903876665.1 uncultured Fibrobacterota bacterium | reverse complement strand
GTTCTCAGCGATGCGGGGCATCGGCTTCGGCTGGGGAAGCAAACTTCTCAGCGATGCGGGGCATCGGCTTCGGCTGGGGAAGCAAACTTCTCAGCGATGCGGGGCATCGGCTTCGGCTTTGGCTTTGGGGGAATATTTCTATCTTGGGGAATTATGAAATTTATTGAAAATAAAATTGAAGTTTTGATTTTTGGGAGTCGGTGGCTGTTGGCTCCGCTTTATTTGGGGATTATTCTGGGAATCATGATGATTGGTGTCAAATTCTTTCAGGAAATGATCCATTATGTTCCCCTGGTGGTGACCCTTGAAACTCCTATTCTGACCAATGTCGTACTGGAATTGGTCGATCTGATTCTTACCGCGAACTTGTTGCTGATTTTTCTCTTTTCGGGCTACGAAAATTTTATTTCCAAAATAGGTACAGCCGAATCCCATGAAGACCGCCCCTCCTGGATGGGCAACGTAGACTACGGTGGACTGAAATTAAAAGTGATTGGATCCATTATTGCAATTACCAGTATCCAGCTTTTGAAAGCCTTCGTGAATATCAAGGCCTACAGCCGTGAAGAACTGATTTGGCTGGTCGCTTTGCACTTTACCTTCCTAGCTTCGGGACTGGCTTTTTCCTTGATGGAAAAAATGGCCCATCATCCTAAAAAAACTTGATCCAGAGCCCCTTTGTTTTTGATACAATCATCAACAAAGAAGCAATAGGCTCGGATTCATGAAAAAACGCGACCTTACATTTGTTCTGTTATTAGAAGTTCTGCTCCTAGCTGGGTTTCTAGCGACGAGCCTTTTCAGCTATTTTTCGGCGCGCGCAAGCCTTCGACATCAAATATCAGAATCCCAGCTTCCTCTGACCAGCGACAATATCTATTCCGAAATCCAACGGGATCTTTTGCGGCCGATTCTGATTGCCTCCTTTATGGCTTCCGATGTCTTTCTGCGCGAATGGACCACCGAAGGAGAAAAGGACCCCCAAAAGGTGGAGCGCTACCTAGCCGAAGTCCAGCAAAAATATCAAACGATCACGAGTTTTTTCGTATCGGAGCCTAGCCACAAATATTACCACTCCAATGGCATTCTTAAAGTCGTAAACCCCGAAGAGCCTCGGGATTCCTGGTACTTCCGCGTTCAGAAAATGAAGGAGGATTTTGAGGTCAACCTTGATCCAGATTTGGCGAACCGCGATGCCATGACCATTTTTATCAACCATCGCGTTTATGATAACCAGAATCAATTTATTGGGGCAACCGGCGTGGGACTCACCGTACATTCCGTAGCGGAATTGATTCGCAAGTATGAGCGCCTCTACGGTCGCCAGATTTATTTTACCGATACTCTGGGCAACTTAAAGCTCCAAAGCGGCCATCAGGATTCCTCCTTCCATTCCTTGCGCGAAATGCCAGGACTGGCTCAAATTGCGGATAGCCTCCTGGGAAAACGACAAGCCTATTTCCAGGTGCAGCGAGGTAGCCATCTGGTGCATTTTAATTCCCGCTACATTCCTGAATTCCACTGGTTCCTGGTGGTGGAACAGGACGAGAGCATGGAGCTTGCCGTCCTTTTTCGAACCCTACTTACGAATTTGATCATCACTTTCCTAGTAAGTCTCTTCGTTTTGGCTTTGACCTGGCGAGTATTGAAGATGTATCGTAGCCAATTTGAAAAGATGGCCATCACCGATCAGCTCACTGGAGCTCATAACCGACACGCCTTTGCCCCTCTTTTCCATCAAATCCAACAGATGTCCACCCGCGAAGAAAAATCCTTTGCCCTGCTCCTGCTGGATATTGACCATTTCAAGACAATTAACGACAAATACGGACATCAATGCGGAGATGCTGTGATTGCAACGGCTGTGCGTCGCATTCGGAGTGCGCTCCGGGCAGCAGACCCAGTCTTCCGCTGGGGAGGAGAAGAATTCCTCATTTTATTGCCGGGGTGTAGCCTCGCAGAAGCTGAATTAACCGCCTCCAAGGTCCTAGCCGCCTGTTCCGCAGGGCCAATCCACCACGATGGAATCGAAATTCCCCTTACGCTTTCGGGTGGGCTGGTGGAGTTCCTTCCTACAGAAGAACGGGATGCACTTGTCCATCGTGCGGACCTCGCCCTTTACAGGGCCAAGCAGTCCGGGCGGAACCATCTGGAACTCGGGTAAAAAGAACTTAAACAGAATCCCTTTTTCTGTTGCCGTTTTGCCAATGAATTTGCCAGGATACACTTTTTTCGAAAAGCAAAACCTCCGATGTCCTAATCGTGGATAGTTTAAAAGAAACGGAGGTTATTATGTTTCGAAATTCGGTTCTAACGGCTCTCACTGTCCTCGTCCCTTCACTCCTTGCCCGGCAAGTTCCTGTCACCACCCCCAATGGGCTTATGACAGCGATGAAAACGGCTGTAGCTGGCGATACTATTCTGGTTGCCCCCGGAACCTATACGGGAGAGATTGCCCTGAGCGGGGATCCCGGAAACCTGCCAAACGGGACCGGCTATTTCTGGGTTGGAAACAACGGAACAGCCCAACACCCCATCGTCATCATTGCTGCCGACCCCGCCCATCCTCCTGTCCTCCAAGGCTCCACGATTTCCTCGGGTTATGTGGTCCACGTCACCGGAGACTACGTGGTGCTCAAATCACTGGTGATTACCCAAGGGGACAAAGGGGTAATTTTTGACAATGCCTCCAATGGAATCCTGGAAGATTGCGAGGTGTATAATGTAGGTGCGGAACTGATCCATGTTCGGGACGCTTCCAGTAATGTGATCATCAGCCGCAATAATATCCACAATTCAGGGAATACTGCTGGGACATACGGAGAAGGCCTTTACATTGGCACCGACTTTGCCCGCTGGGGTGCGGACGATGTCGCTCAGACGGCTACCATCGCTCCCTACTGGGGCCCGGAAGGCATTGCCGAAGGCTATGGCGGCTACGATTGGCGCGTCCAAAACACCCAGGTGATGTGCAATTTTTTCAGTGGCGGAATATCTGCCGAGTGCATTGACAGCAAAGAAGGCACACAAAATACCACGGTGATCGGGAATGTTTTTGTGGCAGACTCCATTGGAAAAAAGGCCGGAGCAAATTTCTATGACGATTCTTTCATCGACCAAAAGGGAGTAAAAGGCGTGTTTACTGGCAACACCTTCTTCCTAGGCGGAAATACCATCACGACCTACATCGCCGAGGTTCTCAGGAGTTTCCCCAATGTCCCCTCCAATCTGACGGCCGAAAAACACGCGAAACCCTGGTGTGACAATATTCTGGCGAACGATTCCAACAACTGCAGCGCAGCGAACAATACGGTGGTAACGAGCTCTCCCGCAGATCCACGTTCCGCTTGCACCTCTTACTTCGACATGAATTGGAGCGCATTGAATTCAACGCCCATTTCGGGAAATCGCCCGATCAGGCCCCTATCAGCCAGGCCCCTTACCGGGTATGATTTGCTCGGCCGAACGAGCCACTAATCCGTCTAAATCTTGGGGGAGTGAAAATATTTCGTTCACTCCCTGGGCTATAGACTCCGGCATTTCGCTTTCCTTCTATCTTTAGTTCATGCCATTGAACGCGAATCCATTCTCTCTTCTGAAAACCGCTTCGGATTGTAAAGCCCGGCTCGGACAGGTTGTTACCGACCACGGGGTCATTGCGACCCCTATCTTTATGCCGGTGGGTACGGCGGCGACGGTGAAGGCTATTCCTCCTCGCGATTTGCTGGAAGATATCCAGGCCCAAATCATTCTTGCGAACACTTATCACCTTTACCTTCGGCCCGGCACAGAACTGATCGCGCAGGCGGGTGGCATCCACAAATTCATGGGTTTCCCCCGCCCCATGCTCACCGATTCGGGTGGATTCCAAGTTTGGTCACTCAAGGAATTGCGTAAACTGAAGGAAGGCGGAGTCGAGTTCCGCTCCCACCTCGATGGATCCAAACACTTCTTCAGTCCCGCTTCGGTAATGAAGGCCCAAAGGGATATCGGTGCCGATATCATCATGGCTTTTGATGAATGCACCCCCTACCCCGCCACCGAAAAAGAGGCGCAATTTTCCCTGAACCTGACTCGTCGCTGGACTGAGGCCGCGCTTAAATGGCTCGCCGAAAATCCGCCCATCCACCCTTGGCGGCAATTCTTTTTTGGCATTGCCCAGGGCTCCATGTTCCCTGAACTACGCAAAGCCTCCATTGAGCATTTGATTGAATTGAATGTCGATGGATTTGCCCTAGGGGGATTGAGCGTCGGGGAGCCCACGGAACTGATGTACGAAGTTGCCGAGGTGTGTTCCCAGTGGCTCCCGCAGGACCGCGCGCGCTACATCATGGGCGTCGGAACCCCATGGAATCTGCTGGAACTGATTGGTAGGGGCTATGACATGTTTGACTGCGTCATGCCCTCGCGCAATGCCCGCAATGGGATGATGTTCACCTCCGTTGGGGTCCTGCATTACAAGGCCGGGCGCCATTCCCGCCAGACCGATCTCGCTCCCGATCCAAACTGCAGTTGCTATACCTGCAAGAATTTTTCCCGCGCCTATTTGCGCCATTTGCACAACGCCGGTGAAATCCTGGGCATGCACCTATCCACCCTCCATAATTTGCATTTTTATGTAAACCTGATGGCCCAAGCCCGGCAAGCCATTGCGGAAGACCGCTACCTGGCCTGGGCAAATGAACGCTGCGAAGTCATGAAACAAATTATTCACTAGGGGTTTCCCATGTCGATTCAAGGAAAACCAGTCTCGGCCTCTTTTGTTGAATCCAGCGAGCTCGTCCAGCCCGGTGATGTCAATGTCTACGGCTCGGTGTTTGGTGGACACCTGATGTCACTCGTGGACAAGGCCGCAGGAATCTGCGCCTACCGCCATTCCGAAATGAATGTGGTCACAATTTCCGTCGACCAGCTCATTTTCAAAAGTGCGGCTCCCGCTGCCACAATTCTTTCCATCCGAGCCTCGGTAAACCGTGTGTTCAATACCTCCATGGAAATTGGGGTTCGCGTCACGGGTTGGCGGCCGGGCTCTAAAAAAGAAACCCTGATTTGCCCTGCCTACCTCACCTTCGTCGCCCTGGGCCCAGACGGGGAACCGGCTCCCATCATCCCTGTAATTCCGGATACACCTGATCAGATTCGCCGGTTTGAACAGGCCGGATTGCGGCGCGAAGCCCGCCTCGCCCTAGCCCAAAAAATGCGGGTAGGCAACCCATGACTTTCCTGGAAATCCTAGTTCTGCTGTTTCTGGTGGTTGATCCTTTTGGGAACATTCCCTTGGTAATCATGCTGCTCAAGGATGCGGAGAGCCAGGTCTACAAGACAACGCTTATTCGCGAAACCGGCATCGCCTTTGCCGTGCTGTTGTTTTTCTTCTTTGCAGGGGGAATGCTCTTAGGTTACCTGAATATTTCCCAAGAAGCGCTGCGCGTTGCTGGGGGAGTGATTCTATTCCTGATTTCCGTGAAAATGATTTTCCGCAATTCTTCTGAAATATTTTTGGACGACAAGGACTCTGGTCCGATTGTGGTTCCCATCGCGGTGCCCTCCATCGCAGGGCCGGCGACCCTCACGACTTTGATGATCCTACGAACGCGAGAAGGGGTTGAAACCTTCCATGTGTTAATTGCCCTGGCTCTGGTGGTTCTGTTACAGCTCATCTTGTTTTTGCTCGGACGCAATATTACCCGGATGCTCGGACGGCACGGATTGAAGGCCCTGGAAAAACTGACAGGACTCATCCTTAATCTGATCGCGGTGAATATGATCCTGCGTGGCCTCGCCGAGGCTTTCTAATTGCCGGTCTTTGAGTCCATCGGAATTTTCCGCTGTGGGGCGAATTTTAAATTTGAGGCTCCCCGGCAAGGCATTTTTCAGTCACACCTTTGTGGCCAAATCGATCTGAATGCAGGGCAAAACTTGGAGCAGGCCTTGCGCGACCTGGAGGGCTTTGACCGCATTTGGGTCCTGTACCAATTTGACAGGAACCAGCACTGGCGCCCGACTACCAGACCTCCGATTCCCCCCAAAGGAAAGGATCGCGTCGGGGTTTTTGCCTCCCGAAGTCCCTACCGCCCAAATCCAATCGGCATGAGCGCAGTGCGTCTTTTGGGGATCGAAGGCTTGCACGTTCTTGTTGCAGAAGCGGATCTCCTGGATGGGACTCCCATCCTCGACATCAAGCCCTATATTCCTGCCTTCGATTCCTTTCCGGACTCCAAGGCTGGGTGGCTGGAAGACCAACTCAAGGACCGTTGGACCGTTCACGCATCCCCCGAATTTGCACAACAGAATCTCTTCGTCCAAACCCACGCAAACCACGACCTTGATGGTTTCGCCCAGGTTCAACTTTCGCACAACCCCTTCGACCACACTCGCAAGCGCGTGGTTTTTGATGAAACCACGGGGATCGGAATGATTGCTTTTCGCACCTGGCGCATTTGTTTTTCCCGCGATTTGCAACAACAAACTCTCACTCTAATCGAAATTCAATCCGGATATACAAAAATGGACCTGGCAACCGATGCACCAGATCCATATTCAGACAAAGAATGTCACCGAAATTTTAACCGGGTTTACTTCCCAGGCTAGACACCAAGCGGGACAGGGCGACATTGCTGTTGCGTAGCTCCCTCTCCATATTGAGGACCCGCTCAACCACTGCAAGACGTTGTTTCAATTGGGCGGAATTGATTGGCTTGACCAGATAGTCGTCCGCACCGGCCGCATAACCTTGATCCATGTCGGACTGTTCGTCCCTCGCGGAAATCACGATGACGGCGACATAGGGCATATCATTTCTTTGCCGAATCCGCCTGCAAACCTCAAGGCCATCGAGTCCGGGCATCATCCAATCCAGAACCGCGATATGAAAACTCGGATCGTTCTCCAACAAGGACCAAGCAACATTGCCATCGCTCGCAAGAACAACCTCGTAGCCCCATTTGATCAATATTTTTTCGACAATTTTTAAACTGGCAAGCTCATCGTCCGCAATCAGAATCTTCATGGATTCTCCCTAAATAGGTTCCAAATCTGATTATACCACCACACTGTCCAATTATGCAAGGAATAATCCGAAATAGTTACGAATCCCTCCCCCCTTCCCCAGATTCCTGCCTCCCGCTGGTCGCGAGAATGACCTGGGATTATGCCCCACAACCGAGGCGATCAGCTGAGATATCTGAATCACTTTACACTCCGGAACTCGTACCCGCCCCTCTTCCACCGCTCATACAAATACAGCGCATTTAGACATTTGGCATCCAAAAACCGGCTGGCCGCATCCTCGTAGGGCAAAACTACGGTACGGATTCCCTCATTTTCTTCGAGATATGTCTGCTCCCGGTCATCATATTTTGCAAGTTCTTCCGGGGTTACCGTTCGTTCTACTGCGGCGAGGTGGATTCTCTCATCCAGGAGCCCACAGGAAACCGCAAGCGAGGGCGAAAGTTCAATCAATTCGCTGTCATCAACCTGCATTCCAGCCTCCTCATGGAGCTCTTCCAAAGCAACCTTCCGCCAATCCGCCGACCAGTCCAGCATGCCCGCCACAATTTCGAGGGAGTGACGCTCTCCAATGGCAAAGCGGGGTTGATCCACTAACAGCAGGTAAGGCTTGGATTCGCACCAAAGAACGATCAAAACCGCGACCACATTGCCCCGCAACACTACAATTCCCGGCACCCGCGTGCCTTTTTCATCCGTCGCCGAAGCCTTGAGTTTGAGAAAAAGCAAAATTCGCTGTCCCTTGCGGGTTACAAAATCTGCGGACTCAAAATGAACGCCAGTGACCCGGAAGCCCATTTGCACCTTTTCGATCCAACTGGTGAAAAGAGGACTGTGTTCGACCCGGGAATAGTCGTCTGGAGAAATGGAAGGTGAGTAGGTAAATTGCATCCCCAAAAGGTACACAAAAAGAAACCCGCCTGCACAAACAGACGGGCTCAAAATTGGGAACGGCCGAAAGAACTTAGGCGCGACCGAAAATCACACTGCTATTGTGCCCACCGAATCCAAAGGAATTGGACATGGCGTATTCGATCTTGTGTGAAACGGGACCGCCAGCGACGCAATCCAGCTTGATTTCGGGCTCCTGATTATCCAAATTCAGAGTCTGATGAACCTTTTGGTCCACAAGGCTCATGATGGTGGCGATGGCTTCGACACCGGATGCGGCACCGAGAGCGTGGCCCGTCATCGACTTGGTTGAATTGATCTTCAAATTGTCTACTTTGCCATCAAATGCCTTGTAGATAGCGCCACACTCAGCCACATCGCCACGGGGAGTGGATGTGCCATGAGTGTTCACATAGGTGACATCGGTAACAGAAATGCGAGCTTCGGCACAAGCCATGCGGATAGCCCCAACCACGCCCTCTCCGTCTTCGCGGGGAGCGGACATGTGGTACCCATCGCAACTTGCACCGTACCCAGCAATGCGGGCATAGATTTTCGCACCACGCTTCAAGGCATGGGAAAGGGTTTCGAGAACCAGAACGCCGGCACCCTCGGAGATGACAAAGCCATCGCGGTCCTTGTCGAATGGGCGGGAGGCCGCTTGAGGATTGTCATTGCGGGTGGAAAGAGCCTTCATGGCGGCAAATCCGGCAACACCGATTTTGCAAACGGCCTCTTCACAGCCACCAGCAATCATCACATCGGCACGGCCTAAACGCATTTGATCGACCGCGGTCATGATGCTGTGATTGGATGTAGCACAGGCAGACATGGGAGCCCAGTTTGGTCCCATCCAGCCATTGCGGATTCCCACTTCACCGGCGGCCATATTGGCAATGGTCATGGGAACAAAGAACGGAGAAACCCGACGCGGACCCTTGGTATCAAGAATGACGGCGTTGTCGTAATAGACTTCCATTCCGCCCATTCCTGAGCCGATCATGACACCGGCACGGCGCACATCGATGGCGCTTGAATCGATACCGGCCATCTTGAGGGCGGTGTCGGCAGCATGGACCGCATATTGAATATTACGGGAGGTGCGAGCTGCATCCCGTTCGTTGTAATAGGGGGAAGGGTCAAAATTGCGAATTTGTCCAGCAAACTTGACGGCGTAATTTTCGACGTCAAAACGATCAATGGTGGCCACACCAGACTTGCCTGCCAACAAATTTGCCCAAAGCTCTGCAGGCGTGTGACCTAACGAAGAGACAACACCCATACCGGTAACGACGATTTCTTCCATTCGAATAGTTCCTTGAAAATGCTACGGAAATGAACCTATCCTAGAAATATTATTAAATTGGGCCCAGTTGTAAAGCACATCCACCCCTTTCGAAAGGCCGGCAATTGGCAAAGCATACCGACCCAAACCTTGTCTGGATTGACCTGGAAATGTCCGGTCTCGACCCCGAAAAGGACGTAATCCTTGAGATTGCAACCATTGTCACAGACAAGGACCTCCGGATTTTGGCCGAAGGGCCCAATATCGCCATCAAACAATCCGATGAAGTGCTCAATTCAATGGATGAATGGAACACGAAACATCATAACCAGAGTGGATTGGTGGCCCGGGTCCGCCGTTCCCAAATGAATTTGCAACAGGCAGAAGAAGCCACCGTGCGCTTTCTTTCTCCCTTCACCAGGTCAGGACAAAACCCACTTTGCGGAAACACCATCAGCCAGGACCGCCGCTTTCTTTACAAATACATGCCCAAACTTTCGGACTGGCTACATTACCGCAACGTCGATGTCACCTCCTTGAAAGAATTGTATTTCCGCTGGTATCCAAAGCTCGAGGAATTCAAAAAGCAAGAAAAGCATTTGGCCCTGGATGACATCCGCGAAAGCATCGCCGAGCTTGAGTATTACCGAAAAATCATGATGCCCCCTTCCCGTTAAGGCAAAAATCGGTGGCTCCTTTCACCTTATTTGATTTCCAACGCCGCATCCGCCGCACATACAAGTTCCTTCCCCGCAGGCGCCTCCCTCGGGCATGGAGATTTGTTAACCGGATTTTACTTGTCGTTTTATTAGTTTGGATCACGACCAGTCTCGTCCGTTGTTTCTCTGATTCTGGAACCCCTTCGACTACAGGCCAACCATCCACAATCAAGTCCCTTGAGGCGACCCACGGCGAGGAGCCCTCCACTTCCGGAAACGACGACAATATCGGAGAAGAGTCCGAAGAAGATACCGGCGAAGCCGCAGACTCCGCCCCAATTTCCGATGTTTCAGATCCAAATGCCGAGTCGGCCGCACCCGAAAAATTTGAGCCAAACTACCAGCGCGATACCATCCTTGGCCAAAAAATTAACCAAGTGCTTGCCCAGTATCGCCCCTATGCTGCTTTTGTTCTTATGGTCGATCTCGGGTCCAACGAAATACTGGCCTGGGGACAGCGAACCGACTCCACCCAGCAATCTGAACCCACTTGGCTATCCAAGTCTTCTTTCCCTGCGGCATCATTAATAAAAATGGTGACATCCACTGCTGCGCTTGAGTCTGGACGCTATGGAAGCGATACCCCCATCCCCTTGATCGGGCGCTCGGTGACTCTCTACTCCAGGCAGCTCAGGGTTCCCGAAAATTACAAGGGCCCAACCATTACCTTACTGGATGCCTTTGCCAAATCCTGCAACCCCGCAATGGGATTCATCGGCAAACACTTGGGTGGTCGCACCCTGCGAAAATATGGGATGCGAATGGGCTTTGAACGGCCATGGCCCAACGGAACTCCCCAACCCTCCCGATTTTCCCCACCCGACACGGGATTCGCCCTCGCTGAAGCGGCTAGCGGATTCACCCGCGTCAACACCGTCTCGCCCCTGCACATGGCCGCAATCGTTCGGGCCCTTATCAAAAAAGAACCCCTGCAAATGCCATGGTCGCACACCATCCCCCCTCAATTTGCTCCCCGTGAATCCCTGCCACTAGGCAATTCCGAATTTAGCCCGGACACGTATTTTTCCATGCGAGAACTTTTTCTTCGCACCGTTTCCCACGGAACAGCGCGCAAATGGATGCGCCGAACCCTCTATTCCCAAAACCACGACGCCCTCTGGATCGGAGGAAAAACCGGTTCGCTCGACGGAGTGGACCCAACAGGTCGCTATGATTGGTTCGCGGGCTTTGCCCAATCGAAAAAGCAATCCAACAAGGGAGTCGTCATCCTGGTCATGCAGGTGCACAACAAAATCAGGACCCTCCCCTCCCCTGCGGTCGCCGGCCTTCTGATCAATACCTGGACCAAAAGGCTAGGCCCTCCACCTAAGAAATAAGCCCTAGTTTTTCTACATTTCCGCGATGCTATCTCAATGGATCTATCATATATCCGGCAATGCGCTTTTTGATGGGCGCTTGTTCCGTTCCGGGGCTGCGGCAGGCATGGCCATCATTTTGGTCATGGCGCTCATGCCAAAATACATCCGCTATCTGCAAAGTCTGGATGCCACATCCGATTTTGACAAGGGCAAGGACAAAAAGTCACCGCCCATCATGGGAGGTCTGCTCCTTGTCATCGTGACCGTTTTTACTGCGCTCATTTTCTGCAAAATGAACAGCTACGTCATATCGACGCTCACCATCCTAATTGCCTACGCAGGGGTCGGGGCTTTGGATGACATCGCCAAAATCCGCAACAAACGCTTAGTCGCCCAAGGCAAACTGAGCGCCAAAGACTACCAGGACAAGGCCGATGGAATCTCATCATCATTGCGCCTATTTCTCTACTTTCTGTTCAGCATTCTGGTCGCCATTTTTGCGTACAAATTCATTCCCGAACTCAAGGGTCATTTGACCATTCCCTTTATCAAGCCGACCGTTTGGCATCCCTATCTTCCCAACTGGGCCTTTGTGGCTTTCATGTCCTTCATTATCACTGCTTCCGCCAATGGAACTAACTTTACGGACGGACTGGATTCCTTGGTTTCCGTGCCCATCATGACTTGCATGGTTTTTGTGGGACTTGTGGCCTACTTCAGTGGAAATTTCATTTTCTCTCAATATTTGCACATCCCCTTTTTGCCTGGTGCCGATGAACTCTTTCCCCTTGCCGCGGCCATTCTAGGTTCTTTGCTAGCCTATTTATGGTTCAACTCCCCGCCCGCCGAAATCTACATGGGAGACGCCGGAGCCGTCGGATTTGGTGGAGCCATCGGTATCATGTTCATCCTGGTTCGCGCAGAGCTTTTCCTCCTGATCGTGGGCCTGG
This sequence comes from uncultured Fibrobacterota bacterium, assembly GCA_903876665.1. Taxonomy (GTDB): domain Bacteria; phylum Fibrobacterota; class Fibrobacteria; order Fibrobacterales; family Fibrobacteraceae; genus CAIRAY01. Next base: position 59,995 of record CAIRAY010000150.1, on the reverse strand, counting down.
TCATCATCGCAGAGGCGGGCTCGGTCGCCCTACAAATCTTGTGGTTCAAGGCATCCGGAGGCAAGCGCATATTCCTTTGCGCCCCCTTGCATCATCACTACCAGATGAAATGGAAGGACCGTTTCGCCTCCAAGCCCCTGCTCAATTCCAAGATCGCTTGGCGCATGCATCTGGTCTCTTTGTTTGCGCTCATCGCGGGTCTGGTCGCTTTTTTCACAGGACATTAAAATGGTGCTTCGCGAAGATCTGGAACAATTGCTGACATCCGCAGGCCAGAATCATTTGCTGGAGGCCTGGGATTCTCTGAATATTTCCCAAAAACAGTCTCTCGCCGACCAGATTTCGACCTTGGATTTTCCGGGGCTGAGCCAGCTCCACGCCGACGCCCAGAAGCCCGCAGAACACCGGCTCGGCGACGAAGACATCAGTCCCATGCCCTTCTCCTTGGCCGCCGACGATTCCCGCCGCGAATATTGGCTCGCTACGGGTGAATCCGTCCTGACTCAAGGCCAAGCCGCCGCGTTCCTCGTTGCGGGCGGACAAGGTTCCCGCTTAGGCTATGAAGGTCCTAAGGGTGCCTACCGGGTGGGCTTGCCCAGTGGAAAATCCATTTTCCAGATTCAAGCGGAACGCTTGCTGCGCCTCGAACAACTCTACGGAAAACCGGTACCCTGGTGCATCATGACCAGCCCCCGCAACCATGCCGAAACGGTGGCCCACTTCGAAGAAAATTCCTTTTTTGGACTCTCCAGCGAAAAGATCAAATTCTTCCCCCAAGCCATGATTCCCGCCCTCGACGTCGAAGGCAAAATCCTGCGCGAAGCTCCGGACCGCATTGCGCTAGTTCCCGATGGAAACGGCGGTTGTTTCAAGGCTCTCAGCCGAAGCGGCGCCCTGAATTGGCTTGCCGAGCAAGGCGTTCGTCTGGTTTTTCTATACGGGGTCGACAACATCCTGGTCAAGGTGTGTGACCCATTCTTTCTGGGTGCTTTGGCCTGTAGCGCCGAATTCAAATCCGCGTCCAAGGTTGTAGCCAAACGCTCCGCCCAAGAAAAGGTTGGCATTTTCGCATTCAAAGGACGGAAGCCATCCGTAATTGAATACAGCGACCTCCCCGAATCCCTGCGCGAACAGCGGACCGAGGACCAAGGCTTGGCTTTTGACGGTGGCAACATTGCCGTCCATTTGTTCCGCATTGAAGCCCTGCGTCAATTGGAACACCAGCCTCTTCCTTGGCATGCAGCCTTCAAAAAAGTGAACTATTGGACCCCCACGCATAGCTATGGGGATCCAGAGACGGCGAACGCCTGGAAGTTTGAGCAGTTCCTCTTTGATTCCTTTCCTATTCTCGGAACTATGTATCCTTTTGGTGTTACCCGCGAAGAGGAATTCGCCCCGGTGAAAAACGCCTCGGGGGAGGACTCCCCGGTCTCGGCCCGTCGCATGCTAGGAGAGCTGCATCGCCGCTGGCTTCAAAGAGCAGGCATTGCAGTGGAAAGTGATACTTTGTACGAAATCTCACCGCTTCTGAGTTATGCGGGAGAAGGTCTCGACCAGGCCTTATTTGGCCGGGAGCTGGGCAAAGGCATCCGGACTTTTCGCGAATGACCTTCGGGGTTCAATTCCTGACATTTCGCCTCCTTGGATCTATTATTGCAGGCATGCCCCGATTTGGCGATGTTTTTTTGTTCCGATTGGTCTGGTTCTTTTTTCGCATCATCCAAAAAGCAGAAGTTCATCGGGTCAACGCCCATCTGGGTCTGTCTAGAATCTCTCCTGTGCCCTCGGCAGAATCCATTTATCAGTCAATGTTTCTGAACGGCCTGGATTCTTTGCGATACCTGTTGCGCAAGCCTCAGATGGATTCCCGGGTTCAAGTCCTCAATGCACCCCTCCTCCAACAATTGTTAAAAAACAACATCCCTGTTGTCGTTGTTAGTATCCACATCGGGGCTTTTGAAATGTTGCACCGCTCCTTGTCTCGGTTCGACCGGCCCATGAATTTAATCACCTCCCATCACCTGCCAAATGCATTGGAGCGTTTTCTTGAAAGCGTCCGTTCCACCTCGAACCTGAAAATGTTCCGTCCTGAGGATTCTCCGCGCCTGCTCAAGGAGCTGATCCGGCAAAGCCACCCGGTAGCCATTATGATCGATCAATCCCGCCAGGGAAAAGGAATCGAGGTGCCCTTTCTGGGTCGTCCCAATCACCTGTGGCTCCGCTTCCCCCTGCAGGCCAACCAGGCAGGTGCAACCATCGTCACGGTGCGCGCGATCCGCAAAGAAGGCAAGCATATCATCCAGTTCGAGAATGCTTACCCACCCCATACCGACACACAAACTCTAACCCAGTCGCTCACCCAGGAATTTGAGCAATGGATCCGCGAAAACCCGGAGCAATGGACTTGGAATTACCCGAGACTATGGGAATCGGGGAAGCGATGAGCGCAAAGTACGGGGAGGGGTACGAGTGGAAAGTCGGGGGGAATAATACTTTAGGGCACCTCAATTAATTAACTTTGCAACGAATTCGAGCGAAATTTTGCAGACCAAAGAAAAATGGATAAAACGCCAGGAGGCCTACTTCTAGTAGGTTGAGGACCGTTTTTTCAGTTTTGATGCAGGAATGCGAAGTTGCAACCGAATGCAGGCAAATGGGAATTAATAGAGGCGCCCTTTACACTTTACACTAACACTCCGTGCTGAGCCCCCACTGGCTGTCCCCCCTACACCCCTCTCGTCCGGCGGATATTGCCCAGCTCCTCTTGGGAAATAAGGACTTCACGGGGTTTGGAGCCTCGCTCGGGACCTACATAGCCGGCACGGAAAATCTGATCCATTAAGCGACCGGCGCGGGAATAGCCAATGGAAAAACGACGCTGCAGAAGCGATGTGGACCCGCCACCCTGTAGCACACAAAGTTCCACGGCGTCCCAGAAAAGTTCATCTTGCGCAGGACCATCATCGGGCTCCTCGCTCCCTCCAGAATCAGGCGAGGCAATGACAAAGCTCGAAAGTTGAGGATAATGGACATCCTGTTCAGAGCACGCCAAAGCCACCTTCTCCGCATCATTGTCGGTGAGGAAGGCGCCATGCACGCGGATGGGCTCCGGATCATCGATGGAGCGGAACAACATGTCGCCACGGCCCAACAATTTTTCGGCCCCGGCATGGTCCAGAACCGTGCGAGCATCAATATGCGAAGCCACCTTGAAGGAAATGCGCGTAGGCAAATTGGCTTTAATGATACCAGTAATCACATTCGTTGAGGGACGCTGGGTGGCGAGAACCATGTGCATTCCAGCCGCACGGGCCTTCTGTGCCAACCGAATCACGGGATCTTCGAATTCCTTTTTGGCCTGCATAATCACATCGGCAAATTCGTCTACCACAATGACAATGAACGGCATGCGTTGCTTGTCCTTGGATTCAATCTTCACATTGCCATCCAACTCGCCCTTCACCAACTTTTGATTGAAACCGGAGATGTTGCGGACACCTGCCTTCGCCAACAGATCATACCGCCGGTCCATCTCAAAGCACGCCCATTGCAAAGCCTGAACCGCAGTACCTGGATCGGTAACGACCGGGTGTAGCAAATGAGGAATGTTCTCGTAACTCTTTAGCTCGACGACCTTTGGATCCACCAGGATCATACGCAGATCGTCCGGGGTTTTGGAAAACAGCAGGGACGCCATGAGGGTATTGATGCAAACTGATTTTCCTGAACCCGTCTGGCCCGCGATCAGCAAGTGAGGGGCGCGCGCAAGATCCATTACGAAGGCATTGCCCATGATATCCTTGCCCAGTACGATCTGCAAGGTATAGGGGTCCGGCATAAAGCGCGGGGATTCCAAAATCTCTCGACAATAAACGGTTTGGGCCTTGCGGTTGGGGATTTCAATGCCCACAACGGACTTGCCGGGAATGGGTGCAATCACGCGAATGGACCCCTTGAGCGCAAGCGCAAGGTCGTCGCTGAGCCCCGAAAACCGGGAGACCTTTACGCCTGGGCCGGGCTCAATTTCAAAACGGGTGATCACCGGACCCGTGGCAATATGCACCACCTTGCCCTTGACCCGAAAATTTTCCAGCTGCTGTTCGAGCATGGTTCCAAGCTGCTTCAACTCATCTTGGGAATAGTCGATGGGTTGGTCGGGGACTGTTGCCAGGACCACACCCACTTTGGGAAGGCGATAATCACCGCTGTGTTCGCCAAAAAGAATGTCTTCATTGACCGGGGGTTGAATTTTGGGCTCCACTTTGGGCATGGTGATCGGGATTTCAGCGGCCTTCTCGAGAATTTTTTCTACGGACTTTGCAGGAACAGCCTTCACGGTCCGATCGTCCGAGGGAAGACCCACAGGAGCCGTGGCCGGAGGACTTGGCTTGACAATGCCTTCGATCTTAAGCTCTTCCTTGCGATCCTCCCAATTATTGATTTCGGCCGCGCGACGTAGATCCGCCAACTCTTCGCGGATGCGACGCAATTCCAAGGGATCCAAATTTTTGGCGTTCAGGAGCTGGGCTTCGCGTGGCCCTAGGCCTGGGTTGGGTGTGGGGACAGTTGGATTCGCGAGAGGCTGTGGAGAAACCGGAGGGGTGACGGGAGCTGCAGGTGGGGCTTGGAGCTCTTCGGGATCGTAGGGCCGGACGGCTCCCTTGCGCAGTATGGGAAAATCGGAGGTGTCCTCATTGCGGTGCACTTTGACCGAGGGAGCCATTTCGATTGTGGGATTGGAAGGAACCGAGACTCGAGGACGAGAAAGGCGATCATTTAGACGTAATATGGAATCTTTAAGCCAAGTTAATGCCGGGGCAATGTGGTGTGACCGAAGTCCAAAAGCAAAAATCGCCGTCAGTACAACTCCAACCCCACAAATAAGAGCCGGCACAACCCGAGAAAGCCCAAAAGCAGGCTCCATAACCTGCCGCACCAGAAAAACTCCGAGCATTCCGCCATTCATTTCGAGGTTAATGGAAGTGATTCCCTTGAGATCCGCAATCCGCAGGGTCAGCAACAAGGCCATGAAAATCCAAAGGGACCAGAACCCCAGGGCAATGCGTAGTATGGGCTGAACACGCATCCCCAGCAGAAGCCGCAAACCTGTCAGCATCACGGCAATCAAGAGAAAAAGTGTGGGAATTTTCCCGAACAGGAGTCCCAGGTTGAGCGCAAGCGCCTCGCCCAAGTAGGGCCCCATCCAATTCCCCTGACCACCGCCGTACCCCCGCGAGACGAGAGCCAACAAGGCTATAGCAACAAAAACCAGCAGCACATAAGCCAGCACATCCTTGGCAATGGGCAAGGATTCTGCAGGCTTGCTGGAGGGCTTTCCCTTTTTAGGGGAAGGGCGTGCTGAAGCCTTTGCCACTCGCTATTTTCCTCCGACAAAACGGCGGGAAGCCACCTCGAAGGATTTGACCTGGTCGCGGATTTGCACTCCAATTTTGGTCCCCATGGTGGCCAAGGAGGACTCTACATAGGCCAAGGCAACGCCTTGATTCAAGATTGGAGAAATTCCGCCCGAGGTTACCTTGCCCACTTCGCGACCATCGACCAGGATCAACATTCCATCACGTGGAAGGGCTTTGTCGATCGCCTTGATACCGACCAGCTTGCGGGAAGGGCCTTTGCCCTTGACGTCAACCAGGGCTTGCTTCCCGATAAAGTCGCTCTTGTTCCACCCAATGATCCAGGAAAGCCCGGCCTCAACCAAATTGGTTCCGTCATTGATTTCGTGGCCATAGAGGGAAAAACCACTTTCCAAACGCAGAGTGTCGCGACAACCTAGCCCGCAGGGCAAGAGTCCAAAAGGCTTCCCGGCTTCGATCACGGCATCCCATACTGGGCCGAGAACAGAATTGTGCGGAAAAATTTCGAAACCATCTTCGCCGGTGTAGCCCGTGCGGGTGATCAGCATTTTTTGACCACCGAATTCCACAAATGTTGCGCCATTTTTGGGCTGGGAACTTAATCCGCTCCCAAACAAGGCGGTAATGACCTGGACCGCCAGCGGCCCTTGAACGGCAACGATCCCAGTCTCCAAAAGCTCGAGCTGGACCGATGAATCGGAATGGGACTTCATCCAGTCCACGTCTTTTTCCTTACAGCCGGCATTGATGGCGAGATAAAATTCGTTCGCTCCGATGCAGCTCACATAAATATCGTCCACGCAGGTTCCATTCGGATAGCACATGGCAGAATATTGGGATTGCCCGGGCAGAAGTTTGGACGCATCATTCACGGAAATCTTCTGAATGAAGGCGAGCGCCCCGGTGCCGGTGACTTTCACTAGGCCCATGTGGGAGGCGTCAAACACGCCCGCCTTCTGGCGCACGGCAAAGTGTTCCAGCTGGATTCCCGAATAGGAAACCGGCATGAACCAGCCCGAGAAAGGGACCATTTTGGCGCCAAGCGCCTGGTGACGGGAACAAAGGGGAGTCTGCTTCAAATCCGACATAGAAATCCTTGTTTTATAGTACCGTCCAAATATACCTTTTTGCACAGCGGAATTTGAGCTGGATTGCCTTGCGGAGTCCCGATCCAATGACTATGTTGAGTCTATTATGGCAAAGAAGAATGTATCCAAAAAAGCAATTAAAAAAATCCTGGTTGGACTCGTTGCGAGTTTGACCACGGGTTTGGTGATCTTCCTGGCATCCCAGTTCGGGGGAATCACCGCAAAATACATGGAACAGCTCGAGCGTGTGTTCTATGACTTGACTTTCAAATTCAACTATGTGTACACCCTCGACAATCTGATTCCGCCCAAGGAAAAGGCGATTCAGACGGACTCCACCATCGAACAACGCATTCAAGTCGTCGACATTGATGAACGGGCACTCGGCAAACTGGGCTCATACAACACTTGGCCCCGCAGTCACCATGCCAAAGTGGTGGATTACCTTGCCCAAGGTGGCGCCTCCTCCATCACCTTCGATATTCTTTTCAAAAATGCGGATTTTGGCGAGCGGAATGCACAGAGTGCCCTAGAGGTCATGAAACAGGTCCGTGAAGGTGAGGATTGGGAGAAATATTACCCCGCCATCCGTGCCGCCTACAATTATGATTCCCTACTCATCCAAAGCATCAAAGATGCAGGCAATGTAATCGTTTGCGCGACCATGACGGAACGCCGCAATTACGAGCACTCGACCCAATGGCAACCTCTTTCGACAGCGGAATGGCAACAAAAGATTGGCACCAAAGGGACTCTCAGTCCAGATAAATTCCCCTCTGAAACGGTTACGGTTTGGGATCTGCTCGACAATGTTTTTCCCGAACTTGCCCAGGCAACACCCTACCTCGGACTCGTGAATGTGATGCCGGACGACGATGGCGTTCACCGTAAGGAGCCATTATTCCACGGATTCCCCAATCCCGAACTGGTTCCAGGAACCAGACCCAGCTACTATCCTCTAATTACCATCCAAACTGTCGCCTTGCTCTTCCATTTGAATCCCAATGACATCGTAGTTAAGCCTGGTGAATATGTCGACATGGGAAAACCCCTTGGAATTTTCAAAGACAGCAGTGGCTTCATCACGACCACCTATCCCAACTTGAGTTGGGCCATGGTGCGCGAATTGATCAAAAAGAAAGACCAAATCCTAGCCATGGGTCCCAATCCAGGGCAGGCCAGGACCCTCGAAATCACCCATCAAGTCATCATCAACAAGGACAAATTCGGTGATGTGACTGCGGACATCAATGACGCGCAAACCCTCACGGCACCAATGGTTCGTGCCCTGTTGAACATTTCCAACCTCGACAGTGTCATGAACCTTGCAAAAATCCAAGGGGTAAAATTAAATGATACGGTTCATCTTCAACTTGATGACGAATCCAAACAGATTAAAATTCAAGATTTGGTGGAGGAAGAGGAGGCCTTGCTTACCGATTACGGAGTAAAAGTTCTTTTGGATGGAAAGACGCAGATCGCAACCCTGCCTAACCAGCGCAAACTCTTCCTCTCCTGCAATTTTGACTTCGGTTACGACATGAAGAAGAACCGACCGGTTCCCAGCTTCATCATTTTCACCCCTTCCGTTCTCAAGGAACTTCTGTCATCCAATATCAGCGACCTGGAAGCCATCCCCAAAGGATCAACCCGTCGCGTAGGAAAAGCCATTCGAATTCCTGTGGACGAGAAGTTGCACATGCAGGTGAAGTACATCGGGCTTTACGACACCAAGCGCAGCAAGCGCTCCTTCAAACAAATCTCTTATTATGAACTCGTTGCCAATCGTATTGACCAGGCCAGCTTCCAGGGCAAGGTTTTTGTACTAGGCTCAACCGCGCCGGCTTTGTTTGACCTTGTCTCTGCCCCGCATGAGGCCGAATTCCCCGGAGTGCTGATCCATACCACCATTCTGGAAAACATTCTCAACGAAAACTTCCTGCAAATTTTGGACGAGCGCAGCCAACTGCTCATTATTCTGGCCCTAGCGCTTTTGTGTGCAATGGTGGCCAATATGCTGCCACCCGCAGTAGGCATTGCCTTGCTTATCCTTTTTTCCATCGGCTATTTCCTTGCAGGCCTCAGCTATTTCGATGGAGGCACCTACATTGGCATGGCGCGCCAGGTGCTAACGCTAGTCCTCAGTTATATTGTGATCATGGTGATCCGCTTCGTTTTTGAAAACCGGGAAAAACGCTTTTTGGACCGAACTTTCAAACAATACATTTCTCCTGAACTGATTGAACAGATGAAGGAAGCGGAGGAGATGCCAAAACTCGGTGGCGAAGAAGTTTACGCCACTGCATATTTTACTGACATCGCCGGGTTCTCCTCCTTCTCCGAAGCCATTGGCAGTCCAGAAAAACTGGTGGAGCTCCTCAATGAATACCTGGGCGCAATGACCGAGCTCCTGGCCAAAGAAAAAGGAACCTTGGATAAATACATTGGAGATGCGATTGTGGCCATCTTCGGCGCTCCGGTCAAAATGGAAGACCACGCCCAACGAGCCTGCGTGCTTAGTTTGAAGATGCAAAAACATTTGCATCTCCTGCGTGAAAAGTGGAGCTCCGAAGGCGATAAATGGCCTAAGCTGGTTCACAAAATGCACATGCGTATCGGAGTCAATACCGGACGCATGGTGGTGGGCAATATGGGCTCGGAAATGCGCAAAAACTACACCATGATGGGCGATACCGTGAACCTGGCAGCCCGCCTGGAGAGTGCTGCCAAGCAATATGGAGTTTACATCCAAATTGCGGATGAGACCTTGCAACAATTGGTGCCCGGCACCATCCTTTCACGGCCTTTGGATCTGGTCGTGGTGATGGGGAAAACCGAGCCCGTGCTTTGCCATGAACTGCTGGCCCTCACGGAAGACGCGACTCCGGAGCTCCTCGAGCTCGTTCGCCTGTGGAACCTCGCCCGCACAGCCTACATCGACACACGCTGGGACGAAGCCCTCGCCTTGTTTGAACAGTGCTTGGCGATGGAGCCCAACCACCCGGACCGGGATCCGGGTTCCAAGGTCACTCCTTCGCATGTATTCATCAAGCGCACCATCGCCTTCAAGGACCACCCACCTGTGCCCGCAGGCGAAAAGTGGGATGGCGTGTATACCGCGACTTCGAAGTAAACAGCTTAGCGACCACCCGCAAACAGAGTCTTCAAAATGGGGACTCTGCGGATGGCCAGGAAGTAAAGGCTTGTGCAAAAAACCACAGCAAACAAGGGTGGCAAAAGGTAGAGCAAATATGCGCCCCGGTCGATTCCACCGGGCAAGAGAAGATTGAGTCCGTGCCGAGTGTAGTGCAAAAGGGGCTCATGCCCCGCGTAGAGGAAAAAACTCGCCGGAGCCAGTATTTCCAATACACGGGAAACCTTCCCCCATCGGGTTTGGATCATCTTGGCAAAAGCGAGGAACGCCCCACAACCCACGAAAAGACTGGCCTCATGAACATACCTAGACCAGGGATTTCCAGAATCGAATGAATCGACCAGGGCAATAACCCCATAGGCGACGATCCATTTTTTGCCATGATAATCAAGGGTTAGGCCCGACCAGTTTCGCATGGCAAGCACGCACCCCAAGAAAAAGTAAAGCACTCCAACAGAGCTCGGAAATGGAAATTGGATGGGATAAAATAGATGCACCCCAGCGAAAATTGCCAAGAAAACCCAGGCCAGATTTTTCCGCAGAAACCAAGGCAAACGCATAAAAAACATCTCAATCTTTTGCAGTAGTTCCGTGGTCTTTGTCATGCCCGGCACGGGCAACACCGCACCATTCGGCAATTCTCTGTGATGCCCGTGCCGGGCATGACAGGCTTGCACTTTAGCATGACAGGCTTGCACTTTAGCATGACAGGCTTGCACTTTAGCATGACTGACTTGCACTTTAATTCGCATGTCCTGGCCCAGAAACCACCATACGGGGGCGAGAAGGATCATCAGGATCAAGTCCCGGAGGAACCAGAAGTGGAAAAGGTACATGGGCTTGGTAAGCCCAAACAACTTGTTGAGGGTGGCTTCCAAGCCATGAGTATAGGGCCACTGCTGACGAACGGCACAGACGATCACAAAAACAAAAATGCTCCACGCCACAAATGGCATCAGCAGGGTACGCGCTCGATTTCTCCATTTACGTACAAATTCAACGAAGCTACCCTCCATGCCCAAAAAGAACAGGTAACCAGAAATGGCAAAGAACAGCGGAACAGCAACCCGGGCCACACCTTGACTCAGGAAATAGCGAAGCCACAAGGCAAAATCGCCCTCAGGCCTAAGCACACCAATGGTTCCATTCACCCAGATGTCGCGGTTATCCGCATGAATGAAGGCCACCAGGACCATTAAGGGAAAGCGCAGAACCGCAAAGCGGGAAGCAAAATTCATGGAGTGGGTGGATTTGTGTTTGGAGATTCCGTAGCCGAAATCGCATCAACAACGGGCTCCATCGGCACCACGGAATTAGCCGAAGGCTCTGGCAACGGGAGAGTTTCGGAGGATAGGTCCGGAGCCACCTCGGACTTGGGAATATCCTTACGCACACAACGGATGGGGCGAACCTTGCGGTCGTTTTCGTCCACATTGAATTCCGACATCCAGCCCGTTTCGGACCAGCCAAACTGCAAAAGACCAACCCGGGAAGCCGAGTCGGTGGCAAAGGATTCCAGATAGGTCCAGAAATGGGGAGCGATCATCCCCAGGCCCGTCCAAGGGGTGACCAGCATACGGGCTCCGTTTTCCAAAAGGGAATCCGCATCGGCGATTTCCCACACCGCTGGGCCAAACATAAATGGATTGGCTGTGTCGGGCCCGGAGCCTCTCCAGGCACGCATGAAATGGGTGATTTCCACAGGTCCCGGGATCCCCCAACCCGCTGGGCAAATACTGGAGGCATCACCCCGGGAATACTTGCGACAACCGGCGTGTTCCGGGCGATCCGAGCAAGGATAGGATCCATCTACGCCATAGGACAGGTAGCGGGAGAACCAGTCGTTGCTGTCGAGCCGAATCCAGGGGTAGGTTTGGGAATCTCGGGGGTCAGTCATCCAGCCTCGGAATGTTGTGCGTAATCGTCCCTGAGCCTGGAGGGAGTCGCGCCAGGCCGTGTACTCGGGCGAAGCGGTTACTTTTGCGGGCAGCCAGAATTCTGCGAGAATTGGATAGGAGATGCCATTGACCTCAATGGAGACTCCATCGATAAGGATTGCCCGTTTATCCTTCTTTTTGGGCTGCGCAAAAATGGTGTGGTCATGGTACGAAACCTTCACCTTCCAGTCTTTGGCCTTGCGGAAGCGAGCCAGGGAATCTTTGGGAAAGGGCAAAATTCCTTGAAGGGAAAATTCCAGGATTCCCTCTTTGATGAAAGCCTTTACAGGAAAATTCTTTTGCAACGAATCGTAGGCATCCAGTTTCAGAGAGGCTTTGCCCACCAAGGCTTCGGCAGGGCTTCCGAACCAGGTTTGGATAAAGGCGGTGGCTAGGCTGTCGTGCAAGGCGTTCCGGGTGACGCTATCGGCGGGGGCCAGAACGGTGGGAATCACCGCCACCGGTATATCCGTAGGGACACCTGCGGGAACCGCAGGGAGGCTATCCTGTGCGATTGAGGGCATGGTAAAAATCATCAAGAGCGCGAGGCCGGCAAATTTGGATCGGATCATATTGTTCTAATTCTCCGTCCGCAAAGATAGCTAGATCCTCAGAAATTTCCGGTCCAGGGGCTTCAGTTCGCCAATCATCGGAAAAGCAGGGACCCCTCATCACATCCTTCCCCTCCCCTTTTCTATACTTGGCGCATTATGATTATTCCGCACAAAGGTCACTTTACTCCAGAACAGCTCGCCGAGGTCCAGGCCATCGTTGCCGAGTTCAACTGCACCATTCGCCCCATCCAGGGCGACGCCATGTCCGTTTACGCGATTATCGGTGACGAGACAAGCCAGCTGCTTGTCAACCGCATCGAAGGCTTGCCCTATGTCAAGCGCGTGGACCGCATCCAAGTTCCCTACAAGGTACTCGCCAAAGAGAACCTGCACGGTCAGGCCCGCATTGTACTGGGTGGCAAGGAGCTGGGCCGTGAATTCGTGATTGTAGCTGGCCCCTGCGCCATCGACCCCAAAAATCCGAACCTTTTTTACGAAACTGCGGCCGCGGTCAAGGAAGCCGGCGCCGACGCACTCCGTGGCGGAGTCTGGAAGCCACGCACCTCGCCCTACAGCTATCAGGGCGATGCCAAAGCTCTCGACATCTTAGTTGAGGCTCGTGCCCGCACCGGTTTGCAGATCGTTACCGAAGTCATGGAATTTGACGAAGTGCAACTCTGCGTCGACGCCAAGGTCGATGTGCTGCAGGTCGGCGCCCGCAACGCGCTGAACTACCGCCTACTGACTCAGATCGGCAAATTGACCGCCGGCACCGGCATTCAGGTTCTGCTCAAGCGCTCGATCCACATGGGTCCGGTCGATGAGTTTATTTTGGCCGCCGAGTACATCGCCGGCGCAGGCAATCACAATGTGATGCTCTGCCCGCGCGGAACCCTGCCTTCCATGAACGGCTACCGCAATCACCCGGACGAATCCATCACCCAGCTCCTCAAAGAGCGTACCTGGGCTCCAGTCGTGGTGGATCCCTCCCACAGCGTCGGCAAAGCCAAGTATGTGCCTCGGGCAGCCCTGGCTGCTGCAGCATACGGTGCGGACGGCGTCATCATCGAGACCCATTGCAAACCCGTGCAGGGAACCGGCGACGATCCCAAACAGTCCATCACCCCTGCGGTGCTCGCGAAACTCATCCCCGAGCTACGCAAGGTTTCGATCAGCGGGCAAATGTTCGAAGTGTAAATAGAAAGCCTGTCATGCCCAGCATGGGCATCACCGCACCATTCGGAAATATTCTGTGATGCCCATGCTGGGCATGACAATCCATAAATTCTTTGTAAGTCGCAATAGATTGTTGTAAGGGAGACTTTCGCCACCCCAGCAATCATTCCCCGCGACGGTACCCAAATGATTTGAGGATATTGTCTGTCGAAGTTACCCGTTGACCCTTGGTAAACTCGCCCGAGCAGAATAGGTAGGTGGAACTGACCTTCACTAGCCCCCGAAGGATGTAGGCTCCATTGGCGATGGCTCTTCCGCTGGTCGATTTGAGGCGCATGTCGCCCTTGTCGGGTTCGAGGCTGAAGTAGAATACACCGATTCCGCCGTCATTGAGGTAACGGGAAGAAATGGAATCCTGAGTCACCACAAAACGATCCACAAATTGACCCATGTTATCAAACATCTGAACCTCAACCTGCAAACGGTTTTTCCAGATGGGCACCACAAAAGGATCTTTGGGCAAAGGCTCGCCACACAAAACGTCCTCGTCCTTGATGTCCTGTGAGCGGGTCCGTTCCAACAAATCCGCAAGCGTTCCGCCCCGTGGAACTCCTTCTCCATTCACTCCACCAACTTGCTGGAACTTGGCTTCCACCCTCAAAGTCGGTCCCAAATGGGTATTCAACGTGCCATCATAGACTCGGCCAGAACCAGGAACAACATGCTGGGTCTGGCTTGCGGAACCGTACGCCACTTCTTCTTCATCCAGGGTCTGCTGATTGACCACAGAAAGGGAATAGCGCTCATCCTTACGTGATGGATATTCCTTCTCCACTAACGCAACTTTCTTGGGATCGAGGTCTACCATGGCCTCGACCAGGTTCACCACAATATCATTCTTCTTAACAACCAGACGCACCATCACCGTATCGGAACCAACGTTTCCGGCCAGGTCCGAATAATTCCGCACTATTTTATTGTAGCCTCCTTCAAGGCTCGCACGGTTCAGAGTGTCCATCAAGGTGCCATCAACGGTCCAGGCGACATCCACATTATAGACATAAATAGTCGCATCTTCGGTGGGACTTAGGATGGTCACCTTGGGAGGCGTGGTATCCAGAATCACGACGATGGAAGCAGTAACGGTATTGCCATAAACATCCACATAGGTGTAACGCAAAGTGGTGTTTTTGCCTTCCTTAAAGGTCTTGGGTGAACCAAAAGAAACGGTCTGCTCTTTTCCCAATGAATCCACAAAAGTCACCAGGCCCCCAAATACTTTTTTGGGATCATTGAAATAGACCACTGTATCCTTGGGATTTTGTGGTGCGATCACCGTGTATTTGGGAAGGCTATCAACGGAATCGGTCTCCTCCCAGGTGATCACTGGTATTTTGGTATTGCGACGAACCACCAGGGTGTCTTTGCCACAAAAGTCCTTGGTCGGATCACAATAGGTGCGTATGATCAAGGAAACGCCATCCTTAAGGACCTTCACCGTTTCATTGGAGTCCTTGGTGCCCGCCTTCCAGGTCATATCGAATTCATCATCGCTGATCCAAATGGTCTTGGGATTTTCAACCACTTTACCGCTCAAAAGGGTGGCATCCGCAATAGACACTTGTGTGTATTCCAAGACATTCTTGATCTGCACGGTTACCCAAGTGGTATCGGATAAGCCACTCTGGTTGGTGAGAACGAGGGTGAGAGTCTGGGTCTTGGTCGCCTCGTAGTCAATGTTTGCCCCTGTTTTCACAAAGAGCACCGCGGCCCCATTCGCATCGGTCGTCACAATAAAGTTTTTGGAACCGGTCCCGCCAGCAATGGTCCATTCCAAATTCCAGCCTGAATTCTCACCCGGAAACAAGGTGTCCACAGGGATTCCTGCAGTAGGATTTTCTAGCAAAATGCTACTGGCCGAGTCCGGAGCGATCGGGGTTTCCTGGACATTGTTCACCGAAACCACAATCCTTGCCGTATCATCATGGAAAGACCCAAACACGCGAACATCCACATCAAACACATGGTCCGCAAGCTCAAAGTCAAAAGCCACAGAATCCTTCACGGTAAGAATCCAGCCAGAAACGGGAACATTCACCAAGTTGAATTTGGATGCATCAAGCCCTGGCAAAAGGGTCCAATCGTATAGGGCCGTGGTATCAGGACTTGCTTCCAGGAGGTCTGCCAAACGTTTGATCTGAGTACCCACGGGAGCGTTTTCGCCAATAATGACGGAGTCGTCCACGGCAATGGGACCATCATTATTCCCAATGATGATGCTAATGGTGTCCTTTCCGCTGAAATCCAGGTGCTTGGTCGCGCCCATAATTGGATCAAAAACCAGACGAATTTGTTCATCTCCTTCATCCAAAATATCATTATTAATCTTTACCACCAGGGTGTCGCTCAGGGAACCCGGAGCAATGGCTCCCTCCGCCTTTACCAGAACAAAATCCAAATCTTTAATCGCGCCGCCCGTGCCAACAGAAAGCAGATTCATGGCCCAAGTGATGGGCCAGCCCGAAACACCCGCAAGAACAATGGGGACCTTGACCGTGGTCGTTGCAGAAAGAGCTCCCGCAGGTTCGGCCACGACAAATGCGGTTTGCATTCCGGGGGCAAGCTTGGTGGTGGCATCGTCATCGGTGATGATGATGGTCTTGACCGAATCGGGGCCAACCGTCATGGATGTCCCACTGCGTAGGGCAATGCGAACGGTATCGTCCGGTTCATCCATCCCATCATTAAGCCAATTCAAAACCAAGCTCCCGGAAACCAATCCCGAGGAGATGGTATGAGTCGTTGCAGTGGAAGACACCATGCCCCCATTTTTGGCCGAATGGGAAACATTGGCTATCGCATCTAAAATTGAGGCCGCATTTAGCTCCGTTGCCATCAAGGTCGTTGCCACAGATTCACTTACGGTAACCGTGCTGGTATCCGCAAATTCCATTACCGGAGGTGCATCGTCATTCCGGATCCCAAGCGGGTAAACATTATTTGCGGAAACAGAATCCAGCCGTCCATTAACCACGCTATCCAGAACTAGGTCGAAATAGTCATCCGCTTCGTATTGGGCGTCCTTGTTTATGGTGACTTTGCTGAATGACACAGAAATGACTCCGACTCCAAAAGTTATCGAATCCTTGGCAACCCCGGTATAGTCGGATGCATCGGCATTGCCTGCCTGGGCTGGGATTCTGGACTGGGTATGGAAATAAACCGTCACCGGAAGGCCATTTTCATGATCCAAGGAGAAGTTGATGGGGAATATCTTGGTTCCGCCTCCCGAACCTTCATCCAAAAGCGCTCCTCCGGAAAAAACGAGGTCAATCTTGGGTTTGGTTGGATAAAAGGGAATGTAGCGACCGTTGTTGCCTTCAAAATTTTGTGCAACCTGAATTTGATTTCCCAAGGCTTGCCCAAAAAGACGGGAATCATATTTCACATCGATGAGGGCATTGGGAGCCATGACCGTGCCCCACACATAAGTGAACTGCCCCAGGGTTACGTTGGTTCCGTTTGAATACAAAAGAACGGAACCACCCTTGATAGCCAGGTCAGTGGCGCTGAAAGCTTTGTTAAAATCCGTGGCCGTGGAGGCAGGCCGGAGCATAAATTGGTCCTGACTTAAGGAGATATTTCCTTCCACCAGAATCTGGGTCCGGCCGCCCGTGGGCTGCCAAACAGGGATTTGGGCTTGGGCTCCATTCAACGTCAGGCTTTTAAAATTGTAGATCCCCTCTCCTAAGACCATTTTTGATTGGTATAACAAAGAAATATCGCCATAGTTTCCGGGTGGGAGGACCTTGGCCCCATTGGGAGCCGTTTGCAAGGTCATGGCAGCGGCACCGGTAACCAGAACGCAGGTTGCGGCGGTATTGTCCCATGTCAAAAATTGTGCAATGGAGCAGGTTTTTGTTGCATCAAAACTAACTGCAGTCGATGGAACCGTATAGGTCATGGAGTCCCAGGACAATGGTCTGGAGAATGCTGTGTTCCATTTCAAATTGGCGGCAGTATTGACCCCCGCGAGGAGCTGATTTCCCTGGCCTGCGGTAAGTGCGGTTGCCCCAAATGTATTGGAGTGGGCGTAGTCCTGGACTGAAATGGCACCATTAGGAACCGTCGTAATCCCCTGAATGGTATTGCTGTACCCTAGTTTAAGCCCCAGGCCAACATAGGCGTTCCCCTTAATCAGATTTGCCCCACCTGAGCCATCAAGCCGTAGGCTATCCTTCGCCCAAATGGTTTTCTCGACCGAGAGCAGATTGGTAAAATACACCTTTCCATTGGCGGTCAAATTTCCGAGAATCTTGTTATTCACATTCCCACGGACTTCTCCACCGGCGTAGGTATCCCAGCGAAGCATGGCGTCTTGGGCCAAAGCGATGTACCCGGATGACCCAACGGCACCCGAGTCCGCAGTCTTCCCATTATACCCGACATTCACCCATTCCTTGCCATACAGCCCAAATTTCAGAATGCCTTCGGGTATGGAGGACTGACCGGCGCCATCGCCAAAGCCTTGGGCCCACAAACCAGTGAGCCCCAGAAATAGCAAGCAAGAAAGAAAAATTGCGCCATGATATCGCATCATACAAACCCCTAGGCGGCACCCCTGCCGCAAAAATCCCACACTTAACCGAATAAAGATAGTTACAAGGGTACCCCAAAAAAGAAATTCCGCTGTTTTCAGCGGAATCCGGGGAAATTCAGGTGATGTCCATCACGTAAATTCTACTTGTCATACCGCCGATAGCCAAAAGCTTTCAGGATGGAGGCAATGCTCTTCACCTGTTCGCCCTGATTGAACTCGCCTGCACACCAGAGATAAGTGGAGGTAGCCCGCACCACTCCACGAACCAGGTAAGCCCCGCTTGCCAGGGTGCGTCCGCGGCTGTCCTTGATGTTCTTGCTCTCCTTGTCAGGGGTTAGGGCCAAATTGAATTCCGCCACTCCACCGTCGTTCAGGTATTGGGCCCCAAGGGAATCTGCAGAGACCACGAAGCGGTCAATATATTGCCCCATGTTGTCAAAAATGTCGGCCTCTACGGTTACGGAATTGCGCCACAAAGGGCGGACCTCCCATTGGCTTTGAGGTATGTTCAGTCCACAAAGGGCTTCCGCCGTATCGACTCCACCTTTTTCCCCAATCCATTCCATGAGATCCTGGAGGGTACCTGTGCGTCGGTCTCCCTCGGCATTCACTCCTCCCACGGACTGCAGGCGGGTCTGGATATGAAGGGTGGGACCGACATGCGTGTTGGCTTCGAGGCCATAGGTCCGCTGATCCTTGGCGGACTTGGGCTTAACCACGGTCCCGGCAGAAGTTCCGTAGGCAATTTCGTCGGCAAGATCTGTGGCCCGGTTGATTGCGGTAAAGGCGTACCGCTCATCTTTTCGTGGCGGAGCCTTGCTGAATGCTTTATCGACATCTTTTGGATTCATAACCACAACGGGCTTCACCAAATCCACGATGACATCATTGCGGTCGATTTTTAAAATGACCATTACCGTGTCCGCACCGAGGTTTCCGGCGCGATCCATGGCCCTGCGTATTATGGTATTGTTGCCTTTTTCAAGGCTTGCACGGGTGAGGGAATCCATAACGACCCCCTCAATCAACCACTCCACGTCAATGGTATATTCCTTTTGAAATGAGCCCTCGAGAGGGTTCGCGATCACCACCGCTGGAGGTCTACGATCTAGGACGACCAGCAAGGTTTCCGCCACCATATTTCCAAATACATCGGTAAAGGAATAGGGGATGCGGTTCACTCCGTCTTTGAGCTTTAGATCGCCAAGATCGATGGAAACCAGGGAGGTATCCTTCTTTAAATCACCACCGGTGGAAATCAATGTTCCTTGAATTTTTGCCCAAGGATCATTGGTGAAGAAGGTATCACTGGGGATATATTCGTATACAAGATATCTTAACCCGGTAGTATCGGGCATTAGGGGTTGAAAAGAGACCGATGGAATCGCTGTATTTACAAGGACCAGGACCGAATCTATTCCACAAGCCAACAAATCCGATGTGCAAATTTTCATGCCTAATTTGTTCACTCCCTGCTTGACCGTTTTGAGCGCAGAGGAATCTTTTCCGGCCCCAAAGAGCGTGCCAGTAATGCGACCATTGACCCTCACCGATAGCTGGTTGGTCCAAACGGTATCTGGATCGTTGCTCCAAAGGCTGTCCCCTGCCTGCACGGAGACGATGCGAATTTCTACCGGTTCCGCCACATTGGTCACAAGAATACGAAGAGAAACCGTCACCGAATCTTTGCCATCGTTTACCACCACACTCAAAGAATAATCGGCCATCCCTTCATAATCGACAGAACCGGTCAAAAACACCCTACCCAAAGAATCGATGCGGAAGGGCCCGGACCCTTTCAACCGATAGGTGAGAACTGAATCTTCCGGATCGGAGGCGACTACGGTCCCCAGGAGAAACCCTGCGGTTTGATCCTCGGCAATGGCAAAGGTGTCGGCAGTTGCTACTGGAGGTTTATTGACATAAGGAACAACCGGAGGAGGAATAAAAGCGCCCTTGGCCGGAATGGAAAATACGATGGAATCAAATACCCCCTGGGCATTGGGGTCGATGACATACAACACATAGGTCGATCCACTGTCCAAGGAGAACATGTGTGCGGTATCTACCACCACGGTGTCGCGCGTTGAATTGATGACAATTCCACCCCCATAAAGCGTCCCAGGGTTCAAAGTGGTGCGTCCTGTTGCACCCACTTTGGCCAACTCATAATTAGCAGAAAGCTTGAGCGTGCTCGATTCTTGGACACACCCCACCCCGCCTTGGGTATTGAGCCAGACCGAGTACCTATATTGCGTAGAGCCTGTCGCTTGAATGATTTCGCGGTTCAAAAGAACGTCGCGGGAATCCGTAAGGTCAATATCTGTTGTGATCCACATGTGGGAATCCGTAGATTGCCGTTCGCAGAAGAAAAAGTCAAAGTTGTAGGATTTCCCTACCGTAAGGCCCAACGTAGAGAGATTCACAGACTGAGGGTATTGCTGATGGACTCCACCAATATCGACCGCAAGTTTATTATTGATAAACACCCAAACATCGTCATCGCCATTGAAGGAAAAAACTTCGGTGCCTTTATAGGTAAACTTGGCATGCGTCTCTAGGCAGAATCCAAAATTATGTCCGTGAACCGCACCCAATTTTGAGGGGGTTTCTCGGGTGAGGTCCTTTCCCATGCCATTGTATGGGTCCGAATAATTGGTAGACACCCCGTCCAAAGGAAAAAAGGCATCGTCCTTCTTTTCGTAGGCGCCTGCTGCATTGGCGGTTAGGACCAAGTCGAGGCAACCGGTCCAATAGGTTCCAGCAGTCCGGCCAAACCACTCGTCGAATTTCGAATTGGAACAGGCTGTTTTTGCCTTAACGGGTTTTCGGTCGGCTCCTAGATCCGTTTGCACCATTCCCGTAGTTACAGAGCCGCAGGGGTCATACCATCCAACCGACTCAAAATCCGGGTGCGTTCCATCGGTAGGAAAATCGCGAATGATGCTCGCAAGGCGCACCACGGAACATTTACCCTTCACCCCATTCCACTGGGTCAAAAATTCTGGACCTCCGGTTGGGGTATTGAGCCAGACCGTATCCTTGGTGGTAAATTTCCCGGTAAGATCCATATAGGAAATCGTTCCGATTCCACCGGCTCCGTAGGTCGCAGAGGCCGTTCCCGTGGTTAGGCGGACTCGTATATTGGGATCTCCGAGAATGGGCAAAGAATACCACCCGCAGGGTGTTTCGGATGCAAGAGTACTCCGCTGGCCCACCTTCCCTTCAACCTCCACCAAGGGAGCTATGGAGAATGGATTGTAGATCATCAATATCTTTGAAAGAGGTGGCGTAGTGGTGAATACCGGAGTTCCATTTTGATCGAATAGGTAAACATCGCTCGCGGAATTGAATTGGGTCACATTTTGGAAGTTGGTCCCTTGGGCGGCCTGGATCCCCGAAGGCAGGTAGTAACTGGCATTTGCACCGTTGGCATCGGCCGAGGACATGAAC
Source organism: uncultured Fibrobacterota bacterium (assembly GCA_903876665.1). Lineage (GTDB taxonomy): Bacteria > Fibrobacterota > Fibrobacteria > Fibrobacterales > Fibrobacteraceae > CAIRAY01. The sequence continues at coordinate 38,658 of CAIRAY010000150.1, read as the reverse complement.
CGGAATTGAATATTGCTTGAAGTGGAGCCAGCAAGAAATGTATGGCTATACCAGCCACCTCCTTCTGCTGTCATGGCATTGCCGATCCACCAGCTCTCTCCACCGTTGGCCTGGCCCTGGATGTATAGTATAGGAAGCCCGGGACGCATTGGTCAACCACGGGTTGTAGAGATGGATCGTTGCTGAAAAGCCTACCGAGGCCAAGAGCAAGATACACACAAGCGTTTTATTGATTTTTGCTGTCCCCATTTTGTACCCCCGTACAAAAGGACCAAGGGCTGGATCAAAAGATCCAACCACCAATCCCTCAAATCAATATATACCGAAGAAGACTAAAGGGATTAAAAAGATTATGTGGAAAAAGAATATCCGTTAAAACGAGCGGAACCCACGGTCTTTCTGTAGGGTGAGTTTGACCAGGAAATGCAGACCGAAAATTCCCATTCCGCCCACGATGAATTGCAAAATATCCATGTCCATTTCGAACTCCTCAATTTCCTAAAAACGATCATTGATAACCATTATATCATTCCATTTCCGGATAATCCATTAGTTTTTATGGAGTTATGTCATTTTTATGAATGACTTGACATTTTCTTGGGAATTTTGAATGTTATGCGTCATGAAATTGAAGTCAGGCATCCTCCTTTCCCTCGCAATCCTCCCCCTTTTGACCCTTTCCTGCCAAATGGAGCGGGCAAAGTTGGACCCTAGCGGTTACTGGGCGGACAGCTCGGGAATGGCCATGTTCCAGATCAAGCCGGAAGCGGGGGACATGTATTCCATTTCCTCGAGCCTCGGCTCCCTCAAGGGAAAGCAGGTGGAAAGCACCATAAAAGGCACAACCGACCTGAACGACTCATTTTTCATTGAATGCAAGGGTGATTCCCTGATTTACTCCATCCTCGGGGTGTCCATCGTATATTATCGGGTACCGGCCTCGACGTACGACAGCCTCGCCCGGGTCCTAGCTCAATAGACTTGGCCGAAAGTCAGAATGGAGGGGAAAAGTGTCTAGGCGACCTGCAGCACATAAAAGTTCTCGAGTCCGTTGCTGCTCTCGCCCTGGCGGGTTACCCAAAAGCAGTCATTGCGCAGGGCCTAGACGCAGTCAAAGGTAGAAATATCAAGAGGCCCTGTCATGGTCGAGCCCCAAATATTGGCAAAGCACTCCATAGGTAAACCCCCAAAGCACCTGGTTTTCCACCCAAAAACAGGGAAAGGAACCACCCGGAAATGGCTCGAAGCATCCATGATTTTTTAAATCCTGGAACTTACCGGCCTCAAGCCAGAATGCTCCTTGCATCTCAGCTGCATCCAATTCAATAACCGGAAATTGATCTAAAACGAATAACCAAGGCTGAACCCAAATGGGATTTTTCCCCGACTTCCCTGCAGGGGCCACAGGCAAGGCACGAACCATGTCTTGTTCAGTGAGGACAATTCCACATTCTTCGCGAGTTTCCCGGATTGCCGTTGCAAGCAAATCCCGGTCGCCCATTTCAAATTTTCCACCAGGAAAGGCCAAATGACCGCTCCAGGCATCCCGCAAGTTATGGGCCCTCTGAAGGAGCAAAATCTGGCGCTCGGAATTTTTCTCCACAACCACCAGGGCCACTGAGGCGCTGGGAAGAGTTTCTGGGTGAACTTTCATCGTGGTTTTAAATCTAAACAAAATCATAACTTGCATAAATTCAATGAGTTAACTATTTTCCTCATAACCAACCAACGCGGAGATTCCAGTGAACCTCTTCAAAATCACTACTATGATCGCAGCAACAGCCCTGTTGTCACTTTCCGGATGCAAAAAGGAAGAGGATCAGGCCGCACAAATTCCTCCACCTCCGGTCATGCCACCCATGCCTGCGGATCCTGAATTGCAACCCATCCAGGCTGTTGGAGCCCAAGGTTCAGGCCAGTTCTCCGTTGGCAAGGCGAACCCAACCGGCGCAGGCAACTATGTTATTCAGGTGGACATCAAGCCCACCCAGAAGGCAGCCGACAAGGTTCTTGAGAAACTTCGTTCCAGCGGTATTGAAGCCTACGTCTCACAAGTTGAAAACCCTGGCGAGCTCGAAGGTTCCTACTTCCGCGTCCGTATCGGATTTTTTGCAAGCATTGCCGAAGCGACCAATTATGCCAAGGGTTCCCTCGCCCCGCTGGGTTACGCCTGGTGGGTAGACAACAAAAAGAACGACACCGTCGGCAACTCAGCTCCTTCTTCGGCTTCCGAAGACAATTCCACCCCACCCACGGCCTCGGATTGGAACCAACCCGCAGCCCAGACCCCAACTCCAGAACCAACGCCAGCCCCAGCGGTTGCCCCTGCTCCTGCAACCCCGGCTCCTTCCACTCCAGCGCCTGCTCCCGCAACACCTGCGCCACAAAAACCAGCACCTGCACCAGCAGCGGCCGACGACGAATGGCAGTAATCTCTTGACCAAATGATTCTTCCTAGGCGCCTTCCGGCGCCTTTTTTTTTGAATGATCAGGATAAATCCACCCTGAAAAAAATATGGAATCCAACGAATAATTCCTTTTTTTTTATCTTGCCACACCATGAAAGCAAAGTCTGCGAAAGCAAAATTCACGAACCGCTCCGTCCATCCTATTTCCATGGGTTGCGCAAAGAACCAGGTGGACCTCGAACGGATGCTGGGGGAGTTTCGCCAAGCAGGTTTCTCCATCCAGGAAGATCCAAGTCAAAGCGAATATCTCCTCGTCAATACATGTGGATTTATTGAGTCTGCAAAAGAAGAATCTGTGGATGCGATTCTCGGCCTTACCCAGCTCCGCAGGCCCGGGCAAAAGATCCTGGTGGCAGGCTGCCTTTCTCAACGTTACTCAAGTGATCTGAAAAGCGAAATGCCCGAAGTCGATCTTTGGACGGGGACCTACCAGCCCGGCAAAATTCTGGAAGTCATTGGCGAACACGACATGGCAAACGTTTGCCGCCGTGAGCCTCAAAAGCGCGTCGCCATGGGAAACACACCGCACCACGCCTACCTCAAGATTGCCGAAGGGTGCAACCGCAATTGCTCATTCTGCGCAATCCCAGGAATCCGTGGCAAACAAAATTCCTTTGACATTCCCGAACTCGTGGCGGAAGCCCAATATCTCGTCAAACATGGCGTAAAAGAAATCTCCCTGATTGCACAGGATTTAACCTTCTATGGACGTGAATCGGGTGGACCGCAAACCAATTTGGAAACCTTGGTCCGAGCTCTCCTTTCGGATACCGATTTGCATTGGGTCCGCCTCATGTACGCTTACCCCGAATTCATCGATGACTCTTTGCTCAGGCTTATGGCGGACAATAACCGGCTTTGCAGTTACCTGGACATGCCCATCCAGCATGCGAGCGATGCGGTCCTGACCCGAATGCGCAGAAAAACGCGAGGCAAGGAGCTACGCGAGCTGTTGCTCCGCTTCCGTTCCACCGTGCCAGAAATTTCATTACGCACAACCGTCTTGGTAGGGTTTCCTGGAGAAACCGAAGCGGAATTTGAAGAACTGATGCAGCTAGCGAACGAAGTCAAATTTGAGCGCCTTGGAGGGTTCACCTACTCCGACGAAGAAGGAACCCACGCAGCAACGCTGGCTCATAAAATTCCCCACGACATTGCCCAGGAGCGCCTGGATCGCCTACTCGCCCAACAATCCGAAATTTCCCTGGAAAGAAACCAGTCCCTTTTGGGACGGGAATTGGAAGTGGTTCTGGATGAAGTGGCGGAGGAAAGCGAATTCCATTTTTACGGCCGTAGCCAATGGGACGCCCTTGAGGTGGACAACGGAATTCGCGTACTGGAGGGCGATGGCGATGTGGGCCAATTCCGCATGGCGCGCGTGGTGGATGCCTCCGAATTTGATCTGGATGTTGTGCTACTGCCGCAGTAGCATCTCCAAACCCCGCAGGGGAACTTGCACCCAGTCGGGTCGGTTCTTCTGCTCATAGCGAAGTTCATAAAGAGCCTTCTCCACCAGAAACACTTGGAGCAAATCTTGGATTGCCTGGTCAGAGCTAGGGAGCAAGGCTGAGTCAACCATCGCCCGCAGGTACGCTTGCAGAAAGGCCTGGGAAATATCGGCACTCCATGTCCGCAATTCTTCCGGGGAATGGGGTGAAGCCCCTAGGATCAAATGCTCCGCGACGTAGCTAAAAGACCGGAGCATTCCTGCCACATCCTTTAAAGGTGAATGTCTTTGGCAACGTTCCGCCAAGGGGCGCATAGGCTCCCCCTCGAAATCGATCACCATGAAATCATTCCCATTCCAAAGGACCTGCCCTAAATGGAAATCGCCATGAATGCGGATTTGCATTCCAAAATCAGATGTGTAATCCTTCGCGGGCAATGCGGGCTGGAGAGCCTGGTCCAAATCAAATTGGATCTTTTTCAGAATGAATTGAAGGTCGGGCATGGCAAATGGCCTGGGAGAAAACCGGGCATTTCCATGATCACGCCCTAGGGCAATGTGCAGCTGGGCCGTCCGCAATCCGAGCAAAGAAGCCAAGGCCACGCCCCGCTCTCGGTCTGGCGCGACTTCACAGAGCAAGGACCAAGCATTCCGCGCCTGGGGAATGCACTGATGCAGAATCCCGAGGGCAAAACGCCTCTCCCCCGCCTGGTATTCCCATGTGGCCACCACCCCAGGAGTGTTCGGGAAGCGTTGGTTCTGGGCTAGAAATAGCCCCATTTCTGCCTCGGGATGAACACCTTCTTCGAGTTTTCGATAAAGCTTCAGAAAACCCTGACCCGGAATAATCCATGAGGAATTACTTTGCTCCACCCCAATGGGCACAAGGGATGAAAGGGATAGGGAATCAATATTTACAGTTTTTATCACCAAAACCAGACTACCATTTGACCCCCGCAAAGGGCAACCGGAAAGCAAGGTTTTCAAAAACTCCGTATCGAAGGCGCCATCCCAGAAGGAATAAAGCTCCGCCGCGCCGCGCCGGTAAGTAACCTGGACGAGGTGCAACGCCATTTTGGCAAAGACAATTTGGTCCACAACCTGGATTTCCAAGATTTCCCGGTCCTTGCCCATGAACCAGCGGGCCCGGGTAAGGCGCAGCTCAAGGTCTGCCAAATTCTTTGTGTCGGAAATAGGATTACCGGTCATAGTTTATAGTGGGAAATCTATTTAATCCAAGACAGCCCGCTGGCTCTGGGAAAAATATTTCCCCAGAACCTAAGAATGACATTTTCTGTCATTCATCATTATTTAACTTAGGAACATGAAACAACAAACCTCAGCACTTCCCACCGCAATCGTGCTCAACCTCGGCACCGAACTCGCGCAGGGATTCGTCACCAACACCAATGCGAAATGGATCGCCGAAGAATTACGGACACTTGGCGTACAAATGCTCAGTCAATCCACCCTGCCTGACGACCGCAAGGTATTTGGGTCCCTTTTCCGCCAGGCCCTTTCTTCCAAGCCCGCTTTGATTCTGATCACCGGAGGGCTCGGACCTACCGATGACGATCTCACACGGGAACTGGTTGCCAAGGCGCTCAAGCGCCCCCTGCACCATGACCAGGCCACGGAGGACGTTATCCGGGCCTACATCGCCTCACGTGGCAGACCCTGGAACGACTCCAATTCGGTTCAGGCCATGGTTCCTCAAGGCGCAGCAATCCTTTCCAATCCAGTGGGTACGGCCCCAGGACTCTCCTTCATGCAAGGCCCCACGCAAATCTGCTGCCTTCCTGGCGTACCGCATGAAATGCGCCGAATGTTCCAGGATCATATTGCCCCGATTTTCGGCTCCAATACGCGCCAAGGACAAATAGAACACCTTGATGCGCTTTTCGCGGGAATCGGAGAAAGCACCGTCGGCCCTGCATTGCGTGCTACCCCATTCGCAACGGGAGTGAAGTGGTGCAGTCTTCCCACGTCCGAAGGCTTATTGATCCGACTTTACCTCCATACGCAATCAAGCGCCGAAATCACCCGGAGCGCTCTTCATTCATCCCTTTGCGCCTTGCTAAAAACCCTTGGACCCCCAGGGGAGCTAAGCCTCGTTTGCACCGATGGTAGCGGGCTGGCCAAAACGGTCATCCAAGGATTGAAACAGCTGGGCCAAACCATTTCGGTCGCCGAATCTTGCACCGGCGGAATGCTCGGCCAGGTCATTAGTTCGGTTCCAGGTAGCTCCGAAGTTTTTCTTGGCGGGATCATCGCTTATCATAACCAGGTCAAAATCAGTCAACTTGGAATCACCGCTGAAACCCTCGGAAACCAAGGGGCCGTGAGTGAATCGACTGTCCGCCAAATGGCAGAAAGCGTGCGCAATGCGCTGGGCAGTACCTATGGACTCGCAACCTCAGGAGTGGCTGGTCCCGGCGGCGGAACGGAAAGCAACCCCGTGGGCAAAGTTTGGATGGCTATCGCAGGCCCTTCAGGTTGTGAGGCCTTTCAAGAAATTTTTTCCGGAGACCGTGACGAGATCAGAACTCGTAGCGTCTATAAACTATTGAACACCCTGCGCACTATTTCAGGATGTACACAAAAAATCACTTGCTCTTTTGAGCAGTAGTTGTTATATTCATCAAAACGAAAGAGGATACCATGGCAAAGAAAGCACCAACCGCAACCCTAGGCAAACCCGACAACAATATTCCTGCCGAAAAGCAGAAAGCTGTTGACGCAGCCATTGCCCTGATCGAAAAGAATCATGGCAAAGGCTCCATTATGACTCTCGGCTCGGGCCCGACGGTCGAAATTCCCGTCATCTCGACCGGCTGCATTCAGCTCGACATGGCTCTCGGAGTCGGTGGCCTGCCCCGAGGCCGCATCATCGAAATTTTTGGGCCAGAGTCTTCTGGTAAAACCACCTTGACCCTGCATGCAATCGCCGAAGCCCAAAAAGCAGGTGGAATCGCCGCCTTCATCGATGCGGAACATGCCTTCGATGCGGTTTACGCCCGCAAGCTTGGCGTCAACATTGAGCACCTCCTTGTTTCCCAGCCAGACACAGGGGAACAGGCTCTCGATATCTGCGAAACCCTGGTACGCTCCGGTGCCGTCGATATCATCGTCATCGATTCTGTCGCCGCACTTGTTCCCGCCGCAGAAATTAACGGCGAAATGGGCGACAACCATGTCGGCTTGCAGGCAAGACTCATGTCCCAAGCACTGCGCAAGCTCACCGGAATTTTGTCTAAGTCCAATACTTGCCTCATTTTCATCAATCAGCTCCGCATGAAGATCGGTGTCATGTTTGGGAATCCAGAAACGACAACCGGCGGAAACGCCCTCAAATTCTACGCCACCCAGCGCATCGATATTCGGCGCATCGCCTCCATCAAAGAAGGCGAAGAGGCCATCGGCAACAGAACCCGCGTCAAAGTGGTTAAAAACAAAGTGGCTTCACCGTTTACCCAGTGCGAATTTGACATCCTTTATGGTCAAGGGATTTCGCGCGAAGCCTCCATTTTGGATCTCGCAGTCGAGCTCGAAATTATCCAAAAGAGCGGAACTTGGTTCTCTTACAATAGCGAGCGCATTGGTCAGGGCCGCGAAAATTCCCGCCTTTTCCTCAAGGAAAATATCGATCTTTGCAAGGAGATCGAAGTAAAAATCCGCGAAAGCATTCGGGATGTTCAGATTTTTGCATCTTCCGGTGCTGATTCCGTTGAGGTTGCAGAGGAAGTGGACGCCTAAATCCCCATTTTAATCAAAAAAGACTGCGTTATCTTGTATGCTCCGATGTGGTTCTGTGTGGTTCGTGTTGGTTGTACCGCAATCGGATAGGGCAAGATAATACCAGAAGCGGACTCCATCTGGGATTACCGGATCAAAAAGAATTCGATCCTTGTTTTGCGAAGCGCCACCCATGCGATTGAAAAATTTCATGGGTAGGAGTTGAGTGATGCTTGGATTTGAAAATCTTTTTGCCCGGTTGGCTCGCCAAGCTACCTTCCTAGGGCCAGATGGAGTCCGTATTATTGGGAACAAATTCTAAGTTTCCTTTCCGTTTTTCCTTTGTTCATTTTTTGGAATCTGGTTGGCTCGTGCGATTGCTCCTATTTGTCCTCATGCTTCCCCTTTACCTCTTTGCACAAGAGGATTCAACTGAAGCATCAAGCAACGGGGATCAGTGCAATCGCACCATTTTGACCACACCATACCATGTCGTGGCAAAAATCAGGGCAACGGACCTGGACCAACGCGTGATTTCGTTTACCATTTCCTGGACTCATATCCCCGCAATGGCAGATACCTTCCAAATCGTCCATTCAACAAATCACGACATTTTAGAATATGTCAGTGCCAAAGAGCTTCGCACCCTCAAGAGTCGCCCCGCCCGGTCATTCCGGGCAATGGCCACTCACCATTTGCGGGAGCGGATCTTCGGTTCCACCCTTCGCTTTGATGACTTGGAATTGCTCGCAAGAGGCGCGTTTCAATGTCAGGATTCCCTTTCAAAATCAAGAACCAAACTTAAAACAGCCTTCTCCTCGACTTGGTATACCCTTGCATGGGATTCCCTGCAGCCACCATCAACCTTTGTCATGTACGGACTGCGAAAAGCCAGAAGATCCGGGGTCATGAACGACTGGAAGGCGCTTCCTGGCAAAGTCCGCCTTGAGGAAACCCCCGCTCTGTGGGCAGATATTTCTATTGAAGAACAAGAATTCAGAATGGAGCAGGATTTTGAGTTTTGGAAACCCTGGAGCACCCAGAACTGGTAGCCAACACAAGACTATCGGCGATCCCAAGCAAAGCGGGTTTGCCAAATCGCCCGAAATAGGACTTGTTCCGCAATACTTCCTTTCAGATAATCCTGTTGCCGAATAAAAAACCCTGGCTCGACAACTAGGGAATACCGTCCCCGAGGACTCCTCCATTGAGGCCCTAAAAAGGCCATGCCTTGCCTGACGGGTTGTTTTTCATAATTGCCAAACATTTTGGTAAAAAGACCGGCCTGTTGGTATTCAATCTCCAAGCCCATCTGAACATTTTGAGAAATAGGAACTTTTACCCAGCCGAGAGCTTCTAGGAAAAAATCCCGCCCATAGATCGGAAGCCCACGGACATAGTCGAAACTTTTGCTTTGGTTCTCGGTCTGGACATCGATGAGAAAATGCCTGAACTCTCCTCCGATGCTAAACGCCTTCAAAGAGAAATCCATAGACGCCCAAAGGCCAAATGCCTGGGAAAAATCCATGCTTTTTTGAGAATAAGCTTGGCCGATAATATAATCAGCCCGCCAGGTACCCCGCAAATTGGAATCTTCAATATTCGCATTGGATAAAAAATATGCGTTCGCTTGGTAGACAAATGCAATTTCAGTGTGGGGAATCAGTCGAAGGCCAATCATGGTCTGGAGCATACCGTACCAAGGAGTAATGTATGTGTCCGCCCCAAAGCGAATAAATTGGGGCGATTTACCCAGCTCGGACCCCAGCCGGGTATTCGTCATGGGCTCAAGCCAAGAATACCCGAAACGAGCCCCCCCAGAGGGCACCCAAGTTCCCTGCACCACTGGGGACACCCCGGAAACCTCCGTAATAAAGGTCGGCCCAAACAGCGCCCCGGTAGGATCCAGCTCGGGAAAAGCGATGGCGTACGAGGGAGAAACGGACACAAGAAGCAGGGTGATTCCGACAAGTAAGGACTCAATCTTCAATATCATAGGAGAAAACTAAAAAAATCAGAGCAATTCTCCAGAAATTTGATATTTTCTTGCCAACTGTCTAAGGAGATTTTATGAACCGGCTTAAGCTTTCCCTCCTCGTAATGGGAACCATCGCACTCTTTGGGTGCTCCAACCGTCACACCTCGCCGATCCTCATCGACCGGGGCGTGCAAGTCTATGAACGCGAATACCAAGTCACCCAAGAAGGTTTTGGGATCGACAGCCGCCTCAAAAAGATTTTCCTTCAAGGGTACATTGAAGAAGGAATGAATCAGGACATGGTGAACATGCTCTGGGGTCCACCTGATCGGGAATTTGACGATGGCACCACATGGGAATTCACCACTTCACGTGGCGACCTGATCACGCGTGTCAAATTCAAACGCAATGAGACTCCACGACTTGGAATTTTTGAAATGACTGTTGTATCCATTGAAGGCGACCGTTATGGTGGCTCACTCCCTCCGGGCCAAACCTCGGACAAAAAGCGCGACTAGCACCTAAATTATCATAAAAAAGACCTCTCGTTGGAGAGGTCTTTTTTATTGAGAGAACCAAGAACTTAAAACTCAGAAAAATTGAAACTGGCCACAACCTGAATGTTGTTCATTTTGATTTCAGGAGGCGTGGGACGATCCAAAATGGGCATGAATCCTGGAGCCCACCGCAAGCCTAATTGGAATTGATCGGAAAAGACATAAGCCAATCCAGCGGTCACGCCCAAATCCCAGGCCGCGTACTTTTGATTGATGCCAGTGTAGCTCTTTTTTCCTTCAATCTGGGATCCGTCCGCACCATTGCTGTTCGATTCGGTGATATGGGCTTCGAAACCTTTTTGCACGAGGATTGTGGCGTGAGGCCCCGCAAAGACAGAAAGCTCCCGGGTAATATTCACACCCATAAGAATTGGAATTTGTATGTAACCATTGCTGATCACCAACCGACGCATGCCAGCGAGAACAGAGTCTCCCGGCTCCAGAGATGCGGTAATCGAATTCACACTATCCGCACCACCATAGTAAGTCTCGTCCACCGGAAGGGTAATCTGGTATTCAGCCCCCTTCCAAAGGTAGGTCGCTTCAAAGCGCGTGTAGAAAAAGTCGTTCCAGTCCAAGCGAAGGAATGCACCGACCACGATCCCAACAGACCCGGAAGGAGATGCGTTCGCGGTGGTTTTGGGAAGGCCGTTCGTGCCATAACCGAAGGGCTGGCGGTTTCCACCAATATCGTTTGAATCGATATAGGGAGCCATGTTATTGGCATCCGCACCATAGAGCATGGAATACCCACCCCCAAGCACTAAGCCATATTGGCTCACTTCCTGCGCAGAAGCCAGGGTCAGGAACAGGCCGATGCAAATTGCAAATATTTTAAACTGTTTCATCCGAAATCTCCTACGCCCCAAAATAGTTAAATTCGGGAGTATCGAATGCGATTAATCCCTGTAGTCCTCGTAATGGGAACTCTTGCCTCTGCGGCAGATCACCCCCACGCCAAACCGACCTCGCCCCTGAGCGAAGTCGCGATTTCGCGCGCAGCAGTCCCGGAACCCGGCCTGATGTTTCGGGAATTTGATTTGCCCGGAAGCAAAAGTGAATTCGTCCTGGGCACATCCGTTCAGGGATCCCCTGATTTAATACTTCCCCGCCTAGGCCTTTTCCAGCCTGTATCCAGGCTTCCCCAAAAGGCATCGGGCCTGTATTCCTCCGCCTTGATTTGGGACCCTTGGACCATTGGAATGAACGGCGAAAACGGATTGCTGCGCGAAAAGTCGTCCATGATCGCAAGTCTCGACACCCCTCAGATCATCTTGGATTGGCAACGCTCGGCGTTCACCGGAAACAGCCTTCGCCTCGACTTTCAGCGCTCTCTGGTAGATTCCCTCTTTCTTGATTTTGGGATGGTAACCCACTCCACCGATTCCTCCGGGATCTTCCGCTACCAGGACATTACCCACCAGCCCTACCTCGGCACGCTCAAAAGGGACTCCAGTTCAGTCCCCCTTTCGGGACGGAACCTGGCCTTTGACACCTTCATCATGCAACCTCGGTTATTGTGGAAAACTCAGAATGGATCCGTGGGCGTTAGCTCCACCTGGTTTCGCCTGCGCAACGACGATGCAACCCGGCAAAACCCCATCGTCGACTCGCTTAATCCGGCCCAGCTCAACTTTGCCGATGCACCCTTCACGCTCCGAACCCGCCTTAACAGCCTTGGTGCCGAAGCGACCTACCGCAAATTTGGCGGATCCATCACCTGGTGGCACCAACGCACCTCGCTCGAAAATATTTGGATAAACACCCCATCTACGATCCAAGATTCCGTGGACACACTGGTAAATGACCAGTACCTTTCCCAAATCCAATCCGGACAAGTCACTTTGAGCCTGCCCTGGCAAGAAGTCCAAGCCATCCTACAGTATGAATCTCGAACCCACGCCCTACTTTGGGAGGATCGCGAGCTCGGGTATCTACAATATGCAGACTCGTTTTTTACCCCTTCTGCATCCTGGAATACCCGCGCCCAATTGGGCATGCAGCGCAATAGCTCAACCTTTGACAAGGTCTTCTACGAGCCCGCTTTTTCTCTAGAAGCCAACGCCCTTTTTCGGGATCACTTTGGGTTGGAGGCGCAAGTCCGTCGTCACCAACGCTTCGCAGATGCAGAAGAAACACGCCATGACGAACTGGGCCGACAAGTCTTTTCCAACCCGAATTTACGTACGGAAGAACGTCGCACCGGACAAGTTGCATTATCCTACCACGCTCCCGCTTTTTCCTACGGACTCGGACTGCGCAGGGAATCCAGCAAGAACGCCATAGCCATGGGCTGGCTCGCCCATCCCACAGAATCCGTGCTCCCCGATTCACTTGCCTTCCGACTTGTGAATATGGATAGCATAGGGAATCTTTCCTGGCGTTGCTTCGGAGGGTTCCACTTGGGAAACTGGGATTTTTGGATGGAGAGGGAAGCCAGTCTGCAAAGATGGCTTGCCCTGGAAGACGGAACCTACAGCCGCTCCGTGCCCTCCAGTCCTACGCATACCTATAAAGGAACCGTGGTCTGGTCCAAGCTTCTGGTGAATGAAAAGTTGAAGGTGGACATTCGTTGGGATTTCCAATGGCTGGGGGATCGGGAAGACTACTACCTCACACCCGAGGGCCTCGCAACCCGGGAAACCCTACCCAAGAATTTACTCCTAAACTTTGAAGCCCGAATGAAGATCAACACATTCTCGCTCTACACTCGCCTCGAGAATCTCAACCACACCAAGCTCACTCTAGGGTCAGGCTATGCGCCCCCAGGAGTCACCTTCCGCTACGGAATACTCTGGGAGCTCTTCGGCTGAGCACAGCACCGGAATCCAATCGAACCATCGAAATAAAAGGATGCGGTGCTTGTTCTGGATTCGGTTCCGCCATAAAGAAACGCCGGAATCACATTGACTTTTGAATAGGTCAAAATACCCTGGCCCATGGCACTTGTCCAAATCGATTCGCCCCGGCGAAGATATTCCTGATAATTCAGGGTATCATAGCCCAAAATCACGTTAGGAACCGTCGTTCTTGCCACTTTGAAGATGATCAGACTATCCATATAGCGATTGGGCTTGATGGAGTCAATGGCAACACGCGTGGTATCCCGGACGAGCAGGGTGTCGGTCCGGCCATTGGCAAAATACAGATAAGCGGTTTTTGTCAGGGTATACTTGGGACGGTTGCGGACGGGCGTGCCCTTGGCTGTGCACTTGGCAAGCAAAGAGCGATCGACCACGGCGTCAAAGAGAACATAGCTCGACCCCTTTAGTACTCCCACCGCAGTATCCGGACGAGGCGTAAAGATACGGCTGCTATCCTTGGCGTAGGTGGTATCCATACGGCTCAGGGTGGTCCAAGTCCATTCCTGCAACTGTCCGGGAAGATCGCGCACTCCATCCCGGCTGCTGCATAAAACATTTCTTGCATCCAAATTCAAGGCAGAGGCTGAATCCCCCGTGCCTTGATTGCAATACCACATCAGGAATGTTTCTGCGCGGAAATCGGATTCCTGGATGGTTCCGTAAGAACTCCCCCCAGATGCGCAGACGCTTGCCCATTGTGATTCGGAACACAAATCGGCATTGGCCCCCGGGATCGCCTTGCAGGTGGCGCGGGCCTCAGAGAACAGCACATTGCGCGAAAATTTGCCTAGGGAGTCCCGGTGTTCAAACCGCTCCACACAAAGGGTCGAGTCCAACTTGCCCTTGGCAGGAACAAACCCCGAAGGGCAGGTATATTTTGCGAAATTTCCTCGCGAAAGAATTAATGTATCCACAAGCCAGGGCGAAGACATTGCTCCACTGGAATCAATCGAGCGCAACCGCACCATCACCGTATCTCCAGGAATCATCCAGCGCAAAGTGTCCCCGGTATATTGCCCCGCGGAGTCCTCAACCATGGCCACTTTTCCAGTGCTTGCCTTGGTCCAACGCTTCGCAGATTCCACCTGTAAATAGGTATTCTCCAGGCCATCTCCCCTTTGCAGGGGAACCCAGACGGAGCCATTGAGCCATTCCATTTGATATTTTGCGATATTGCGATAACAAGTGCCCTCTAGGCACCCTTTGGGAATGACAAGATTCGTTTGTGTGTATGAGATCCCAGAGTTGGTTTTGAGAGGATCCACTGAACGAAGCCAAAATAGGACGACCCGATTGGAGTCCACCCGCACGCGATTGGAGTCCAAGGTGTCTGTCTGGAACCAGAAACTTACGGGTAGAATGGGCGCAATAGAATCAGTGGTATTCAGAGTCCTTTGTTCGGAAGTCATTCCGGAATTGCCCGAAAAGTCCATCGCCGTAATGGCTACAGTAAGCTTGACCTCGGAGTTCAGGCCCGAAATGGTGAGCTCGAATTCATCCAGGGAATCGCCCTGGAACCCCAAGCCATCCTGGATGGCGCAGTGGATTTCAAAAGCTGCGCTGGAAACCGTTTTATTGGGCATAAAGGGAAGGGAATCCAGATTCCACCGGGAATTTTTTAACAGCCGTCCAGGTGCTGCCATGCGTCCGATTTTCAGACTGACGCTATCGTTAAAAAGGATTTGACTCTTGTCCTCTGCCATAATGGATATATCGTATCCCAAAATAGACCCATTGATGGAATCGCCATTGTAATAATCCACCTGGTCAGTGGGCCGGTTCCAACGGATCACCAAGGTATTGTAGGTGGAAGAATCCGAATAGAGAACGCGTGCGGGAGGGAGGAGATCGCCAAGAATGGCGTAGGTGCGCACAATCCGCCCAGGGATACCCGAGTCATCGTATTCAGCCCACATAGAGATGATCACGGTATCCTTGTCAGGACGGTTCGCCAAAAGATCGGTCAAATCCAGTGAGTCGGTGTAAATCCCTTTCTGTTCGAGAAATTCAATGGAGGTGTCCGCTTTGGATGTAGCGTTTTCTGGCAAAGTCTCATCACTTGGACCCACCACGCTGGTATCAAACCAAATGTATACCTTCTTGAGATTCTTGATGTCGATGGGCTGGCGCCATTTGAGCAAATAACAATCCTTCCCCTCTTCGGCAACGACCCCGGCCACACAGCGCTTTTCAACAATGGGCTCCTGGAGGCTGCGCTCAAAGGAATACTCCTTTCCGGCATGATTGGAAGAGCACCCCACCAAAAACAGCAGGAGAAAAGAAAAGGCAAAACCGAGTAAACGCATACCTACCAAGATATAAAAATGAAGAAAGGCCGGCCCATGGGACCGACCTTTCCTTACAAACAATGCGGATTAGGTCTGCGCGTAAACGGAGACCTTCTGACGCAAGCGATCTTTGCGTTCGAACTTGACCACGCCGTCGATCAAGGCGAACAAGGTGAAATCGTTACCGATTCCGACATTGGTGCCCTTGTGGAACTTGGTTCCCTTTTGACGGACGATGATATTGCCAGCGGAAACGACTTCGCCACCGTACTTCTTTACGCCACGGTATTTGGGTTGCGAATCGCGACCATTCTTAATGGATCCTTGACCTTTCTTATGTGCCATGGTTAGTTCTCCTTAGCCTTGCGGAGGGAGTTCTTCTTGACCTTAGGTGGCTTGGGAAGACCGGCGGCAATCTTCTGCGCGCGGGTCAACTTTGGCTTCACTTCCTTGGCCTTGGCGAGAGCCACGGCGCGAGCGCGATTGCGCACAACGACCTTGGCATCGATCACCTGAGTTTCGGTCCCGACCTTGATTTCCTTGATCAACACTTCGGTAAAGCCCTGACGGTGGTTTCCCTTCTTTTCGTAGCGTGTGCGACGCTTCTTCTTGAAGATAACCAGCTTGTCGTCGCGGTCATGGCGGATGACTTCCGCAGTGACAACGGCATTTGGCAAAACTGGGGTGCCAATGAACACATCCTTGCCATTGGAGGCAAGGAGAACGGACTTCAATTCAATGCTGGAGCCAACTGCCGCGTCGACAGTGGGGAGCTTTACGAGCATCCCAGGCTCTACTTTGAACTGGAAGCCAGCGGTTTCGATGATTGAATACATGAATCCTCTTATGACTGAATCTGAAGCGCAAATGTAATAAAGAGAATCATCCTGTAAAGCAACTCTGGCCGATTTGCAATAAATAATCTAGTTTGAGACTAGTCTATTCAAGGTTTATTACGGAGAAATTTCCATGCAGGAAGTCGGCCTTTTTGATGCCAAAACGCACCTTTCCTCCTTGGTGGACCGAGTGGAAAAGGGCGAAGAAATCTGGATCACACGACACGGACACCCTGTGGCCAAGCTGGTTCCCATGAAAGACCCAGGAGCCCAGGACCGGCTTGCCGCGCTTGATGCCTTAATCCGTTTTGGACAGGGAAGGAAACTCGGATGAACCCGCTCGTGATCGATTCCACCATTGCCTTGGGGCTATGCTTTGAAGACCACATCGATGCGGTCGTCCTGCAAACCCTTGAAGAACTTCGCCTCCGGGATGCCCTGGTGCCGGCTCACTGGCACCTGGAAACCGGGGAAGCCCTGCTTGTGGCCGAGCGTCGCCGCAAATTAAACTCCGCAGACGGCAAGCGGTTCCTCGAACTGCTTGGCGCACTCAGGATTGAAACCGATTTGGAGACGAGTAGCAAAGCGTGGCAACGCACGCTGGTCCTTGCCCATGATTGCGCCATCACCCTCTACGAAGCAGCCTATCTGGAGCTTGCGGAGCGAAGAAAAGCTGGGCTCGCCACGCGGAGTAAGAACCTGGCCCGAGCGGCACGTAAAATTGGTATTTCCGAATTGCTTGCTTAATCTGCTGATCCCAATGGGGTTTTGGGGAATTGATTTCTTTGTCACCCACGCGCAGACGGGGGCCTAGGTGACGCAGAGATTGATCCACTTATCTCCCCTTTTGTTCCTCTGGTCGAATATATTTCACCATATTTGCCGATTCATTCTATTATGGGCTCATGGCTCTGCCCGTACTATTCATTTCCCATGGCGCTCCCACCATGCTCGTGGACAACTCCCCTACCCGCAAGTTTCTGCAGGGTTTCGGCGATGAATTACGTACAAAACATCAAGCACTCAAGGCGATCGTATGTATTTCGGCCCATTGGGAAACAAACCTTCCAGCAATAGTCGCCCATCAAGATCCTCCCCTGGTTTATGACTTTTATGGGTTCCCCCAGGAACTATACGATTTCCAGTATTCCCCGCTAGGCCATCCTCCCCTGGCCACTCAAATCCAGAGGTTGCTGCAGGGGGCCGGATTAAACGCTGAATTGGATTCCGCCCGAGGGCTGGATCATGGCGCATGGGTCCCGCTCTCCCTCCTGTTCCCGAAAGCCAACATCCCCATTATTCAAGTTTCCATCCAACCTGGCCAATCTCTGGCTCACCATCTCCAGTTAGGAGAAGCCTTGCGTCCGTTGCGTGAAGAGGGTGTCCTCATTGTGGGAAGCGGTGGCGCCACCCATAACTTGCGAGCCTTCCGAGGCCAACCCTACGATGCGCCCGTTTGCCGGGAGGCCCAAGAATTTTCCACCTGGCTTCAACTGCAGGCAACTTCAGGAAACCGGGCCAACCTTGAGAGTTTTGAAGAATTGGCGCCATTTTCAAAGTGGAACCACCCCACCCTGGACCACATCTTGCCCTTTTTCGTTGCGTTGGGTGCGGCATCGAAGCCCAAGGCTACTCTTCTCCAAAGCGCTTTCGCCTTCGGGTTTTTATCCCTGGACGCATTCTCTTGGAATTAAGCCCCAATTAGTCTATTATCTCAATACCAAACCAGAAAGGATAAACCATGAAAAAAATCAGCTTAACACTATTGACCCTTTGCGGACTTGCCTCGGCAACATTCGCAGGTATGCCAGCCAATGCGATCGGTGTCCGCCTGGGAGGCGGCAACCACGGGGGTGGCGCTGAAGTATCCTACCAGAAGGCCCTGGGTTCTGCCAATCGCGTGGAACTGGATGTAGGACTTGGAGGAGGTGGATTATCTGTTGCAGGCATCTACCAGTGGGATGGTAACATCACCAATGCCCTGAATTGGTATGTCGGTCCTGGCGCAGCAATTGGCCTTTATTCCGGAAGCAATATCGGCATTGGCGTAGGTGGTCAGCTGGGCCTTGATTTTAATTTCAACAGCATGGGCGCCCCCATCCTCTTGGGCTTAGACGTTCGTCCCATGTGGGGTCTGATCAACAACACAGGTTTTGGCGCTGATGGTGCCCTCTCCATCCGCTACACGTTCTAATCCCACCAAGTTTGAGAATAAAAAAAGGGAATTACTCGTTTGACTCCACCTCCATGTAATTTGGTGCTACAGCAGAACCAGGTGTACCCGACAGTGCCTTAATGCACTGCAGGTAACCTCAACATTCTGCTGATAGCCGGTTTTGGGAGGTGGGCAAACTCCCAATTCCTGGGAAAAATGCGAATCCCAATCCTGGGTGGAGTTACTAACATCGTCGTAAATTATGCGATATAAACCTGTCATGCCCGGCACGGCCGATGTGCTGCCAGTTACGGTTACTGGCAGCTATGCAAAGCTTGGCCACTTGGTAACCTGGTAATTCCCAAAAAAAGCATCCCTTGGGGGATGCTTTTTTTGTTTCGGACAAATCCTACTTTTTCTGTTCCTTGGCCCAGGAATCTTTCAATTCCACGAGGCGATTCAAGACCGGTGCCCCAGGCTTGGAGTCCCGGGAATCCACGCAAAAATACCCATGACGCATAAACTGGATCCGATCCAGGGCCTTTAACTCACCCACACAGGGTTCCACCTTGGCATTGACTTTGACCAGGGAATTCGGATTGTAGAATTCCTTGTAGTCACGACCCTCAGGAACTTCGGAAAGATTCTCGAAGGTAAAGAGATGGTCGAGAAGGCGGACTTCCACATCGGCGGCATGTTCGGCGGAAACCCAATGTAAGGTTCCCTTGACCTTGCGGCCATCGGGAGAACCCCCGCCACGGGACTCCAAATCCACTTCGCAGCGAAGCTCCGTCACATTACCAGACGAATCCTTGACTACTTCCTTGCAAGTGATGTAATAGGCATGCTTGAGCCGTACTTCTGCCCCGGGAGCCAAGCGGAAATATTTCTTGGCGGGGACTTCCATAAAGTCATCGCGCTCAATCCACAGCTCTTTTCCAAACGGGATCAAGCGCTTGCCCATGCCAGGATCTTCCGGATTATTGTCCGCTTCGATCATGTCCACCTTGCCCTCGGGCCAGTTGGTCAGCACAACCTTCACGGGATCCAGCACACCCATGCGACGAGGGGCAATGGCGTTGAGTTCTTCACGAATGCAGAAGTAGAGCAGATTGATATCCACAACACTATCAGCCTTGGACACCCCAATTTTTTCGGCAAAAGTCCGGATGGAGCTGGGGGTGTAGCCCCGGCGACGCAGGCCAGAAAGAGTGGGCATGCGGGGATCGTCCCAACCCATCACCAATTTATTCTGCACAAGCTCCAGCAACAAGCGCTTGCTCATCACGGTATTGGTGAGGTTTAGGCGTGCAAATTCAATCTGCTGGGGACGATTCGGGAGTTCCAAGGTCTCCAATACCCAATCATAGAGCGGCCGGTGGACTTCAAATTCAAGGGTGCATATGGAATGGGTAATACCCTCGATCCAGTCGCCGAGCGGGTGGGCATAGTCATACATGGGATACACCACCCACTTGCTGCCGGTACGGTGATGATCTGCCTTCTTGATGCGGTAAATGGCGGGGTCGCGCAAATTCATATTCGGAGAAGCCATGTCAATTTTGGCACGCAGGAACATCTTTCCTTCGTCCACCTCGCCCCGGGTCATCTTGGCAAACAGCCCCAAATTATCTTCAACGCTACGCTCGCGCCACGGACTCGGACGGCCGGGATGCATGGGGTTGCCACGGTATTCACTCACCTGGTCACCGGCAAGCTCGCACACATAGGCTTTGCCCTTCCGGATCAGCTCCAGGGCAAATTCATAACACTTGTCGTAGTAGTCCGAGGCATAATAGCAACGGTCATCCCAGTCAAATCCAAGCCATTTCACATCCTCTTGGATGGAATCCACATATTCCTGCTCTTCCTTGGCCGGATTGGTATCGTCAAATCGCAGGTTGCACTGGCCCTTCGCCTCTGCAAAATGTTTGGCAATTCCAAAATTGAGACAGATGGACTTGGCGTGACCGATATGCAGGTAGCCATTGGGCTCGGGAGGAAAGCGGGTATGAACGGTGGCACGCTTACCAGACTGCAAATCCGCGACAATTATGTCTTCAATAAAGTTGCATGGCTCGGGAAATGCAGAATTTTCGGTCATGGGATCCTCGTATGGGTTTCGGATGGCAAAATAGAAAAACCAAGGCGTTTCCCTAGGTTTCTTCAGAATTTGGGGCAGATTGGGGAAAGCAGGTCCGGCGATCCAATCATCAATATATTCCATATTGTACTATTCCAAATTGGAATATAGTTTAGGATAAGCCTTCTTCCTGGAGTCCTCGATGAGCAACACCCCAAAATCAGTTTATTGCTACGGAATGGTCGCCCCCAGCACCCTCCACCTGCTCTCCACCCCCTACCCCGTAGCCAATGCCTACGCAGAGATTCGCGCAAGCGTCCCCAACCTGGCCGGAGAAGCCGTCGCAGGGGCTTGGACTTTGCAACGGCTTGGCATCCAGACCAAGCTGGACGGACGCTGGCTCGCAGATTCCCAACAGAGTTCCGAATTTATCCAAAGACTATCCGAAACGGGAATCGATGCGACCCGACTGGAAATCAAACCCAACTACCATCCCATCGAAGAGATGGTCCTCGCGGATGGCAAAACCCGGA
Source organism: uncultured Fibrobacterota bacterium (assembly GCA_903876665.1). Classification (GTDB taxonomy): domain Bacteria; phylum Fibrobacterota; class Fibrobacteria; order Fibrobacterales; family Fibrobacteraceae; genus CAIRAY01. The sequence continues at coordinate 17,714 of CAIRAY010000150.1, read as the reverse complement.
CGGTTTTTGGGGGATATATCAAAATTCTGTTTACGGAAAAGCAATGGAATCCACCCCAGGAGGGTGACATCGCGAGTACGGACCTGGTTCTCTTGGATCCCTTTCTCGGAGCCGAGAGCGAATTGTGCGCGGATTATTGCATCCAACACGCCAAGCCCTATTTAACCATTGATCATGCCCCGGAATCCAAAATCGCCCGCAATGCCCATGCCACGCTCATTTCTGAGGAGTTTCTGCTCCGTGAATACAAAACGGTCCACGATTCCGGACAAGGCTGGGAAGAGATATTCCTGACCTACCTGGACTCCTGTCCGGGATGGGTGATTTTTACCTTCGGGGGCGAGCCTCTATGGTACGCTCCTCCTCGAACCTCTGCCATCGAAACCCGGGCTAAGCGAACCTTCCAACCCTACCCCGTGAAGGTGGTGGACACAACGGGCGCCGGCGACAGTTTCCGCGCAGGGTTTGCCTACGCACTCCTGCAAGGCAAGCAGGGCGAAGAAGCGATCCAGACTGCCTGCGCCGTGGCGGGCCTTGTGTGCACGAAGTTTCCCGGCGTCCTGCAAAGCCCAACCGAAGCGGAACTCAGCGCATTTTTCTAGATTCACCCTCCTATGGAACCTAGATTTAATTCGAAAGACATTGAGACCCGTTGGCTCGCCGACTGGAACGCTAAAAACTCCTTCGCCCCAAGTGGAAAAGGACAACACTTTAGCATCGTCATTCCGCCTCCCAATGTAACTGGCGCCTTGCATCTGGGCCACGCCCTCAACAACACCATTCAAGACATCCTGGTCCGTTACCGCCGCAAGACCGGACGCAATACTTTATGGATTCCGGGAACGGATCACGCCGGTATCGCCACGCAGGCCGTGGTGGAAAAGCGCCTTCTGCAAGACGAAAAGAAAACCCGCCATGACCTTGGCCGTGAAGCACTGGTCGAGCGCATTTGGCAATGGAAGGACGAATACGAAAAGCGCATTACCACCCAGCTCAAGGGCATGGGAAGCTCCTGCGACTGGTCCCGTCAGCGCTTTACCCTGGACCCCATTTGCGCCCGCGCCGTTCGCCACGCCTTCTTCAATCTGTTTTCCAAGAGCCTGATTTTCCGGGGCAAGCGCCTGGTCAACTGGGACTCCCATTTGCAGACCGCTGTGGCTGACGACGAAATTTATTACGAGACCAAGAAGGGTCATTTCTGGACCTTCCAGTACCGCCTCGCCGATGGTTCGGGCTTTATTCCCGTTGCCACCACGCGCCCCGAGACGGTTTTGGGCGATACCGCCCTCGCCGTGCATCCAAGCGATGAGCGTTATAAGCAATATGTGGGCAAAACCGTTCTGGTTCCTTTCATTGGGCGCGAAATCCCCGTGATCGCCGACGCTCTCCTGGTGGATCCCGAATTCGGAACCGGCACCGTGAAGGTCACTCCTGCACATGATCCCAACGATTACGCCACGGGACTGCGACACAAGTTGCCCATGATCAATATTTTAACCGAAGATGGCCGCATCAACGAGAACGGCGGAAGATTCCAAGGTCTCACCATTGCCAAGGCCCGCGAAGCCGTGGTCGCTGCCATGGAAGCCGAAGGCTACCTCATCGAGGTCAAGGACCACGAGCACCAGGTGGGTCATAGCGACCGTTCCAAGACCACCATCGAGCCCATGCTCAGCGACCAATGGTTCGTGAAGATGGAAACCCTGGCCGAGAACGCCATGGAAGCCGTCCGCTCGGGCCAGGTGAAATTCATGCCTGAGCGCTATGCCAAATCCTACCTGGATTGGCTGGGCGAAAAGCGGGACTGGTGCATCAGCCGGCAATTGTGGTGGGGTCATCAAATTCCCATTTGGCATTGCAAAACCTGCTCCGAAGCCGAATTGCAAGCAGCCTTTGGCGCACAGAAGGATGTCTTCTTTTATCGCTCCGAGACCGAAGGCTGGTTAGTTTGTTCGCAAGAGAAGGACTTGGCCAGCGACGCCTTGCCCGGGCATCTGCTCGAACGCGATGCAGGTGTGCTCGACACCTGGTTCAGCTCGGCGCTCTGGCCCCACTCCACCATGGGCTGGCCCGACAACACCGACACTCTGAAAGCATTTTACCCAACTTCGGTACTCGTCACCAGTCGCGATATCATCACCCTTTGGGTGGCGCGCATGGTGATCTTCTCCCAGGAGAATTTAGGTGTAATCCCTTTCAACCAAGTCTACATCCATCCCAAGATTCTGGATGGAACGGGACGCACCATGTCTAAGTCCCTGGGCAATGGCGTCGACCCGCTCGACATCATCGAGAAATATGGCACCGATGCCCTGCGCTTTGTGATGGCCTCGCTCTGCACCGATACTCAAGATGCCCGCCTCCCGGTCAAACCCGAGAAGCAGGAAGATGGTCGCACCATCAACACCTCGGATAAATTCGAAATCGGCCGCAACTTCAGCAACAAGCTGTGGAACGCCTCCCGCTTCCTTTACCCCCATTTGGAACAGGCCGGAGCCCTCCAAGGCGAGCCCTTAAAAGCCAATCCAGCCCTGTTCGCCCTCGAGGATAAATGGATCCTTTCGCGCCTCAATAGCACCATCGCGCTCGCCACCAAGTTGCTGGAACAATTCCGCTTCGCGGAGCTCGCCCAGGAGCTGTACCGCTTTGTCTGGGACGACGTTTGCTCCAGTTACCTAGAAATCAAAAAGGGCGTGATCAACCGCGAAACGATGGACGCAGAAAAGAAGAACGCCATGGCCATCCTGGCCCAGGTTCTGCGTGGGGTCCTCGATCTCTTGCACCCCGTCATGCCGTTCATCACCGAAGAACTCAACACCATCCTGTTCCCTGGCTCGGAAATGGTGATTTCCCGTGCTTGGCCTGCATCTGATTCAAGCCTGGTGAATGCCAAAATCGAGAAGGATTTTGAGCGCATTTTCGCCGTAGTGGAAGGGGTGCGCAGCATCCGTGGTCGCTACGGGGTTTCGCCCGCGCAAAAGATCAAGGCGGTCATCAAAGCAGACGACCAAGCTACGCTGGATTCCGTGGGCGAATGCCGCAACATCATTATCGACCTTGGTGGTCTTGAATCCATGGACGTGGGACTTGACCTCGCCAAGCCGAAGTTTTCTGCGAGCATCGTGGTTCCGGGCGGCGAGCTTAACATCCCCCTTGAAGGCCTGTTGGATCCTGTGGCTGAAGTGACCCGCCTCAAAAAGGAAATCGAAAAGTCCGAGGCCTTTGCCGTTGCCATTGAGAACAAGCTCGCGAACCCGGCCTTTGCAGACAAAGCCCCCGCATCAGTGATCGACGGCGAAAAGCAAAAACTCGCCACCCAGCGCGACATTGTGGCCAAAAACCGCAAGGCCTTGCAGGAGCTCGAAGGCTAACAGGAGCGAATTACTCGTTTGACTCCACATTCGGTGGGCAAACTCGCAATTCCTGGGAAAAAAGCCAATTACAATCATGGGTGGAGTTAACCGAGTAATATCCTAATTAGACATATTCGCATACAGGACCCCGGTGAAAGCCGGGGCCTTTTTTTGTCCCAAGATTTGTGGCCTGATCCCCCTTAATCGCCAACTCGTCGGAGATGCTGTTTTTCCTCCCCATGGGTTTCATAGATTCGAAACATGCACTCACAAATGTTTCCCAATCCAAAGACAGCATCTGTCATCCAAAAAATTCGCCAAGATATTGCCACACAGGAGGCAATTGAACTGGAAGCCGGAATGAGTGATGTCCATTTTGCTTCCGTTTCTTTCAATTTTGCCCGAGAGAATCTTGACAAGGTGTGGAAACTGAATTCCCCTGAGGAATACTTGCAGAAATACCAGGCATTGCTGGAAAACCGCTACCGCCGCTTGACCGATGAAGACTCCGGGGAATTTGGCAGTGGCCGGGATGCCCTGGGTTTTGTCCTTACCAGGGTGGAAGAGCTTGTAGGCGAGCTGAAATCGAATCCGTAAGCCTGGCTGCGCCCACGGAGCATAGATGGTCAAAATCGCGAGCATCTGCATCCGTAAATGAATGCAATCCGTCCAAGTTAAAGTCCCAATAATGGGTGTTTGGGTTTGACTTTTCCAAGGACTTCAAACTATCCAGAAATTCATTCACATTAGCCCGCAGTCCTCCGTACCGGGAATAGTACGGGGTATTCCGATACGCAGGGCTTACCGGTGGCAAATACAAGATCAGTTGGATGTTACGGTCCTTCAATTCCTGCGCAAAGACTCGAATATCCTGAAAGGTTTGAATCCAATCTTTCTGCCCATTACTCCATTTGTCATTCAGCAGAAGCGCGGGCTTCTCTCCGCCCCAGCCCCAGCAGATGGATGTTTCGTGCCCAAGCGAATCCAGGGCCGAGGTATAGCGATCGATTACCGCATTTTCTTCCAAAACCGTCCTCATGCCCTGGAGAACCAATGAATCCATGCCACTATTCCAAAAGCTATGGGAACGGTCATATTGATATCCAATGGAAGGCGCAATCACTCGATCAAAATCGTATTGAAAATAGCTACTGGAAAACTCTGGACCTAAACCCAAAACAATCACCTTAGGTAAATATGCCCGGCCCAAAATGTATTCACGGATCAGACGCATTTCCACCGCGGGAAAACTACCTACAAAACCAAAATTGAACGCCCTGAATCCAGAAATACGATCAGGCACCAGGCTACCCATTTCCCGTGAAGTTCCGAAAATGAGCAAATCAAAACGGTCCGGATCCATCCAATAGGTTTGAAGTTTGGTTTGCAGAAGCCTAAGGGGCAAGGAAGACGGTTCATTATATCGACCCAAGGAATCTCCTATTGTCGCATACTTGGCCGCCAAAGGATCGACCCAAAGGGAAGGCATCAGCACATCATCCCCTTCTGCCAGCTTGAGCAGATTGCCTTCAGGGAATTTGATCGCATAAATGGCCCGATGGGACCCAGTCTGGTCCGTCACCGTGGCGACGGCAAAACGGGAATCATTCGACCACTCGGAATGGTCCCATGCGCTGAACCCGGAAGGAGACTTTACAAATCCTTTATTTTTACCAGACTGGATGTCGGCAAGGAACAAGTATTCATGAATCCCATAAGGAGCCTTCACAATGGTGCTGGTCCCCGAATAGCCGAAGTCGAGAAACAATAAATCAGCCACTGGCCCAGGGCGCACGGAGACATTGCAGGCCTGTGCGGAGGCCTGGGGGTCTTTCCCATTCTCCGGATACCGGAAAAGGGTTTTCACCGTTTTCGTATTCCGATCCATTACTCGAAGGTCGGTGTAGCCCGTGGCCAGAAAACGGGCGTCATCGGAAAACCCTGAATGAAAGCAGCCCTGGTTGCTCAGCACCCGATCATAAATTCCCGCGGCATAGGAATACCAAATCGTGCGCTCTTTGGCCCAGCGACTTGAATCCCCATTACTCATCCCAGAGGACGCATAGACCAGGAAGGTGTCCTGATTGGGAGGATCCACCCACCAGCGCGGGATCGTGGCCTGGGAATCGGGAACCTGGGCAAGGGAAGAATCCATCACCCACGTGGTTACATAGGTTGTTGAATTCCCGCTCTGCCCTTCGGCCCGGGTTGAAAAGGCGATATGCTGACCGTCGGGAGAAATGGCCGGATGGTTCACTTCGACCGAATCCACGCCCTCACGCACTTGTGGCACCGAGGCAAAAAAGTTCAGAGTAGCCAATTTGCCATTCGTACCATTGACCATGGATAATTTGACCCGCCCAGTTCCAAAAAACTCCATAATCTGACTTTTTGAAGCAACAATACGGATAGGCGTTCCAGAACTTTGCTTCCCGTTTTGGCTAGAATATTTGCTATTGGAAATGGCCCCGCGGGCAATCCGAAAACCCATATAATCGCTGCGATTGGTTACCGAAACAAAATAGACATCCTTTCGGTTGGTCACGCGCAGTGAATTGACATCATTCACATAGGCCCCACCCTTAACGATTACCTGTGTAGCATTATCGGCCTGATCTAAGCCCGCATAGTCCGACAAGGTATCTCCGGGATGGGGGCCATACCACCCCCCCACAAATTCAGCAGCATTTCCCGCAAGATCAAAGAAGCCTTGGGGATTCTCGGAAAGAATTCCCACCGGGTGGAGGCTGGCGAGGGCATTCGAAGCAAGCCAAGCATTCTTCTCGACCATGGCGGAGGACGTATCGTCTCCCCAAGGGAAGCGGGCCACAGTGGTTCCCTTTGCGGCAAATTCCCATTCCGCTTCAGTGGGCAACCGATATCCATCTTTTGTGTAGTCCGCATATAAACCATCCAACGATACCGTCGCCCCATTGAGATTGGTTCCACGACTGGCAAACTGGTATACCGGATCAAAACCTTCTTTTTCACTCAATAGGTTGCAGAAATAAATCGCATCATAATAGCTGACCCAAGTCACGGGGATTTTGCTTCCCAGGGCCAAATTCACCTCGGAGGGAGCCTTGCCTGCCACTTTTGCGTATTCTCCAACGGTGATTTCATGGGTGGACATTTCAAAATCGTATTGAAAGTTCACGACCGTAACCGGACCTTCATCCGGGGAAGCCCAAGTCGCCCCAGACCCTAGCTGGACGGACTGGCCTTTGGCTACAAGGGTTCTCATGGAAACCAAGGGGGAACCCTTGCTGGGGGAACCATCAAATAGGCTGGAGCAGCCCAAAAGCAAAAAGCCGGCAATAGCAATGGAAAATGAGGTCCAACGGTTCATTATCCCAATTTATAGAAATATTTTTTGCCTAGCACCGGGATATTCCAACTTGGGTAAACATTGTTTTTACTCCGCAAACATCCGGTAACAAATGCACACCCATTCAACTTCATTCGTTTGTGCGTAACGGACAACCCCAACACCTAAAACGGACGGCAAGAATTGTTAAGTTATCCATACAGAGTAAGTTATTCTTTACTGTTCACATCCATATAAGCGCAAACTTTTTTTAACAACTCTCCTATTCTCCTTGTGTGTATTTCTTTGGATAGAGATAACAACCAAGGAGTACACATGAACGCACACAACATATCCGTCAATGGCCTGCTGGTCGAAAACGACATTGCCATTTTCCGTAGTGCAGCAATTGCCTGTGCCATTGGACTTGGGATCAGCGCCTACTTTGCGACCATTAAATTCATTCTGCCCGAGGAGCTTTTCTTTACGGCTCCCACCCAACTGGGCGACAAGGTCACCGTAAAGATCGTCCCGGACAAACCCAAGATCAAGGAGGTCACACCCCGGAACATCTCCAAAAGACCCGTGACAAAAACCGGTTCTTCAGGAGTAAAATCCACCGCTAGGGGCAATCCCAAAGCCATACGCGCTACAAGCGTCCTCGCCATTCTCCAGGCTAGGTCGAATAAAATGAACCAAAACGCTTACACCCAAATGAATGCCACCATCCACCAGGACATCAACAAGGTCCTTGCCTCAGGCGCAAAGATTCTGACAGCGGGAAAAGTCGCCATAGGCACGCGACAGGGGAAGGCGAGTGGGGACTGGAATGGCTTTGTAGGCGATGGTGGCACGGATGGAATTGAGGGGATGCTCAGCTCGCTCATGGGAGGGCCGGGAGAGATCGCAGGGTCGAAGGTTATCAAGGGAAAATGGAATCTTACCAACCCTGGCGAAATTTCTGTCCCCGAAGGCAACGGCGGACGTTCGGTTACGGAAATCATGCAGGTGGTGAAGGCCAGGACTCCGGGACTCCGCCATATTTACAATAAGTTCTTGAAGCTACACCCTGGAATGGCTGGAAAGGTGACATTGCAGTTCACCATCCTGGCCGGTGGCGATGTGGTCGAGTGCAACATCCGCAACAGTACCACACAAATTTCCGAATTTGACGAAGAGATTCGCGAAGCCGTGCAGCGGTGGAATTTCAAGATCATCAAGTCCGGCAACACCACCGTGGCCATGCCCTTTAACTTCAGTGAATAGGAGGATTCCCCCATGTCAAACGTCATCGCCCTCAATCGCAGTCGCCAGGCAAAAGGAATAAAATTCAAGGAGATGGACCTGCTCCCCATTATGAATTTGTTCTCGGTATTGATTCCATTTTTGATCAGCATCTCGGTGTTCCAAAAAATTGGCGTAGTGGCGATTGAGCTCCCCGAAGCCAACCCGACTTACGACGACATCGTTCCACCCCAGGGGTCGGAGCTGGAGCTTTCGGTGATCATGACCGGGGAACAGATCCAGGTGTGGTCCAGCCGAGGCGCATTGCCCCCCATCGCCTATACCTCGCAGCCTTCGGTCACGGATTCTGGTTCTCAGGATTTGTGGGTGCAAGGGAGCCGAAGCAACGCCTATGATTCATTGGGAAAGCAGTTGCAGCAACTTAGCCTGCGAACCGCCGACCTGCCCGATGGCGATCGGGTATCGGTGGTCGCGGCCGATTCCATGGCCTTTGATCGTCTGGTCCACATTATGGATGCGGCCCGCGACAACGGCTTTCCCAAAATCTCCCTAGCGAAGATTGGCTGGGGCGGATAGAATTATTATGGGACCCACATGTCGGGCCAGCGATCGTTGCCAGAATGAAAGGTCACCCGGGCGGCTTGCTCGACCGGGCTTCCGATCTTCCACACATAAATTTCGTAGTCGTAGATATCGTGGTCGTGGCCCTTGTCCGTTGCGCCCCAGACCAGCCAGCTACCCGTATTGTCGATACGAGGAAAATACTCGTGACTACGACGGCCGGGCAAATCCATTAGACGGAATTCCTTGGAAACACCAAAGAACCCGACCTTGCCCACCTGTTTTCCGTTCTCGAAAGGAAAGCGTAAAATTTCTGATGGGGCTGCCGACCCGCCATTGCCCGTGGAATTGACACGATACACTTGCTTGCCACCGGGAACCCAATCGATCTGGCAACCTTCACCCGACTGCTGCCAGGACTTTGCATCTAAACTCCAGATCCCGGTTTCCCGCTGGGAGCCACGTAAAGTAATCGCCAAAAACTTTCCGTCGGGAGACAAGTTGGGCTCTTGCAGGATTACCCCTTTTTTGAATGCAAGCTCTCCATCCAGGAGCATGGATTCGTCCGTCCCCTCCAGGGACCTTGAAAACACTTTGCTGGCGCGAGAGTATATCAAAGTCTTGCTATCAGGGCGCCAAGTTCCCCAGGTAGCCTTTTCTACGACTTTACGTTCCCCTTGCCCGTCCATCCCAATCACCCACAAATCCCATTGGTCAGGCTGGTCCGCATCATTTTCAGGAACCCACCCCGAATTGCTGCGGTTAAAGAGCACCCATTTCCCGTCGGGGGAAATCCGAGGGAACCAATCCACACCGTCCCCTTGTGTCAGGGATTTTTGATCGGTGCCATCCATATTCATTTTCCAAATGTCGTTACGCGCATTGGCCCGGGAGGTGGACCAGACGATAACCCCGCTTGCCTTTCCCTTAATGGCATCCAGGTTTTGTTGCTCCTGGGGGGTGGGAGAAACAGCTGAACCTTGGGAGGGCTGGGCGAAAACCAATAATGGACTCATTGCCACCATAATTCCGAGTGCTTTTATTATCCGCATAATGTCCTCAAAAATGATTCTGTAAATTTACAATTCGAGTGGAGATCGGACGACCTGGGAACGCATAAACAGCCAGGAAGACTCATCGGACTGAACCAGAACCCATGTGGAATCCTGAGCAAGTTGGCGAGCCAGCTTCCGGAACATGGGAGGATAGTCCACTGGCAAAACCACCGCATCAAAATGCCAGGCTCGATCCAGGGCCGAAAAGGTTTCCGGGTGGTTTTCAAGATTCAGATACTGCGCAAAGAATGTGGAATCCCTTAAAATCAGGCGACCATCCACATAGGTTTTCACCTGTGGGTACAAATGCCAGGACAGAAATCCACCATGCCGGATATCGCAGAACACGCGCAGGGGTCTATAACGGACATGCTCCTGAATCCAGGTCACCGAGCCTTGGGGAAAGCGGTAGGGCGCTACGGCACCGGGATAAATTTGCCACCATTGGACCTGGGCAATGCCTACCGCAAGAATCATAGCAGCACCAGCTCTCGTTGCAAAACGCCAGGACAACCCTTTAGCAATAAGAGGAGCCAGCAGAGGAAGGGAAACGAGCAACAGAATGGGGATGTTGCGCTGGGCAAGCCACGCAAGGACAAGTAGCGGAAGAAGAAGAACCAATCCGGGGCGGAAAGGCGTGTGCTTGCAAGCATACCAAAAGAGCAGAATTGTAACCAGGACAAGGGCCATGGCCTGCCATAGTTGAGCGGGATCCCCCCCAAAAAAAGCACGTCCCGGAGAAATATTCTCAGAAATTCTTTCTCCAAATAGGTTTCCTGGTTGTAGCCGCTCTAACAATCCAAAGGGATAAAGGAGAATGCTTACCCCTTTTGGATGTACACAGGAAACCGTCAGTAGCCCCAAGGCACCGGGAACCAGGGCTCGCCAGTGCTTACGAATCGAAAGTTCATGAAGCACAAACAAAATGGGTCCCAATAGAAAGAGCCCCTGAATATTGACAAGGATAATCTGCAAAAAAAGAATCAATCCCCATTTTTTACCGAGGTGCATTTTGCTCAGATACAGTCGATGTTGCAGACCCAAGAGAAGCATGGTGAAAGCCAGGGGTCTCGCCATGAGCAAAAACCGGTTGGCCCAAACCAAGGGCAATAGCAAAAGCAACCAGCCCGTCATGGAACCGGACCGAGGCTTGGTCCAAGCCCATGCAGCTCCGCCCCACACCAAGGCATGAGTAACCACCAGCGCACCTGCGCCATACCGCCCCGCCATGGCCTCAATAGAATAAACCAACAACTGGTAAAGCCAATGGACATTGGTCCAAGCCAGCCCTACACCCGTGAAGGTGAAGGGCTCCGTCCAGAGGAATTGCTTTTGAAATAGCAATTCGCGCCCGCTGGCCAGTTGCCACCAGATATCCGAATCCGCGAGGGGAAAAAGAGCCACCAGCATCCACCCGAATGCATACAACACATTAATCACAAATCATCCCCCGCACATTTGTCATCCCCCGCACTCCACAAAGTGGACATGTGTCCGTAACGGGCAAGCCCGAACGGACCCACCGAGGGATCACCGGCGCGTGCAACAAGTATTCGATCGGGAAGGGTGCGGCGATATGAGCCTGCCCCCGGAACAGGGGGTTCCGGGCATGACAAGAATATAGGGCATGACCGATTAATTCCATGTCGACCTTTTCTTTGGATCGTCGTCCACGTGTTTCACGGGGAAGCTTCCTGGATCTTGCGAACCAGCATTTGCAGGCGCTCGGAATCAATGCGCCGGCCCTGGGCATCTTCCACCAGGAGCTGCACATCCACAGGCGGACGGCCGGCCCGCAACATCATGATGGCCCGATTCCACACCAGTTCTTCGGAACGGGCGCCAGCCTTCCAGACACTGTCCAAAAGTTTTAGGGCAACATCACGCTCTCCACTAGACTCAAGCACAAGCGCCAAGTTGCCTGGAATGGTGGGATCGCGGGAAAGGGTCTGCGCTTTGCGGTATTGAACAATAGCCTGGGCGTTGCGTTTGCTAGCTTGCAGACGATTGGCAATTTCATAGCGAAATAATCCTTCAAATTCAGAAACGCTTAGTTTATATGCCATCCGCCCGCGCCCCGGATCCACATCATATTTTTTGCGATATTCCTCATCCGAATACCGGAAGCCCTCGCGGTTGGGCTCCCAATTGATTCCGGACGGAAAATTTAAATACACGTGGCCGGGCAAAGAAACTGGCACAATGGTGACCCCCATGCTCTCGGCCAGAATCGCGACAAGAAATGACACGGGCAAACAAGAACCCTTCCCCGTCTGCACAACCCGGTCGGGAAACAAATCCATCTCGGATGAGGCCGCAAGGGAATCGAAGCGGACTCCGTTATCCCCATGAACCACGGTCCGTATGCAATCAACGCCCCCTTGAAGAGAAGGGTCCCGCCTCGATTTGCACTGATCCGAAGTGTGATTTGCCCAGGTCAGAAAGGCCTTGCTGCGGGCGTCGGAAACTCCAAACTCCCGGGCAAGACTGGAATACAATTCTCGATATCCAGCCGCATGCACAGCCGTCGCCCCCATCAGGAGCAATAAGAACAGGCAAAGCCAGCGAGGGCTTCCCTTAGGGAGTTTCAAGCGCTTCCCATCCTTCGGGATACTGATAAAGATCGCGCGCGGTCATCATGTAGATCACCAGGCGGGCACTTTCCAATTGAGCCTTGCGTGCCTTGAGAAACTTCTGCCGGACATTGGGGCCCCCACCCCAACTGGTAATGACTTCCACATCGAGCCCCGTCAGGCGGGCGATATGGGCACCGACCCCGCCATTGTGGCAATCGACTGATTCCATCACTCCGGTGAAGCTATCTCCGATCAGGATAATGGGCGCCCCTTTGCCCCCGGCATAAGGAACCGAGTCATTCACATACACCCGGGAACCATTAAGTTCTACCGCAGGGTAAAGAGCTTGCCGATCCGCAGGAAGGCGCTCTACAATATCCCCAAGCCGAGAAAACAGGGTGTCCCGCGAAGAAAAGCGGGAGGTATTAGGCTTCAATTCCGCATACCAGGAATACTGCTGAATCCGCCGGGCAAGCTGCTCGGCCGCAATCATCATTCCCTCACGAGTCCAGTGCGTATCGTCCTTTTGGTAAAGGATTTTCTGGAGTTTTCCGGAGTCCCGCCGATGAGCGATATATTCGGGCAATAAATCCATAACTTCCATGCCTTCGTCCTGGGCATCACGTATAAACTTTCGCGACCAGGGATTAATAATTTTTCCGATCAGGGACGAATCGCCTTGGGGTAATAATTCCGGATACACTTCGGTTTTGGGAGGCACCGGAACAAAGAGCATATTGACTTCGGCGGCTTCGAGGACTCCCTTGAATTCAATGAGCGCCGGGAGAGGCAAGAAGTTGGAATCCTGTTTGGAAAGATCGCCACCGACCGTATAGCCCAAAGATTTGCGGAAGAAGAGCCAGCCATTTTTCCCTTCAAATCCCATTTGACCTGCAGGCAGGGAGGCTTGAAATTTGGACCAAGCATTGCGCTGGGGCAAAAGACTAGCATCCCAGGCCGAAAAAGATTCACCATTCTGCTGCAATTCCTGACCCACCCGCTCCATATTTGCCAGGTAATTTTCTGGAAGTTGCCGGTCCGCATATTTTGCTGGTTGAGATTTTTCTGGCTGAGAAGCGCGATCCACCACAGCGGGTTCACCCCCACCCCTTTGGGCCAAAGGTCCTTTTCCGGGAATCGCGATCACCGTAAAATGAGGAATTCCTAGGGGATTTCCACGAATCACCAGGCTTGCATCCTCAATGATCTGTCCTCCCAGCATTTTAAGGAATAGGGAATCCCCCTTGGCGGAAGGGAACCCCGTCTCGGGAAGATCCCAAACTAAATCCGTATTATAGGAGGGATACCAGTAACTGGCGAGCTGCTGAGCCCAATCCAGAATTTGTGTGTCATTCAATTCCTGGGCTGCATAGACCTGGTTCACCCAATTTTCAAAGCCTGCAAAACCACTCCCCAGAAGCTCGGAATTCACTTGACCAAAGTACTCCGGATACCCATCCTGGTCATCGTCACGCACCCCGGCGCCTTGTGTTCCTGGGGCCAAGTCCACCTGAATCCAGAAGAATGTTTTGGGCCCCTTTTTCTTCCAGGGAACCTGTTTGGTGGGTGGTTGTATAAATAGGCGAGAGGCGCGGAGCCCGGGGATTTTTGCAAGCCTTTCATGAATTTTACCCAGCACATCCCAGTGCAACTCTACCGTGGCCGCCCGTTTTACAGCCATAAAGGCCAGGGGGGATTGCAGAGATGACTTGCTAAGTCCCATTCCTGAAGCCTGATCCTCTATGCGGGAAAAAACGTTCCCGGGCCGAAGGTCCATGGCTTCCAAATATTGGGTTCGAGGAAGTTCTTCTGCAGCCACACCGGGAGAAGCCAGAAGGGAATTATTGACCCAGGCGGCCATATCCAGGGCTGCACGGGTGGGATGGGCTACCACGCGGGCCGTAAGCGTGCCATGGAATGGATCTGGATTTTTCACCAGATCCCGCAATGTAGTTTGTGCGTAAATAGGGACAACACAAAGAATTAAAACAAAAAAAACCTTTTTCATATTTTTCTCCACAGGAAATAATTCGGCAGATACTAACCCTAGATTCCCGCCTGCGCGGGAATGACGGACCGACACTCTTAATCCAGTTTGACATGTTTCCAACCACTGTCGCCATAACGGAAGTCCCTTTCTACGAACTCCCAGATTACCAAGCGTTTGCCCCGCAGAACCCCGGGCTTGCGTGCCAATTTTTCGCGCACCAAGGTAGAGGCGCCTCCATCACTGACCAATGAAGCCAATGGCTCGGAAAGTTCCGCAGCCAAATGGGAGATCCATCCCGCGCTACGGGGGGCGTCGGTCTGATAGATGCGACTGAAGCTATCCCCTAAAATCAATATTCGGGCCTGCCGAAAGTCATCCTGATAGGCGATGGAATCGGGACCTGCCACAAGGATTTGCTCACACTTTACGGTTTGGGGAAGGAACTCGATGGTTGCCCGAAGCTTAGACATGGTCAGCACATCGCCATCACGGTCCACACGACAGGCCTTGGTAACAAAGGAAGTGGAGTTGTGGGGCTCAGCATACCATGCAAACTTCCGAACGACCTGGGCCACCTCCAAGGATGCCCGCTTCAGGCCCCGAAGACGCCAATGGGTATCATCTTCTAGATAGATAGCATCCTCAATATTTTGATCCAAACGGCGTTCCTGACTGAAGGCAGAAAAAAGATCCACCACGCTAACACCCATTTGTCGCAAGGAGTCCAGCGCCATGGCCCCATAGCCAACCTTGCCCGAAAGATGGGCAGATGCCCAGGGAGTCAACCGCTCCGGGTAAACCGTCTCTTTATTGGGGACCACAACCACCAAAAGATCGATGCCCCGATCTTTTAGTTGTCTTTTAAACTCCACAATCGCTTGCAGGGGGCGGTCTTCAGGATGGCCCCAGGGCCGAACCGCATATTCGATACCCGGCTTATAAAAGGTCCAGCCCTCTTCCCCTGCCACGCCTTTGGAACCCAGATCATTAAAGAGCCGGTAGCGGGCATTTTGGAGCAGGGGCCGGCTCCATTGGGCTAACTGGGACGACTCCTCCGTACCGGATTCCCAGGCCCGCAAATATTGACGCGAAAGCAGGTTTTCACGAACCCAACTTTGTAGCAAGCGCTTTGCGGAGGGAACAAATCCAGAAAATACATCCGGGTGATTTTTCAGAAGGCCCAAGGCCGTTTGAACTTTGGAAATATCATGATTTTCAAAAGCCAGGCGCGCATTGGACCAAGGCTGCATGCGGGAATCCAGCGAATCGAGTTCCACATGCCGGTTGACAATTTTCGCCCTTTGCCACAAGGGCACCATGGCCTGGATGGCGTTGTCCCAGGCGACTTCGCCCGAATCCTTCCAACCCGGGCGCGCCATGACCGCACACAAAGTATCAACCCCAGTCCCCAATTCCGAAGCGCGTTCTCCCGGAGTAATAGTCATATCCCGTAGCAGATGAAGGATTTGGACTCCGGCGGACTCCTTACGCTCAGTCCAGATCTGCCAGACTCCCGGCAAAACCATCAGCAGAAAAAAGGCAGACACGAACCCGATGAGCACCCATCTACCCAGGGGAGAATGCAGCCTTCCATGGGCAACAAAGGCCGCCACATGGGGCTCGTGGTGCATCGCCGCAAGCTCATCCTTCTGCCAGGCCATTTTCTGTTTTCCAATTTCACTCATCGAAGCCTCAAAACTGGAAATACAAGAAGGGATTGAATGCCTGGGTAAACATGGTCACCAAGGAGAGCACGAGAACGACGGTCGCCACGAGAAGCCTGGGCCAGGTAATTTTGGCTGCAAAATCGTGGGCCTGCCAAGGCAATTGCGTAAGCACCACCGCACAAATCAGGCAAAATACCAAGTAGGGCTCGAATACCAGGGAACCCAACAAAGGGGCTGCAGCCATGGCCTCACGAGCACCAACCATGGACTTCCAAAATTCTAACGCGTGACCCAAATCGGGCGAGCGAAAAAGCACCCAGGCAAACATCACGATCAGATTGGTCAGGAGGATTTTAATAGGCAGAGGCAAAGGTTCATAAAAAGGCTTTTTATCCAACAAGCGTTCGGAAATCAAAAAGAAAGCGTGGAACATGCCCCAGGCCACAAACGTCAGATTGGC
Source organism: uncultured Fibrobacterota bacterium (assembly GCA_903876665.1). Taxonomy (GTDB): domain Bacteria; phylum Fibrobacterota; class Fibrobacteria; order Fibrobacterales; family Fibrobacteraceae; genus CAIRAY01. The sequence continues at coordinate 1,500 of CAIRAY010000150.1, read as the reverse complement.
CCCGTGCCAAAGCCCACTGATAAACATGACCAGGAACAGGTTAAAGTAGAGCCGAAGCTTGCTCTTGACCCGGTTTCCCCCAATGGATATATAGAGGTAGTCGGTGAACCAGGTGGTGAGGGACATGTGCCAGCGCTTCCAAAAATCCGTAATGCTACGGGAGCGGTACGGAGCATTGAAATTACGTATAAACTCAAATCCCAGCATGCGACCAAGCCCGACAGCCATATTGGAGTAGCCATTGAAGTCGAAAAAAATTTGCATGGTGTAGGCAAGGATTCCCCACCAGGAAAGAAGCATGCCCGGTGAATCGGCTGCGAATACCGAGTCCGCAATTTGCCCAGCCGAGTTGGCCAAAAGAATTTTTTGCCCCATCCCTAGGGAGAACAGGACGATCCCAGAAACAAAACGCAGAAGCGTGTGGTGCCTGCGCTCCAACTGGTTTGCGACGGTATTGTAGCGGATAATTGGCCCGGCCACGAGCTGGGGAAACAGAGCCACAAAACAGGTGAAGGTACGAAGGTCGCGCACGGGGGGCGCATCACCCCGCCAAACATCGATGGTGTAGCTCATGGACTGGAAGGTGTAGAACGAAATTCCCACGGGAAGGGTTATGGCTAATATGGAATAATAATGTGGCCCCGCCCCCAGCAGACCTAGCAAATGATTTAAGCCACCCATAAAGAACATGTAATACTTGAAAAAACCGAGCAGGGCCAGATTGGAGGTCATGGAAACCCCCAAGGCAATATTCCTTCGTCGAATGGTAGCCCCTGGGGCAGTGATAATGCGGCCCGCGGCATAATCCACCACGGTCGAGCCGAACATCAGAATCACGAACCAAGGCTCAAACCACCCATAAAAGACATAACTTGTCACGGAAATAAAGAGATTCATCCAGTGGATATTCACCCCACGCCAATGCATTAGGTAGTAGACCCCAAGCACCAGAGGCAGGAAGTAGAAGATGAATATGTGGGAGGAAAAGACCATGGGGGATTAGAGTGAAAAGTGGAAAGTGGAAAGTGGAATATCCGGCACGGGGACCTTCGCGAAATTCAACAATTTGCGGTGATGTCTCGGTGGGTCCGTTCGGGCTTGCCCGTTACGGACACATGTCCACTTTGTGGAGTGCCGGGGATGACAGGAATTACCGGGAGGACTGGAATTGCGGGGAGGAAAGAATGACCGGGGAGGATAAGTTTGTCGGTCAAGACTCCTTTTGTCATGCCTACTTGCCATGTCATGCCCGCTTGCCATGTCATGCCCGCTTGCCATGTCATGCCCACTTGCCATGTCATGCCCACTTGCCATGTCATGCCCGCTTGCCATGTCATGCCCGCTTGCCATGTCATGCCCACTTGCCATGTCATGCCCACTTGCCATGTCATGCCCGGCACGGGCATCACCGGACCCTGCCCGAGCGAATACTGCAACCAGCACCGGTGTTCCCCCTTCGGGGGATGACACGCAATGCCCGCTTGCCATGTCATGCCCACT
>CAIRAY010000149.1 GCA_903876665.1 uncultured Fibrobacterota bacterium | reverse complement strand
GGCACATCAAGATCGTCACACGCAGGGGAGACGATTTGTCTCGATGAGTACTGCTCACCGTCGCATGCGCTGCATGCTCCACTGCGGACTCGGGCTTGTGGGGTTCGCGATCCTCTGTGTTCAAGGTGGTTCCCCATCCCCGCACCCTCTGGTCGCTCTTGCGAAGAAACCAAGGGGTGTTTAAGAAACGGCCCGTAAACCATATGACGGTAACGGGCCGTAGGCTCCTTCAAAAACTTGGTTCTGATTGAGTTACCCACTCAAATGTCGAAGGAGCCTATATTTTTTACTCTCCCCCCTCCTCAGTAATATATACAGAGAAAAAAGGAAGGGCCGGGGAAGAATTATTCCGTGAACAACCTGTGAATATATACCGAAAAAGATGGTGCAAATCTTTGCGATTGTCGTGGGAAGATCAGGTGAAAATCGCCCGAAAAAATTCTTCTCCATATTTAACAACACCTTCCAACTTATCTCGTTTTATTCCCCTGTGGAAGACGGTTCATAATTATAGATTGCTCCTTGAATTTCAAACGCTTTGGTGTGAAGGCAAACCTTGAATAATTTGGCGCTCAAAACTGGTGACGATACGCTCTGGCTGAGTTGTGAAGAACAACTCCGTCTCCGTTTGGGAGACAGCGCATTTTTTTCCTGGATTGACCCAATGACCTACATGGGAATGGATGGCTCCAACCTTATGCTGTCCGCCCCCACCGAGCTGACCCGTGGCTGGGTGGAAGCCCATTTCCTTGACATCATCCTGACAACGGTCAAGACCCATTCGCCCTTGGTGGACAACATCCGAATCGAAGTGCGGGCCGGAGCCAAGGGCTCCATCAAGGCGCTGCCCTCCATTAATGCCGAAGCCCTCGAAGATATTTCGCCCATCAAAACGAAGCGAACGGTCGCCCATAAAATTGACACCTCGGCCATCGATCATTTTTACAAAGACTATACCTTCGACACCTTTGTGGTGGGCGAATGCAATCGGCTGGTTCATTCCTGCGCCATGACGGTTGCCCAGAACCCTGGAAACAACCACTACAACCCGCTCGTCATTTACGGAAAATCCGGTCTGGGCAAGACCCACATTTTGCAGGCCATTGGCCGATTCGCCGTGGAGCACCAAACTGCCCACAAAGTGGTTTACCGTACTGCGGACGATTTTTTGAAAGATTATATGCGGGCTGTGCGCGAACGTCGTTCCGAACAGTTCTACCGCACCTACGAAGTTTGCGACATTCTGATTCTCGACGACATTCAGTTCCTGGCCAAAAAAGTTGCCACTCAAGAAGAACTCTTCAAAATTTTTACTCGCCTGCTTTCCAAAAAAAAGCAGATCATTTTGTCCTGTGACCAGCTACCCTCCGAAGTCGAAGGCCTGGACCAAAAACTGCTGAGCCGGTTTCAATCGGGTCTCTGCCTTTCCATCAATCCCATGGACCTGCAGACCCGTCTCGATTTTTTACATCGCAAGGCCTCGGCCGAAGGTTTTGGAATCGAACTTTCCGAGGAAAGCTTTCGTTGGCTTGCCACCCACTTCCGGTCCAATGTTCGGGAGCTGGAAGGGGTCCTGGTCAAGTTGCTCGGTCTGCGCGAAATGATGCAAATGGACCTTTCCCTTGAAAACATTCGTGCCATGGTCGGAGAGGTTGTCCGTTCCGAATCTGCGTCCCTTTCGCTCGCTACCATCGCCGAAAGCACTGCGCTTGCATTTGGCGTCAAAGCCGAGCTCCTAGCCACCCGCTCCCGGGTCCAGTCCTTGGCGCTCCCGCGCAAAGTCGCCATCAAGCTTTGCCGTGAACTCACCGACCATTCCCTGGAAGCCATCGGCTATCAGTTCAATCGTGACTACAGCACCGTGATCGCAAGCATCAAATCCATCGATACCCTAATCGAAGAAGACGCCGAGCTGCGCGACCGAATCGAAGGGATCCGCATGGGGCTTTTGACCTGACCAGGAATCATTCTCTTTTCACTTCAAGTTTTGCTTCAGGTTTCCGATATAGGAAACATGGAGATTAACACGCAAAACATCAGCCAATGGGTGAAGCAGGCCCAAATTGCTCAGCAGAAGCAAACTGTCGGGGTGCTGGCGGCTTTGCCTCAAGCGAACAATAGCGCACTGGGAGTGGACTTGCTCAACTCCATCTACGATTCCAAGGCCATTACTCCTCAAATTTTGCGCGACTACTGGGAAAGGACCGGAACCACGCCCACAGCGCTGGGCACAACAGCAACGGCATCCACCTCCCAGGCGACCACAACCCAAGCCGCAGGCGACTTGTCTACGATTGACTTGACTGCCTAAACCAAGACTTTTTGCAAAAGCTCGCTTACGAACTCCCGAGCATCGTGATCGGGCGCATCGCCAAAATCAAAACTGCGCCGAACCCACTCCCCGCCTGCGGTCAAAATGCCACCCCAGGCAATCTGGCTCCGTGAATAGGGGCTTTTTTCCACCAGGCGCACATGGCGCATGTATTCCCTTACGAAAATCACCACCCCGTCATGGGTCACCACGAAAGTGGTGCCCGGGGTGCCTATGGGAGATGCCGGAACTTCGTAAAGGCTGTAGCTCACTTCGAGACCATGGGCAATGCCCACACCATCCCGGGACGGAAGTAACGACCCGCCGTGTACTTCAAACCCGTGTGGTGCACGAGTTCAAACACCGAATTTGGATCCGCCTTGGACACTTTGCATGCCGCACCAAACTTCTTGGAAAAATCAGCGAGCTTGCGTGGGACACTGGGGGCAACCCGAAAGTCTTCGGTCAGAACCTTTCCCAACAACAACGCCGCAACGAGCTTTTTGGCCGCAGGCTCTTTGATTCCAAGTTTTGCAACCAGGAGCTCAGGCTTGACTCGCACCGTGGCGTTGAAACCTTCCGGAGCGCTAAAAGGAATTCGGGCTTCTACACACAAATTCTGGTACATGGATTCTTCGAGGTCGCGAGCCTCGGTAGAAAGGCCGTGGATCACCATGGCACAAGCGATGCTGTGCTGCACACCGATCCAGACATCGTGGGCCTGGAAGTTGGATTCTTCCAAGGGGCTCCCATCGGGATGAACCAGATTGGCTGCGCCCACGCGTGGACTGTTAACCTTGTAATTGAGGCGATACACCGCCTGTAAAGCCTTCTTGGCTTTGTCAGGAGAGCTGATCGGCTTTAGGCCCAGCATGCGAAGCCAGGTATCGGCCAGGAGCTGGTCGGCAAATACGTCGTCGCTTTCGAGTCCAATGCGTTTTTGGAAAGAGGCCGCCAGGCAATCCTTGGCAAGCATGGCCAGCAAATTCTTTTTAAGCGTACGCAAATTCTTTTTGCTGTTGCTAGTGATGGCGACCAGAGGTGCGCCCTTGGGGGAAACCAAGAGAGACGCAGGGATGGGCTTGTCGTTCCACAAGAACGAATTCAGTTCTCCCAGAGCCTGGACCGCATCGGAACCCGCGCTGACCACGCCCGGCAAGCAGCCTGCCAAAGCAGAGACCTTTTGAGGAATCAGGTCGGCAATTTGGACAGGCGTTGCAAAGAAATGATAATACCCGCGGGCATTGTCCCAGAGCGCGGCATCCAATTCGGGCACGCAGTCATCGGCAGCCTTGTCCCAGTTTTTGGCTTTGGCCTCGTCGCCTAGTGCGCGGGCGATGGCTGCCGCGGCACGAAGCCCAGCAATCCAAAGGGTTCCGCAATACACAGAAACTCCATGGGAGCTCAAATTATCGAAAGTGTCATCGGTGCCATGGGTCAAGGGGAATTTCTGACCTGGCTCAATCATGCGCTCCAGGTATTCCATAGACGCGTAAACGGCTTCTTTGCAATCGCGAAGAACGGACTGGTCGCCCGTTACTTTGAAGTGGCGAAGCACCATCAGGACAAATTTTGGCGTCAGATCTTTCCATTCCTTGACATTGTGCCAGTCATAGGCGTCAGGGCGTGCATCAAATGGACTTCCCAAGTCATGAATCACTGCGCCACGGACTCCGCGGGGGCCTTCGAGCTTGGGATCGGGAAGATCGGCCCAGGGGTGGTTCACGTATTCATGATGGCGACGCACCTGCGCATTGGCGGCAAGCACCGCTTCGGAAAAGCGACGCATGACCGCTCCATCCACGCGAGGCATCAGGGTCAACAGTCCGAAGGACCCGTAGAAATACACATCGAGGGAATTGAAGAAAGGATAGTCCGCACATTCGCGCACTAGGAAGCGGTCGGCTTCATCCCACACCGTAGCTTCGGTGAGGAACCCTAATGTGTTGTATGCCATGGTGCGGAAACGCTCTTCGGCTTCGCCACCCTTGGGGAACAACTTCTTCAGCGAGCCCTTGGGAAGGATCTTGCCGTATTCCGCACTGAGGCGACCACGGAGCTCAGGCTCCTTGGAGAGCGCGTAATGCAGGATCTCCTGCGCACGGCCCACCTCTTTGGGGAAATAGGAAACATACTTTTTGCTGGAAAGAATTCCGGGCATGCTGATTTCGGCAAAATCCACGCAGAGTCCGAAAGTCAATTCCACCGTTGCGCCGGGTGCCACCACGGCCGTTGCACACAACGCAGAACAAAGAACTTCGCGCCCGCTGTATACATTCTTTACAAATGTGTCGCACACCCGGCCTGAGACCAGGGCGCCTTCCACCACCACGGATTCCTGCGTGGTGTAGTAATAGGGCTTCACGCTCGCCGTTACGCCATCCTTGCTATTCCAAGAAACCGCGGCAGCCATGGTTCCGCGTAAATCGCCCGAAGGCTCCGCTTGTCCTAGGAGAATGCCACGGCCCAAGCGGCCATGACCTAGATCCATGTCAAAGGGCTGGGCTGTAGGATTTTTTGCCAAAGGCTGCAAAATGAAACTGGCATCCTGCACGCCGGGACGATCCTTGATGATTCCCGATCCAACCAGATTTGCCAGGCTCTGCACCACGGTGACTTCGAGGGGAGATGCCGTGGGATTGTGGATTTCAAATAGCGAGTATCCGACGGGAAGGGAACTGAGGCGTTCCTCATCGGGGAATACGGGAGACCAGCTGGAACGCGTGATTTTTGCTTTTCCGGATTTGCGGTATTCTGTGGAAGCAGCAGGGTACAAGGCCCGGTAGTTCATGCCTGCCGAGGGGAATGTTGGCTGTCCTGCAATGGACTTTTCAAACCAGTCCGCAGTCAGGGAACCCTGGGCATTGGCTTCAAAGCCAAGAATTCCGTCAAAGAAATCAATCAGCCAAAGCTTGTTGAATACTGCGGAATCGGTCTGGTTCTGGTCGATCAAATTCTGGGTCCGGTCGCTCCACTCAATACCCCAGCGTTGCAATTTTTCCCGATTGGCCTCAAAGATGCCAGGCTCCTGCAGAACAGTTTGAATGCGTTTGAGCGCCCCTGCAGAATCCTTAACACCCGCAAACAGAGACTTGCCCTGCAGGTCGACGAGAGGATAAAACTGATCTTTGCGCATAAACGAACCAAAGTCGGAAATTCGTAGTTTGGTCCGCTCCGCCAAAGTGGATTCGCGATAGAAAAAATTAGACAAACGGATGTCACCCTGCTCCCGGCCACGCACCTGGATACCCGGTAAAAAATGGAGGACCGGGGTGGTTCCCGCCGGAGTCAAAGTGATGGCGCTACCGATCCCACCGAACGGAAGCCCTGTGGTTGCCGGAGTGCAAGCCAGAGGAGAATACCAGGGCTGAATGAACTCGGCGGCGAGGCCTGGAGTCATGAGTTCTTGTACGGTCCCGCGGAGGGTACTGCGCTCGAGATGGGATTTTAACATGAAGAAACTCGCTGTGGGGGTGAAAACCTCGACGAAATCTAGGAAATCTCCAGTCCAAATTCTGACCCCGGGGCTTGGTTTTTCCTAAGTTAGGGTCTATGGCAAATGAAAAACAAAATTTCCTCTCCCGGCTGATCGGTTCTTATGTAGACCTATCCAGTCGACGTTCCTTTGCCCTTTTGGGCGTTTTCCTTCTGCTTACGGGGATCATGGGCTGGCTTGCCATGGGGCTCAAGATCCAAACCGACTTGCGGGTTCTGCTCCCCGACGGGACGCCCTCCGTGGCGGCTCTGGAAGAATCCGAACGACGCATGGGCTCCACCGACTTTTATACCATAGCCTTCCAGGATTCCTCCATTGAAAAGGTCGCGGCCTTCCAAAAAAGCCTTGCGGACTCCATAAAAAAATGGCCCGAAGCCACCATGATCCAATATGACCAGGATCCAGCCTTCTTCGAAGAACACGCCCTGCTTTATTTCCCCGTTAGCCAATTGAACGACCTTCGCGACCGCCTTTCGGCCATGATCGACAAGGGAAAGGCCAAAGCCAATCCCTTTTTGATCGACCTGGTCGGAGAAGACAAAGCCAAACCCGCAAACTTGGATGGCTGGCCCAATCCCCAGGCCCTCTATAGCCAAGGGCTACCCATGGATGTGGTGGAAACCCTCCTGCGAAAAATCGAAGCGGGCAAAGGTAAAAAAGGCTCCCCCGAACCAGCCATTCTTGATACCGCCAAGTTCGCCAAGCCCCCCACTCCCGAAGAATTCCTCCCCCGCATGATCGGATGGAATGGAAACCGCGGACTCTGGGTCGGAGTGGTCATGGCCAGACTGAACCAGCCCTCCACCGAGGCGGGATTTGCCGGAGCCATGAAATCCCGGGGAGAGGCCATTATCGCCTCCATGCAGAAGGAGCTTGGGGCCGACACCTTATTGACCGCGAAAGTTGTGGGCGCTTACCGTGACCCCTCTTCCGAGATCAACCAGATCAACTCGGACATGTGGCTTTCGGGAATCCTCGCCATTGTCCTGATTTTGGGATTGCTCGCCTTTTATTTGCACCGGCCCGCCAATGTGGCCGTGGTATTTATTCCCCTTTTGGTGGCTATGACCTGGATGATGGGTTCTTCCGAGCTGATTTTCGGGAGGCTTACCGTGCTCACCTCCTTTGTGATTGCCCTGCTCTCGGGCCTGGGTATCGAGTACAACATCCACATTTATTCCCGCTGGATTGAGGAGCGCAGGCGCGGACTCCTGGCCGAAGCCGCCATGAGGGTTTCCTTGCAACGCACCGGACGCTCGCTGTTTTCGGCCATGCTCGCTTCCATCGTTTGCATGTTGGCCTTGCAAATTGGTCATTTCCAGGGATTCAAGGAATTTGGCGTAGTGATTTCCTTGGGTATCTTCTTTGCGTTTTTGAGCGCCTTGCTTTTGCTACCTCCCCTGCTATTTGCCGTGCTGCGCCTTTCCGCCTTTGTGCGCAGGCACCGTGGCAGCCGCTACGACTGGTTCTTCCCCTCTGCGGATATTTCGGCCGGGGCCCAGCTTATCCCCAAAATGAAAATGTCGTCAAAAACCATTCGCATAACCTTCATCCTCGCGATCCTTTTTACCGCAATCCTCGCCTTTGCCCCCCGGGTTGAATTTGAGAACGACTTCCGCAAGCTGCGCGGAGAAAAAACCAGCGCTGGCATCCGCTATTCCGAAGCCGTAGGCAAAGGCCAAAGCACGCGCCCTTCCGTGATCCTGGGTGGCAGTGAATCCCAAATGCGGGAGATCCACGCCCAGCTCAGCAAACGGTTCGGGACACCCCAGGATTCCATGCTCAAGAGCTTTGTGACCATCGCAAGCTTCGTTCCCAGTGAATCGGATCAGGAGGACCGCATGACGGTCCTCGAAGAGATTCGGGACATTCTGGATGGCCCCTCCATGGCCAAGGCCGACAGTTCCACTCGGGCCAAGGCAGATAAACTGCGCAAATATTTAGAACCTGAAACGTTCACCTTCGCCGATCTGCCCGAATACGCCAAGAACTTTTTGACCGAATCCAATGGCAAGGTCGGAGGATTCGGCTACATCTATTCCAGCTTCCTCGAAAGCGATGCGGGCGAAGGGCTCAAATTCCAAAATGGATTCCAATCCTTTACAACCAGCACCGGAACTGTAAATGTCGCGAGCTCCGGATTCATTTATGCCGACGTGGTCCAATTTGTCAAGGCCGATTCCGGAAAACTCGCCATTTTCGTCTTCCTGTTCTTGGCCATCGTAGTTTTTTTGGACACCCGTTCATGGAGAGGACTTATCGTCAATATGGGCTACATTGGGCTCATTTCTTTATGGACCTATTTTATCATGGGCATCCTGGGCTGGCGGCTTGGCATGTTCAATATCGTGGTGATTCCCGCCTTGCTCTCCAACACCGTCGACGCCACGATCCATCTGTACCATCGCCGCATGGAAGTGGGCGCCGGAAAGCTTTCCGAGATTTACCACACGGCTGGCTCCTCGGTTCTTGCCGGAACGCTGACCAACGCTTTTGGATTCCTCGCCCTCTGCTTTGTAAGCCATGCCGGCCTTAAAACCATTGGGCTACTGGCCATTTTAGGTTATGGCGCCGGAATCTCCATCATGTTCCTGGTCATGCCCTTCCTGCTGGAATACTTGTGCCCCAAGGAACCCCAAGCCGGCCACGCCACCGAGGAATGAACCACTCCCTAGAATTTTTTTTGGCACGCGCCTGTGATGCCGAAATTCTTGTCACGCCAGCAGTCTTGTCACGCCAGCAGCCTGGTCATTCCAGCAGTCCGGTCATTCCAGCAGTCCGGTCATTCCAGCAGTCTGGTCATTCCAGCAGTCTGGTCATTCCAGCAGTCTGGTCATGCCCGGAACGGGCATCACCGGTGATATTTGCGAACAATTTTCTTAGAGCAGTTCGGTGATGCTCCACACAGTGGATCGCGCTCGACTTGATATGCCTGTTCCGCTTCAGCGGTTCCAGGCACATATCCACTGTGTGGATGATATGCCGGTTTCGCCTCGGCGATTACCGGCACATATCCACTGTGTGGAAATTGGCGAAGCCAAAAGTGGCCAAGCTTTGCATAGCTGCCAGTAACCGTAACTG
>CAIRAY010000148.1 GCA_903876665.1 uncultured Fibrobacterota bacterium | reverse complement strand
TGCCAAGAGCATTTCCCGCACCACACCCAGGATCCGGGAGATGAGGATTGACACGGCAATAATAAGGGCTGCACCACGCATAGGGGCAAATGTAGAAAGAAGGGGGGAGTTGCTGGCGTCATTCTCGGGACCAACGGGAGGCGGGAATCTGGGGGAAGGGGATACAAGTGGAAAGTGAAAGGCGCGGGTCGCAGGAGAGCTTGGCTAGTGGAATACACAGGGGTGTATAAGTTCCCGTATTCCGCCTGGGCGGAACGGTCACTATTAAGTGGAAAGTTCGGGGGGAGTTGCAGGCGTCATTCTCGGGACCAACGGGAGATGGGAATCGGGGGAAGGGGAATACAAGTGCAGGGTGGAGAGTGTAAAGCGGAGAGTCGAGGGAAATACTTTACACTTTTCCCCTCACAGCAATAAGAATTTGGAGATCAGGAATCCGGAAATCAGGAGCGAGGTCATGGAGGCGACCACGGTGGCTTTGGTGCTGCGTCCCACGCCCTCGGCACCGCTGGTGGTTGTGTATCCGAAGAAACAAGCGAAGCTTGCGATCAAAAAGCCGAAGGTGGCGGACTTGAAAAGTCCCATCATCAGATCCCAGTCGCTATAGAACATGCGCACGCCGAAAAAATACACCTGCCAGGTAACGTCCTTCCCGAAGTGCGACACGGCAAATCCACCGAGGATGGCAACGGTCATGGAAATGATTGTCAAAACGGGCATCATGATCACGGTGGCCACTAGGCGCGGAGCCAAAAGGAACCGGAAAGGATTAAGTCCCAGAATGCGCATGGCATCAATCTGTTCGGTCACGGCCATGGTACCCAGTTCGGAACACATGGAAGCTCCAATGCGCCCGGACATCACCATCGCAGTAAGCAATGGCCCAAGTTCGAGCATCACCGATTTGCCCACGGCCATGCCCACGAAGGTCAGAGGAATCATGTCAGCAAACTGGTAGGCCATCTGCCAAGCGGTCACGGCGCCGGTAAAAATCGAAGTGGTAATGATGAGCGGAATGGAGGTGACCCCGACCACCATGCATTGCTCAACGGTCAAATGGTAGAGAGAAAAAGAGCTGCCGCTGTTGCGCAGCAAAGTGACCAGGAACACGAAAAAATCCGTGGTGATCGTCACCTTGGTCCGCACAAAGGCCCCGATGGCGATCAGAATTCGGTCAAGTACTCTGTTCATAAGGGAAATATAAGACAATCCGAGGCATCAGGAGGATTCGTCCAGAACTTGAACCAAGAGCCAGCGCCCATCGATGCGACGGAAGAAATAGGAAAACATGACCCCATTGTCGTTGCCTAGGAGCGAAATGACGCGTTCATCGGTATTACGAAGTTTGCGCTCAAAACTGTCGAACTGTCGCACCTGAGTCCCGGACCGCAAGGCTTTGAAGTCGTTGTATTTCCACTGGCCTTTGTCGATTTTGGAGCTGTCGGTCCGCTCGGATTCCATTTGCACCGTGAGCGAAAGCAGTGGGAATTGCACCCGGCTTTTTTGGAAATCAGGGTTTTCCATGAATTCGACGAGGAAATCATCGAAGACTTCGTTACGTCCAACAGGCTCCCCGGCCCAAAGCAGGCCAAGCAATCCAAACCCCAGAACTACGCGGAATACAGTCATACTTGTTTGGCAAGATAGCAAATTGAGTAGGTCCCGGTGAATCTCCTGCAGTCGGTTCGCGGGCCTTTGTTATTATTGGCCGGTGATCCTCTTCCAATTATCGTCGTTCTTCCAAATGATGGCTCTCAGCGTGATGAATATTTTTCCGCTGTTTTGGTCCTCTTTGGGGTATTCCGATAGCTCCATCGGGATTTTGAATGGCGTGGCCATGGTTGCTGCCATTTTGGGGCCCCTGTTTTTTGGCTGGATCGGAAGCCGAAAGGCCCCTGCCCGCATCATTGCGATTTGTTTTGTGGCTACAGGGGTTGTGACTCCGCTCATGCTGTGCTTCAACGGGATCGGGGCGCAAACCTTGCTGTTCGGGGTTTCCCAGTTTCTGAAGGTCGGGTTCCTCACTTTGGTTCCCGTTGGCGTCCTCCATTTGTTGGGCCCACGGGCGGGCTTGGACTATGGTCGTTACCGGCGGGTCGGGTCGGCGGGCTTTTTAGTTGCGGGTTTTGCGGGTTATCTGGTCCAGATTTCGAACCCCGGCATTGCGGTCTGGATCGTTGGTGTTGCTTGCGTCCTCGCCGCCCTGCCTTTTTTGTGGCACATCCAAATCCCCATGGTGCACGCTCCGGATGAAGGCTGGAAAACCCTTTTTAGCGACCGCAAGACGCGGTATTTCTTATTGGGAAGCCTTTTGCTGTCTACTTGGAACGCGGGGGTGTGGGTGTTTTTACCCCTGCGGATGCGGGAGATGGGAGCCACTCCGAGCTTGATTTCTTGGACCATGGCCGAGTGTGGCTTGATCGCGATTCTATCCCTTTCCCTGACGGGAAGGATTGTGGATCGGATTGGGCGTCCAGCCCTTCTCTACCTGGCAGTTCCGGTGGCAGCGTCGTTGCGTCTGCTTCTTATGGCAAGCCCGGATTCCACACCTCAGTGGTTTCTGTTGATCCAATGGATGCATGTTCTGGTGTGGGTGTTGGGCGAAATTGTGCAAATACAGTTTGTGCGTAAATACACGAAGCCGAGTCTGTTTCCCCGTATCCAGGCGATGCTCATGATGTGTACCTACGCGGGAATGGGAGGCGCATCCGCCCTGATGGGACTTTTGGTGGAGCCTTTCGGATTGCGTGCTACGCTAGCCCTTTCGGCCACGCTTCCCTTGCTTGCCCTGCCCTTCCTGTGGCTCGCGTTCAAATCAATCGGGCCAGAAGCCAAAGCCACTTGAGAACGTGAAGCGAATGCTTCCTTGGCGGTCGGTGCGCAGAATTTTCGAAGAGTCCCGGATTATCAGGGACAGCCGGGCCAGAGTTTCTGCGCGAGGGTGTCCCCAAGGGTTTTCTCCCACGCAAATTACTGCGTATTCCGGAGAGAGCTGCCCAATGAATGGAAGTCCCGAAGAGGTCGCGGACCCATGGTGACCCACTTGCAGGATATTGGTGTGCAGGCTAGGCTCTAAAAGCATAAGCGCCGTTTCCTGTTCCTGTCCCAGATCTCCCACGTAAAGGAAATTTGCCGAATTGTCTCCAATTTGGGTCACGAGGCTTGCGCCATTGTCCGCAACCCGTGCCCCTGGTTTGGGCCAGAGTACCCGTGAGGTCCAGGGCTCTAGTCCTGGAAGCGAATCGCCCCGAAAGAGGGAGTCCATCAAAACCCCTTTTGCCCGCGCAGCCCTGTATACGGAGTCCAGCGCCCACTGCTCATTTGTATCGGGACCCACCCAGATTTTTCCGATGCCAATCTTTCCGATTAATTCGAAGAGTCCGCCACAATGGTCGCGATGTCCGTGTGAAACCAGAACCCATTCCAGGGAATCCACCCCGCGCCTGCGCAGGGTATCTGCAATGCCCATGGAATCGGGTCCTGCATCCAACAACATGGCGTGTGATCCATGGCGCAGTAGGCAGGCATTGCCTTGGCCCACATGAAGGAATTCTACGGACAACCGCTCGCGCGGGGGTTCTCCCCCCAGCCCACAACCGGTGCAAAAAAGGAGGAAGGCCACGGGGAATAAAAATGAAATGGGATGTCGCATGATGGTTAGACGTAATCCATCCCGAAATGGTACGGGTTTTTATACATTTTATGCAACAATGGCTGTGGAAAAAAATCTTGGAAACTGGATCAAGGCTCCTTACGAAAAGGAAAAGCCATTTCTTTCCCAGATTCCGCGCGAAGCCGCTGACTACTTTATCCTCAAGTCGCATATCAAGGAATACGACAACGGAGCCGTCATCCTGGAGCACAATTCCCAGGGAGCGTACTTCTATGTTTTGCAGTCCGGGCGCGCTCAAGTTTGTGGCGAGGTCTACAAAGGCCAGTACTCGGAAGTGGCTGTCCTGGAAAAAGGTTCCTGTTTTGGCGAAATGAGTCTCATCAGCGATGAGCCCATCAGCAATACCATCATCGCCCTGGAAGAATGCACGGTTTTGCACATGTCCAAGGCGGACTTCATCAAGTTCGTCTCCGATAATCCCGGAATTCTGATTCTGCTCTACAAGATCATGGGCGATCGCTTGCGCAATAAAAACAAAGCCTACTCCGCAATTTTACGTACCAATCTGATGGGACATGGTAACATTCTTTCGCTGATTGATCTGGCGCAGTCTTTCGAAAAGAGTCGCACTACTGCGACAGTATTTGTCAATAATGACAACGAGGGTGGCTACCTGGCATTCAAAGAAGGCACATTATTTTGCGCCCAGCTAGGCAAACTGAGCGGTGCCGATGCCTTCGAAACTATCCTGAGCTGGGGAGACGAAGTCTTTTTCCGGGTGGATGATAGTCAATTACCCGAAAAAGCGAATCTCCCCAAATCGTCCACCACCGCGCTCATCATGGACGCCGTGCGCAACATCGACGAAAAAGGCTTGCACCACAAGCACCACAAGTAATTGGCGTCCGGATTATTACTAACATCGTCACTGGTATTGCGACATGCAAAGTGTGTATGGATTGTCATTCCGTACGGGCATCATTCCGACTTGTTGATATCTAGGTTCGCAACGATCGTTTAATATTACTTTGGTCCGCGACCTTAAGGAATTTGCTTTCGGGTGTTGTATACCGGACTGGTCTGATTTCTCGGTATACATCAAGAATTGTCATGAACTTGATCATAAAATCAACGGCATTGAGCTGAAGTCCTTCGCAAATTTTCAATAGGGTATCCAGGCAGGGAATTCGTTCCTGTCGCTCCACCATAGAAATATATTGGCGTGTCAGTCCTGCCCGGGCAGCCAGTTCATCCTGTCGAATGCCAAGCTCTGTCCGTCGGCCAATCATGGCGACAGCAAGGGCTTCGCGAAGGGGCTGCTTGGATGGACTGTCGATTTTTGACATACAAGATAAACTAAGTTCTTTGCTAGAAAGGGGCGCAAACAACTGTTTGCATTAAGCAGGGGAGATTGCAAATACCTGATTCCTGGTAGGTTTGATTTTGAGTTTGTGGAGGTATATTCGGCGCTTCGGGGAGTCGTTGTGATAAAACTACCAGGGCTTACTCATCTAAATAGTGGTAGCCCCTGATATTGCACGGTAACGCCTGGTCCCAACGCTAGGCAGTCCTTACCCCGTTTTACCTCGAGTACAGCGCCACCAATTCTTTTCCGGCCTCACATAGTTGACTCCGGAGCTCCTTTGGTGCGAGCACTTCTACGCGATCCGCCCAGCCCAATACCCATTGCAAGAGGCTGCGGTTCACTTCCACGTCAAGGGTGAGTAAGATGGAACCGTCTTTTTCAATCCGGTTTTTTGCGCTGGAATGGTAAGGTGATTCCTTAAGAATGTTTTCTATGTAAGAGGGAAAGCGGAGCTTGATTCGCTGGGCCTTGGGGTGGTTTTCACCGAGCATTCCTCCGCACTTTTCGATACGGTCGACGAAACCCTTGAAGCGCGCAGGGTCTTCCTTGTAGTGCTCTCCCAAAACCTTGACTTTACGTACCCGTCGCAGCTTCAGGTAGTAGTCAATTTCGGAGTTGGACTGGGAGAAGCAGCCCACATAGATTTCGCCTTTGTGCAGAACCACCAGGACGGGCACTCGGATATTGGTTTTGGGCTGCTCGTCGGTGTTTCCTTGATAAAGAACCTCGACTTTGCGACGGTCCTTGATGGCTCTTAAAAAAACAGACAAATGCGAAGACCCGGCTTTTTGTCCTTCCATGGGATCTCCCATAAAAAGGATCTTGTTTTGAAGTTCAGTACTCCAATTGGACAAGGTGCGTCGCTCGGCAGAGGGCATTTGTTCATAAAAGCGGTCCACCAGTTCGTGGACGCCTTCGGCCATGTCCGGGTAGATCCCTGCGATCCGCTTCAAAAATAAAAGACTGAGCATGGCATGTTCGACCCCAGGCAGAATCAGTCCCTTGATGGTTTTGACTTCTACTCCCCAGGTGATGCGTGTACCCGATCCAATCTTTTGCACAAGACTACCTGGGATTTCAGAAAGGGCCAGCAGATCCCGTTGCACGCTACGACGCTCCACCTCATCGATTTCAAGCTCTTCCAAAATCGTGGAGATGCTCACTTGGCGGCTAGGCCGGGAGAGAAGGTGCATAAGAATGGCAACCATGCGCTCGCCACGCTGTAATTCCAGGTTCGGCATGAATTTAAGGAACGGGCAAAGAATCATCTCCGCGGGGGAACAGATCCTCGCGGCGCCAGGGTTTGGCGGAAAGTTCCAGGGCGTTCAAGGCATCCACCACTTGCAGCTGCAGTTTTCTGGAGATGGGTCGGCTTGCTGTGCGGGCCTTTTGGATGTTTTTATGCGAAATCTGCTTGCCCAGGCCTGCAAAAGCCTCAACGAGATGGTGATTGGAGACCTCGAATTCCAGCATGATTCGATCGAGCTCAGTTTTTTCTTTGGTTTGGGTCATGGCCCCAAACCTAGCAATTTCACCCCTCTAATCACGCCATTTGTCCCCTTTCCCCCAGGGCTTACGCATTAAAATGAAATTCTTTCAATTGCACGGGTTTTCAATGCTTTTGTCACCTGCGCGAGGATGAAAATCAATTGACTCCACGACCATGGGAACTAAAATTTTGTTTTTGCGCGGACAAATATTAATGGGTTTGCCCCGTTTTTTGCCCTGTGTCTCTGGATGAGCGGGAATCCATTGGTCGCTGATATTTCTATTTTTGAGAAAAAATACGGAGAATCCCATGAAAATTCAGAACAACCATGTCGTCAGCATCCATTACACCTTGAAAAACGATGCTGGCGAGGTGATCGACTCCTCTGCAGGCCGAGCTCCCCTCGACTACATCCAGGGCAAGGGAATGATCGTTCCAGGCCTCGAAAAGGCGATGATCGGAAAGGGTCTGGGCGATAAGTTTTCGGTCACGGTATCCCCAGAAGAGGGCTACGGAACCCGCCGTCCCGAGCTCGTGCAGGAAATCCCGCTGAATGTTTTCCAGGGCGTGGACACGGTGGAACCCGGAATGACTTTTGTGGCCAATGGCCCCAATGGCCGCATGATGGTGACGATCAGCGAAGTGCGCGACACCGTGGCCGTGGTGGATGGCAACCATGAGCTCGCCGACAAGAATTTAAACTTCGAGATTGAAGTCGCTACCGTGCGCGAAGCGACTGCCGACGAGCTGGAAGAAGGCCTTTCCCGCGGTGGCTGCTGCGGTGGTGGCGGTGGCTGCGGTTGCCACGATGAGTCCGATGAAGAGGGCTGCTGCGGTGGCGGTGACGGAGAGGGTTGCTGTGGCGGAAGCGAAGACGGCGAAGAAAAATCCGGTTGCTGCGGTGGCACCAAGCATGGCCAAGAGCACGAGTGCTGCGGTGGTCATGACCACGGTGAACACAAAGGCTAGGCGAAATTCAGCTTCAAGCAAGGACCTGCCCGCAAGGCGGGTCTTTTTGTTTTGGTGATCCTTGAGTCATCAATTACTTGAAAAACAGTATTCAGAGGGAATAATCAATAGATATTTTAAGGAACCATATCGAAGGAGTTTAAATGCGCTTAAAAATCGTGGTTCCGTTTTTGCTAGGGATTCCTGCAATGGGTTTGGCCTGGACGAGCGCCTTGTACCCCACAACTTGGCAAGCTCCCACCAGCAAACAATTCTATAGCGACGCCTTTCTGCAGGATTACTCCTATGCGGGCTACCACATGGGGGAAGCGGTCCTGCCCACGGTGAGCGTGCGTATTTTCAATGTCACCCAGGCACCGTTCCGTGCGGATTCCAGCGGAAAGGTTGATGCGACCCTGGCGATCCAAGCCGCTTTGGACAGCGTGGGCAAGGTGGGCGGGGGCGTGGTCTATTTGCCCAAAGGGACTTACCGGCTCAACGCCAACAGCGCTACGCAGGCCCTCACCATCAAGTATTCGAATGTGGTCTTGCGCGGAGATGGACCGGCTAAAACGTTCCTTTTAAACACCACCACCGCCATGAATTCCAAGTCCATCATCAAGACCAGTGCTGGTGGCTCTTCGTGGACAACCATTCCAGCGGCCACCGCGCGCACCTCCATTTCCCAGGACCTTTCAAAACCCACCAAGGTAATTCCGGTGGCTAGCACGAGTCTATTCAAGGTCGGGGACTGGGTGCTGGTGCGCAACCGCATCACCAAAGCCTGGGTAGATGAACACAATGAACCGGGCTGGGCCACGACCTTCAATCAATTGACAGGATTTATCTATTGTCGCCAGATCACGGCGATCGATGCCAGCACCAAAACCCTCACCATCGATGTGCCAATACGCTATGCGCTCTTTGCGCGCGACACGGCCATGGTTCATTTGGCACCCAAAATGCTCTCGGAGGTGGGGATCGAAAATCTGGCCATTGGCAATGCCCAGATCAATGCCACCACGGGCTGGGGGGAAGATGATTATGGGATTGCAGGCACTGCCGGCTATGACGCGCACTCTTCCTACGTGATCAATTTTTACGGGGTCCGCAACAGCTGGATCCGCAAAGTGGAAAGCTATCAACCCACTGGAAACACTAGCACCGCCCACATGCTCTCCAATGGAATCTTGGTCAACCAGAGCCGGGGCGTGACCATCGATTCCTGCCACATGAGTCACGGGCAATATGGTGGCGGAGGTGGCAATGGCTACATGTATCGGATTTCGGCCAATGAGAACTTGATCAAAGATTCCAAAGCAAGTTTTGGTCGGCATGGCTTTGTCTTATCTCACATGCTCGCCTCAGGCAATGTCTTTTTAAGAGCGTACGACAAAGACGGTGGACTTCAAACGGGATTTACTGGCTCCATGATCACTTCAGGAAAGGGCAGCGACCATCACATGCACTTTAGCCACAGCAACCTGTTCGACAACTGCATCTCCGAAAACAGCAACTTCCAGGGGGCCTATCGTCCCTATGGCTCAGATCCCATGCATAACCTGACTGCGGCGCATAGCACTTACTGGAACACCAAAGGACTGGGCACAGGCGTCGAAAGCAAGAACTACCTGATCATCTCTCAGCAGGCCCGTTATGGCTATGTGATTGGAACCCAGGGTACTCGCACCACCGTGAACAACGCGGCTACCGGCGACCTCCTCACTAAAACAGCGCCTCTAGACAGCATCGAGGGAATCGGTCTGGGGACCACTTTGAGTCCGCAGTCACTCTACGCCAGCCAGTATCAAAAGCGCATAGCAACGCAAGGCTCTTCGAGTTCCTCCAGCACCTCCACATCCTCTTCGTCCGTTGGCCCCGTAGGGCTGGGGAATACGGGCACCTCACCCCTTTTGCATGGCTCGGAATACTTTTTCGACCTGCTGGGACGCTCCCGGTAGGGGTCAGCTCTGTCGATGTGGGTAACGGTCAGCCAGGTTTTTTGCGGTCCACCCAACGGGTCGCGTTGAAGAGCTGCCCTTCGGTGATGCCGTATTTTTCCTGAACTCCGAGCTCGCGGAAGACCCGGTCCGGAGTGAGGCGTCCGCGCAAAAGGTCGCTGTAGGTTTTGGCCTTGTTGGCGACCATTGTGGCCGATTCCTGCAGGACTTCCATGCGAAATCTGGATACTCCGAGTCCCATGAATTCGGGCACTAGCTTGACCATGGATTGTGGCTTTCCCAAGTACAAGGTATTGCGACATTCTGCGTCAGAATGCAAATAATGACGTTCACCCCGATGGTCTTCCACTTCAACCTGATGGACCATGCACGGAACTTTGCATTCAGGGTAGCGCGCGGCCCCGGACAAAAAGGCCGCATAAACACAATGCTCCATGTGGTAGGTTGGAATGTACAGATGCAATCCCACCTCAAAAGATGCGCCTCCATAATTGCCCAGCAAATCCAACAACTGCTGTCGGTTTAAGTCCCAAGAAGGGTGCAAGGTGCCCAGGCCTTGGGCCGAAAACCATTCTGCCGCAAGGGAATTGCACAGGTTCAAGCTATGGTCACCCACCAAGCAGGAAGCCAAATTGGCCTCGCCACGGGCCAAATAATATTCTCGTAGCCACCCCAGAGCCCCTAGACTTCGCACCAGAATTCGGTCGGGGTTTTGGGCCACTAAGGATTCCAGATAGCGATTCTCCATAGTCTTGTGGATTCGGAGTGTCGCAATTCCAGCGTGGTACCCCAGTTCGCGGATGCGGGCCAGCGCTTTTTCGTGCCGACGGCCATAGTCAAAATCTAGAAACACGGTATCGATGGCAAGGCCGGGCTGTAATTCATCGAGCTGAGTTTCCTTGCGCACCAGCAGATTGAGCTTGGCCTCGGCTTTTCCTTGCAAAGCATTGCGCGTAGGAAAAACCACTTGCGCGGGTTCCAGGATCACAGCCGGGGTTGCCACTTTTAAGCGCAAGGCATCGAGGGCCAGGGTGGCGCGTTGGCGCAGTTCGCGCATTTGTTTGCGAGGCACATAGGCGTTCGCATCGATCTGTATTCCCAGATTTGCGAGTTTGTATGCAGTGCTGGACAAAGAATCCAATTCATCGTGCACCCAGGCAAAGGGGTCGGAGACCAGGGTTTTAGCGGGCTCCAAGGGAACCTCGGCCTGCACCACGGCCCGACGGCCTTCCGGGTCTTCCAGGGTGAGGCTCAAAACGCCCCCGATTTTTCCCGTCACGACCATCTGTACGGGAACCCGACGCTGACGGTCGCGGTCCGTGAAGCTTTGGCGCACAAGGGATTCCAGTGCGGGAGCATCGTTACGCCAAGTTTCCCAGCCAGGTGCCACTACCCGTAAGGAAAGTTCGTGAGAAAATTCCAAGCGCAATATTCCTGCACCTGTGTCGCGCACTCCATACAAACGCCCGCCCACTTCGCCCTTGCTGGACGGGTGGGTAAAAACTACGCCGTCACCGGCCTCGGGACGCGGAGCGCGCTCGGCCAGGCGGATGCGCACGCCGTTTGAATCCACCGAAAGGACTTGACCGAGGGGGACGCCCTGATGGCTGGAGTAGAACCCATTAACCAATTTCTGGTGGTCCGTGCCACGCAGCCACCCCGTAAAAAGCCCGCGCGAAAACAGGGATTCCAGGGTGTCGAGCTGGCGGTCTTCCCAATGCCCCGTGTCGAGGGCGGTGCGATAGGCCGCGGTTACCGCAGCCACATATTCAGGTGACTTGAGGCGGCCTTCAATCTTCAGGGAATCCACTCCGGCCTGGCTCAGATCGCTGACCAGCTCCAGGGCGCAGAGATCCTGGGGGGAGAATAAATAGTCACGACCGGCCTGGGACTTGACCTTGCCATCCACCAGCAGGGTATAAGGCAAACGGCAACTTTGTGCGCATTGGCCCCGGTTGGCGGAGCGCCCGCCAAAACTTTCGGAGGTGAGGCACTGGCCCGAATAGGACACACAAAGTGCACCATGCACAAATACTTCGAGTTCCGTGGTGGTCTTGGCACGCAAGGCCTGGATTTCGGTGAGGGATAGCTCCCGTGCAAGTACCACGCGGGCAAGGCCCAAGGATTGCACACAAGCGACCGCTTCCGCAGAGGCGAGGGTCATCTGGGTGGAGGCATGCAGCTCCTGCGTAGGTGAGAGCTGGCGCAACAGGCGCAGAAGCCCAATGTCCTGCACAATAAAGGCGTCGGGTTCCAGGCGCAAGAGGTCCACCAAAAATGCAGAAAGATCCCGCAGTTCGGATTCAAAAACCAGTACATTCATGGCCAAGAAAACCCGCACGCCCCGCAGGCGACAAAAAGCCACCATGCGCGCCAGCTCCTCGAGGCTCAGGTCCGGAGTGCGTCCCCGGGCATTCCAATGGGGCACACCCACATAGATGGCATCCGCCCCGTTGTGCACCGCCGCAAGGCAGGTTTCAAAGGTGGAAACAGGAGCGAGGAGTTCGGGCTTGCGCGGGGTGTTTGCTTGCATGGCGCAAAGCTAGAAAAGGGTGGGTGGGGAACACGAACGCGCCACTCCCGGCGACTCTGAACGTATGCAAAAAACACATTCCCCTATTTCCGCACCAAATTTGCCATTCTGCTCACCCCTTGAGCTGGATGTTGGGATATATACTCTTTCACTACTGTCCAAAACAATTGGCAAAAGGCCTTTCTATGTCATCCCCGGCACTCCACACAGTGGATAGTACTCGACTTGATATGCCTGTTCCGCTTCAGCGGTTACAGGCACATATCCACTGTGTGGAAATTGGC
>CAIRAY010000147.1 GCA_903876665.1 uncultured Fibrobacterota bacterium | reverse complement strand
AGCATCCAGTTCGGCCTAGAGCGCTACCTCGACACCACGCTTTCCATAACGGTGCGCAGTGGCATGCCCAAGGTCGCCGTAAAACTCACCCCCGGCTGGGGCACCCTCGACATATCCACCTCGCCAACGGGCCAGCCCGTGCAGGTAAACGGCAAGGACCAGGGCGCAAGCCCCTTGCACCTGGAACTCTCCCCTGGCATTTACGAGCTAGTCTTGGGTAGCGACTGCATGCGCCGTAAAACGGTGACGGTAAATTTGGCCCGGGGCCAATCGCGCCAGGTGTCCGAGGCCCTGGTGGCCCGTGAGGCGGGCCTTAGTCTGCAGGCGACCGACGCCAAGACCGGCGACGACCTGGCCGCCCGGGTATTCGTGGATGGCAACCAAGTTGGTGAGACCCCTTATGTGGGCAAGGCCTCCACTTGCGCACAAACCATCGAAGTCGAAGCTGATGGCTACCCACGTACCGAGGTCAAGGTGCAGCTGACCGAGGGTAAAAAGACGCAGGCAACGGTGACGCTGGAGCAGCGCTCCAAGGACATGTTTACTGACCCCCGCGATGGCCAAAAGTACCGTGTCACCAAAATAGGTAGCCAGGTGTGGATGGCCCAAAACCTGAACTACAAGACTGGCAATTCGTCGTGCTACGATGATAATGCCAACAATTGCAGCAAATTTGGGCGATTGTATGATTGGGAAACCGCCAAGCAGGCTTGCCCAACTGGGTGGCATTTGCCTACCAGCAAGGAATGGGATGCATTGACTGAGGTTGTCGGTGGCGCAAATTTTGCGGGCGCAAAGCTCAAGGCAGTTTCGGGTTGGAACAATAATGGGAAAGGAACTGATGTTTTTGGCTTCTCTGCGCTTCCGGCGGGACTTCGTGGCGGAAGCTCGGACAAATACACCTTCTTTTGGTCCGCCACGGAAACCAATGAATCGCAGGCGAACGCTCGCACCTTGTACGCCAGCTATGCGTATTTTCTTGCTGTCGACTACGACAAAATTACCGGTTTTTCTGCTCGGTGCCTCCAGAATTGACGGAGTACTTCCGTAACTGCCCAATTGCTGGCTTTGTTTTGAAATGAGGCCCCCAGCGGGCGTGAATGACGAAGAGAGGACCTACGTTTCCGTAGGCTTGCACAGATGTACACAGCCGTCACCCTCGCAAACGAAGTGCTGACGACGGTCTAGGAACAATTGCGCTAGATTCCCGCCTACGCGGGAATGACGAGGAGATGTGCGATTACGCACAACACGCCACCGGCGTACAAGCCACCGAGCATATCGTCAGCCATTACGCCCCAAGCCCCAGGCAAGGATTCCAATTTATGGATTCCCAAAGGTTTGGTGATGTCAAATATCCGAAAGGCGACCAGGCCAAGGAGGCCAAGCCACCAGTGCTGGCGCAAAAGTTCGGGAGCGACAAAGGCAAAAGCCAAGGTCTGTCCGGCAACCTCGTCGATCACGACCAGCTGAGGGTCCTTGATCTTCTTATAGCGGATAATCCAATTTACCGAGGGAATGGCAACAAAGAATATCAGGATTGAAAGGGGAAGGAATGCGTTGATCTGCACTCCGGCAAGGGCCCACACGGGGAACTGGGGGAATAGATAGAGGACGAGAGCCAAGAAGGGCAGGGTGCCGATGGAACCCATGGTGCCAGGGGCTACGGGCGAAAGTCCCAGCCCAAACCAGGTGGCAAATGTTGTGTGCAAAAACTTCATGTTGCTCTTGATTCTTTCGAGGATGTTTCGGCAGGGATTTCCAGTTCTTTGCGGAGCTCGTCCCAACGAAGCAGGCGACCTTGCCAGTGGTATTTGCGGTAGAGCCTGCGAGCGACGCGGGTGGCGATTTCGTAGCTGATGGTGTGGCAGCGGTCTGCGATGGATTCCAAAGAAATGCGGGAATCGAGTTCGCCATGAATGGCGGCAACCGGGTCACCGATGGCCGCATCCGGAATTTCAGAGATGTCGATCATGGTGGCGTCCATGCAAACTCGCCCCAAGATGGGACAGGGCTTGCCATGTACGAACATCCAGCCTTGGTTTACCTCTCCGCGCATGTAACCGTCACCGTAACCAATCGCAACGGTGGCGACGCGGGTGGGGCGCGTGGCCGTCCAGAGTTGCCCATACGAAATGGATTCGCCGGTGGGGACTTCGCGGATTTGGCGGATGGTGGCCATCATGCGCATGACCGGGGTGAGCATCCAATCGCCGGGAATGGTTCCCATGGGATTGTACCCGTAGAGCGCGATTCCGGGCCGCACCATGTCAAAGGTGATTTCGGGGTTGTTGAGTGCCCCGGCGGAATTGGCGAGGTGGCAAATGGGAGGGCGCAAATTCTTTTTTTCCAGGTGCTCCACCAATTCGCGGAAGCGGGAAATCTGCACGGAAGTCATGGAATGACCGGGAACATCTGCGGTGGCCAAATGGGAAAATAGGCCTTCAAAACGAAGCCCTTTGAGCTGCAGCAAGGCATCTATGGTGGCGTGATCGGAACTTTGTATGCCAAAACGGTGCATCCCGGTGTCCACCTTGAGGTGGGCATTATGGGTGAGGCCACGTTGAAGCAACCAGGCGTCAAAAGCCAAGATCGTTTCGGCATCGGAAAGGCTGGGGGTCAGCGCATGCTCCACCGCGAAAGGAAAATCGTCGGGAGTAATGCTTCCAAGAATCAGAATGGGAACCGGAATGCCGTATTGCCGGAGCAAAATTCCTTCAAACAGGTGTGCGACTCCCAGCCAATCAATCCCTGCGCGGACCGCTGCCCAGGAACAGGCCAAAGAACCATGACCGTATGCATCCGCTTTGACCGGGAATAGTATTTTGGTTGCGGGTGGAATGCAACCGCGGAATACGTTGATATTGTTGACCAGGCCGTCCAGATTGATTTCGATCCAGTTGGGTCGGGTCAGTTGGTCAAGGTCGAGAGTCGGGGAGGGCATGGTGTTAATGGGAAACCCTAGGCCTTTTCATTCACCGATTCGGATTTGGATGGAGGCTTCCTGCGAGGCCTCTCCTCCGGTTCTTCAAGCCTTATTTTGGGGCGACCATATTGCTGGAGCATACTGGCTTCGACATCGGCGAGCGCGGCTTCCAGCTTGCTTTCGGATTTGTTGATCTGAAAGAACAAGTGGAGGAAGTAAGCCACAAAGGCCAAAGCAAGCAGTCCAAGCAACAGGGCTATGATCATATCGCCTACAGGATTTCCGCGATTTGAACGGCGTTCAAGGCAGCGCCTTTACGAATTTGGTCGCCAACCACCCACATGTCGAAGGTGTTTTCGCGGGACAAGTCTTTGCGCACGCGTCCAACGAGTACGGGATCCTTTCCGCTGGCATCGATTGGCATGGGCCAACGATTTTTGGAAGGCTCTTCGAGGATTTGCACGCCGGCTGCTTTGGAGAGGATGGCGTAGATTTCTTCGGTGGTGGTGGGGCGGGCGAATTCAATGTTCAGCGCTTCGGAATGAGCCCGCAGAACGGGAACGCGGACGCAGGTGGCATTGACTTTGATCACGGAATCCGCGAGGATCTTTTCGGTTTCGGCCACCATTTTCCACTCTTCTTCGCAGTAACCTACGGGAGCGTGGAGCTTGGCCTTGGCTTCGCTTCCGTCGTTGTAGGGGGCGTTGTGCGGGAAGAGGTTGAATGCGTAGGGGTACGGGATGACGGTGCGCTCAAAGGATTCGCCATTGGCGACTGCGACGGATTCGAGGCGCAATTCTTCCATGGCCTGGGCGCCAGCACCCGATGCGGCCTGGTAGGTGCAGGCCTGGACGCGCTTGATGCCGATGGCCTTGTGCAATGGATACAGGGGCACCAGCATGATGATGGTGGAGCAATTGGGGTTTGCAATGATTCCCTTGTGGCCCTTGATGGCCTGAGGATTGACCTCGGGGATCACCAGGGGAACGGTAGGGTCCATGCGGAAGTACGAGGTGTTGTCAACCACCACCGCACCAGCTTTGACGGCCGATGGCATGAATTCCTTGGAAATGGAACCACCTGCGGAAGAGAGCACCAAATCCACACCCTGGAAGGAGTCGTGGGTGAGCTCTTCAATCACGAGATCCTTGCCCATGAAATGGACGGATTTTCCAGCCGACCGTTTGGATGCCAATAGTTTCAGGCTCTTCATGGGAAACTTTCGTTCCGCGAGAATGGAAAGTAATTCCTGACCCACCGCTCCGGTGGCTCCGACTATGGCAACATTACGACTCATGGCTATTTGACCTTTTGATTGGGGTTGTGGACGGGTTAACCGATGTGAGCTGCGTAGCTCTTGGCATCGAGAAGGGTTTCGAGTTCGGACGGATTAGAAATGCGGATCTTTGCGATCCAGCCATTTCCGTAGGCATCTGCGTTCATGATGGAGGCGGAATCGGCAAGGGCTGTGTTAACCTCGACGATTTCACCGGTGAGTGGAGAATAAATTTCAGCGACGGTCTTCACCGCCTCAATGGTGCCAATGCTTTCTCCGGCTTTGGCCTGGTCGCCGACCTTGGGAAGGTCAACAAAAACGATGTCCCCGAGTTCGGATTGGGCGTGGTCGGTAATTCCAATCACGGCAATGCCGCCTTCGATGAGGGCCCATTCATGATCGGTGGTGTATTTCAGGTTGTCGCGAATTTCGGACATGATTTCTCCGGTTTTATCGTTGGCGTAAAAGTTCTTGTTGAATCAAGCGTAGATCGGTTTGAGCCGTACGTGAATATCGAGTAAATTGATCCTGCATCGCTTTTTCATCGTCATTATTTTCAGCCGCAAAATAGGCGTGTACCGCCCAACCGGCCAGGCGTAAATTTTCCGTGGCTTTGTCCAGATCGGCCTGCAGCCAGGCAAGATTCTGGGGGACTTGGAGGGATTTGACCTGGCGGCTGATGCTTGAGCTTTGATTGCGCAGGCTGAGCGCGCGTGATTGTTCCCGCTCGTATTGGGAATCCGCGATGTTGGCCAGGGCATCAATGTCAAAGGAGTTGATGGCGCCCGCGCACCCGAGGGCGGTACCCACAATCCGGGATGCCTGTTCCAAGTAGTCCTTGGTTTGGTCCGTAGAACTGACCGAAGCCGAAGAAGGGCCGGGGGTTTGGGTCTTGGTATTGCTGGGCTGGGCCGGGACAGGATTGACTGGCGCAGACATCTCTGCGGGAGGTTCGGCGGAGGCGCCATCGAGCAGGCGGTTTTTGAGGGCCGACACCTTGAGGATGGAAGCGGAAATACAAAGGGTCACTACTGCGGCAGTAAAAAACCACGACAAGGAAATCCGGGCGGTTCCCTTGGCGTTCACCGAAATGATCACAGCAATCAGCCCAAGAGACCAAAGAACTGCGAGATCGGGGAGGTTTTGCATATATAGCCCTTGCCTGTGTTAATGTTTGAATTAGAACGGAAGGTCGTCACCCGCTGCGGAATCGGAGGATTCATAACTTGGCGCACTTTGTTGGCTTGGTGCGCTGGAATTCTGCTGGTAGCCACCGCTTGGACGATCCCCTTGACCACGTGGAGTCAAAATCTGGAAATTGTCCATTTCGACTTCGGTGATATACTTTTTTTGGCCGCTTGGATCGTCCCAGGAGCGGGAAGTCAGCTTGCCTTCGATGTACAGGGAGGTGCCCTTTTTGATTCCGAGACGTTCGATCAAGTCGGCAGTGATGCGCCAGCCAACGATGTTGTGCCACTCGGTTTTGTCCTTTTTTTCGCCGGTGGTCTTGTCCTTGAAGGATTCAGTTGTGGCGATTGAGAAGCTGACCTTTTTGACTCCCGAAGGAGTTGTGCGGATTTCTGGATCCTTTCCGAGATTGCCAATCAGCATTACTTTGTTTAAAGAAGCCATAAATATACCCGTGGTTAATTAAATTTCACGAAAAGATAAAAAAAACATGACCATAAAACTTGCAATCGACAACCTTTCACGCCATTGGCCAACCGCCCTGCGCGGAAAACGCCTTGGCGCTGTTTTGCACCCTGCTTCCATCGGGGCCGATCTCAGGCATTCCCTGCAGAAGATAACCGCTTTGGATGGAACGCTTTACCGCCTGGTCGCCCTCTTTGGTCCCCAGCACGGAATCAAGGGACATACCCAGGACAACATGATCGAATGGGAGGGCTACCCGGATCCGGTTTTGGGCATTCCCGTTTACAGTCTTTACGGCGAAAACCGCGAACCCTCCGCAAAGATGCTTGAGGGCGTCGAGGTTCTTTTGGTGGATTTGCAGGATGTTGGAGCCCGCTACTACACCTTCATTTGGACTTTGTACCTGTGCATGAAGGCCTGTGAAAAAGCGGGCATCGAAGTGGTGGTCGTGGACCGCCCCAATCCCATTGGATGTCATTTGGTCGAAGGTCCCACGCTGGAGCTCGATCATACCAGTTTTGTCGGGCTCCATAGCATTCCGGTTCGGCACGGTAAGACCATTGGCCAGCTGGCGCGCCAGTTCCAGGCCGAATGCTTTCCTGCATCCAAATTGCATGTGCTCGAAATGGAGGGCTATGCCTCCAACATGTGGTTTGACCAGACTGGGCTTCCCTGGGTGATCCCTTCTCCCAATATGCCCACACTGGACACAGCAATTGTGTATCCGGGCATGTGTCTTTTTGAAGCCACCAACATTTCCGAAGGTCGTGGGACTACGCGGCCATTTGAAATCTTCGGTGCTCCATTTATTGATGCCGAGGAGCTTTGTGCCCATTTGAACGGGTTATCGCTGCCGGGTGTCTATTTTCGGGAGCACTGGTTCCAGCCAACCTTCCATAAGTGGTCCGGTCAGTTTTGTGGCGGGGCGCAGTTCCATGTCCTGGACCGGGAGGCCTTTCTCCCCTTTGAATCGGCAATCCAGATCCTCAAATTCCTGTTCCACCGTTATCCGGGCCAATTCCAGTGGAAGCAGCCTCCATATGAGTACGAATTCACCAAGTTGCCAATCGACATTCTTCTGGGGAATGGTTGGTACCGTAACCAGCATATCGAATCATGAGCGAATCCCTTTCGGTACTGGTTTTAGCTGCGGGTTTGGGGACCCGGCTACGGCCCTACACCGATATCATCCCCAAGCCTTTGATTCCCATCGTGGACAAAAGCATCCTGGAACATCAGGTTGCGTCTTGTAAAAAGCTGCGGGAAAAAATGCCCGTCGAAAAATTATTTGTGAATGCGCATCACTTGGCAGACCAGATCCAGGAAGCCTCCGAAGCTTTTGGGGTTGATAAAGTTTATGTGGAACATCCGCAAATCTTAGGTACCGGAGGGCCACTCCACCGGGTCTGGAAGGATGGATGGAAGGGCGAACTTCTGGTTTTAAACGGCGACAATTTTCATGGGTTCGATTTGGCAGCCTTTGTTTTGGCAGCTCGCGCTTCCGAAGCTCCTTTTGCGCTACTCTGTGTCGATTTCCCCAATGTGGATAATCTGCAAATTGATGTCCGGGGTCGGGTTTGTGGCCGGGATGGAAAATACTCGATAGGTTCCGCAGTTCGCAAGCAAACGTTTTCCGGGGTTTCCTGGTATGGCCCGGGTGCACTCTCTCGCATTTTGGATTCGGATTTCAATGTGGTGGATTTTTGGGCCCGCGAGGCTCATGCCGGGCGCTTTCCCTTGGCCTACACGGAGCAAAGCCAGGCCACCTGGATCGACATGGGATCCCCTGAAGGTCTCTATCGGGCCTGCGAGGCCCGCCTGCTTGAACTTGGCGTTGACCGCTGGGTTTCCCCCGACATTTCCACCGGGCACTTTTCCACCGGCGCAGGAACGGTAATTTGCGAAGGTGCCTGGATTGGCGATGGAGCCAAGCTCGACCACTGCATCATATTGCCCAACGCGAGAATAGAAGCCGGAGAAGTATTGTCAAGAATTGTTGCGGGAGCAGGGTTCCGATGGATGCTTTGATTGAAATCGAACTGGCCCCGGCTGTCCGGACTTTTCTTTCCGACGGTGTCGAAATTCCTGCTCGCATGTCGGTTTCTTTCGCGGGTCAGGCGGGGTCGGGTCGCAAATATTATCGTTTGCATGTCAAGGGAATCTCCTGGGTGTTGCAGCAATCGCACGCTTTGGATGCAGACTTTGACCGCTTCGTGGATTACTGCAAATTATTTGGCGGACTGGGTCTTCCCACTCCCAAAATCCATGCCATTGATCATGCAGCCAGGCAAGTTCTCATGGATGATCTGGGGAATCGCCAATTGTGGGATTGTTGCCACGAATTGGATCCGAGTGGGCTGCCCCCCAGTGCGACTTCGGTAGTTCCCATCTATCACAAGGTGGTCACCGAGCTTGTGCGCTGGCAGAGCGTTTCGCAGATGGCTTTCGATCGCAACGCGGATCTTCGAAGTCGTGTATTTGATGTGCATGCACTGCGTTGGGAAACCAATTACTTCATCGAGCATTTTTTGCAGGGGCATCGGGGTTATTCTTTGCTACAGACTGCCTCGCTTGAACCCTTGTTCGACCAATTGGCAAGTCAAGTTGCTGGGCATCCGCTTGGCCTTATGCATCGTGATTTTCAATCGCAAAATATAATGGTGACCATAGAAGGCCATATTGGATTTGTTGATTTTCAGGGCGCACGTAATGGCTCCCTCTATTATGACTTGGCAAGTCTTCTTTGGGATCCCTATGTTTACCTTTCTGTGCCTGAGGTGCGTCATCTTTTTGAGTTGTTCTGCCAGGATCATCCACTGCTGGTCGGAGACTTGGAGATTCATTGGAAACGCTTTTTGGAAGCGTCCTTGCAAAGGTTGATGCAGGCATTGGGGGCCTATTGCAACCTTTCTCGCAACAAGGGGATTCCCTCTTTTGCAAGGCACATTTCCCCGGGGGTCAAACGCTTGAAGTGTGTGCTGGAGGCGAGTTCCCTGCCCTTGGAAAGAGTCCTTGCTCCTCTCCTTTCTGAGCAGGATCCGTGAAGCGCCTGCTTCTATTTGCAAAGATCCTGGTTACCGGGATTCTGATTTGGTGGCTGTTCCGGTCCTTTCCCATGGGAGAGGTTTTTTCGCGCACCAGGGGGATGTCCATTCCCTGGTTTCTTCTGGCTCTTTTAGTAAGCTTTCTGGTAATGTTTATGCAGTCCCTGCGCTGGCAACGCATGACTCTAGAAGTAAATGGTGAGGTTCCTCGGCTCAAGGAATTCTTGTATTTCACCTCTGTGGGATACTTCTTCAATATTCTTTTGCCTTCGGGTATGGGGGGCGACGCCGTCAAATCCGTGGGGCTCGGAAGGGCGATGAAAGACATGGGCGGGTCCTTGTCCTCTGTTTTTATGAGTCGGGTGATGGGTATGGCGATTATGATTGTCTTTTATTGGATTGCCTGGTTTTTTTGGCCCAGTAAGCTTCCCGCTTCGGTGAACACCGGAATGATTGCGACTTCATTGCTTACTGCGGTGGGCTTGGTGTTCTTTTTTGGGCCTTGGTCCTTTCTCTTTTTAAAAAAGACACGGTTTAACCGATTTTTGGAGTTTCGCGCCTTCTTGAGGTTGGGACAGAAGGGGTGGATCGATTCCCTGGTAATTCAGGTCTTGGTGACCTTGCAGCCCTGGATGTTTTTTCGGTCCATCGGCGTGGAGATGCCTTTACTTCCGATTTTCCTGTTTCTGCCGCCGATAACCATTTTAACCATGATTCCGATTTCTGTATTTGGAATCGGAGTGCGGGAATGGGCCACGGTGTTTTTGTTTACCCTGACTGGGATTTCGGCGGAGGAGTGTTTGGCCTCTCAGGGGCCAGCCTACTTGATGGTGTTGATCATGGCGCTCATTGGAGGCCTATGGTTCGCATGGAGAACCATTAGGGCTCGATAACGATGCCCCATCAAACACAGTAGAAATGGGATTCTTCGAACAGGGATGTGGAGGATGCGGTGACTTGTTCCCCTGTTTCCACACAAGTAATGGAGTAACCGTGTCCGAAAAGAATTTGTAAAAGCTCATCCAAATATTTGCGCTTATCGGTCATGGCGTCAAAGACGTGTGTGTGGATCTCAATATGCATCGCAGGCTTGCGGGTGGAGAGGAGCTGGCTCGCTCCCTTTAGAGCTTCGTTCTCAAAGCCTTCGATATCAATTTTCATGAAATCAGGGACAGGTAGGGATTCCTGCGCAATGAGGTGATCCAGGGAATCGACCACAACTTGGACTTCGCGGTGGGATGGGTCCCCAAGGTAGCGCTGTTGGGCGTTATTGTTCACAGTCCCGGATTCGCGTTCTCCCACGGGTACCACCAGGGTCAAGGTCTCGAGTTTGGAGCCAAGGCCGACCTTCATCAGGCGGGTATTGGTGATCGAATTCAAGGCAATGTTGGTTTCAATTTTCTTTTGGTTGATTGGGTTTGGCTCAAAGGTGACCACATGGCCATTGGCTCCCGTTGCCCGGGAAAAATGGAGGGTGAATATGCCCTCGAATCCGCCAATGTCGTAAACGGTTTTCCCCGTCAGGTCGAGGCCCATTAAATGGATCTCTTCTGCCCGAAGTTTGGTGATCTGGGGAATGAATTGCAATCCACCCTTTCGCTTCATCCCTCTGGCAATCCCCCACCGAACGGTGTAGGAAACATTTTCAGTGTATTGTCTGACCAAGCGGATCAAGGGATTCATGTGGAGCTCCAAATTTTGCTGAGGCCAAAATATACATCATTTGCATTTTGACCTTCAGAGGCTACCGTTGTAGAAAAGGAATAAGTTTACCCATCAAAATAGGGTAGGTAAAGCTTGTCTCAAAGAGCTGCTTTGCCTGGCGGGATACAGCCTGCATTTTTTCGGGGCTTGAGGATACCGCGATTATTTTTTCTGCGAAATGAATGGGGTCATTATTGCAGAGGTACCCGGTTTCGCCTTCGGCCAGGATTTGGCGGGGTTCGCCAAAATCAGAAGCAATGACCACTCGGCCCGCGGAGAGGTATTCAAATAGTTTGGTACTCGATCGGCTAAGATCAATCAAGGTCTCGGGATACTGGTCATTTAAATACAGTAAGGCGATCTGGGCCTGAGAAAGGCATGCGATCTTGTCTTCCTCGGAGATATACCCTGTCAGGCGGACATGGGACTGGATCGTGGGTTCAAATTGAGAAACGAGATCCTTGAATAAATCCAAGCGCTTGCCGGCTCCAATAAAGGTGAAATGGATGTTGGTTGTCCGCGAACAGGTCGCCAAAACAACGGAAGCCAGGAATTGAACGAGGTAGCTGCTTTTGTAGGACCCTGCGTATACCACATGAATGGCTGGAGAATGGGCTGGAAAATCGGGCAGAACCAAGGATTGGCATCCATGTGACAAATAAATGGATTTCCCTAGGGAATATTTGGAAAGCTGCATGCGCTCATGGAGCACTTTGGAGGTGGACTGGATGGAGTCCACCAGGGCAGGGGTGTATTCTTCGCAGAAGGTGAGCAAGGTCTTTTTGATAACGCTGTTTGCGCTACGGGTGTTTGCAAAACCTCCGACCCCTTCCCAATCATCCAGGAGGAGAACCAGTCCCTTTTTGCGGAGCAGGCGTTTTAGGATCCATGCATAGAATGTGGAAAGGGGAAGTGGCTTGTAAATGATCACAAAATCAGACCGCAGAAGCTTCCAAAGAATATTTGGCAGAGAGCAAAACAGGTAGGGGAAAAGGCCTAGCCAAGGCAGGGATGCGCGGAATACCCAAGAGTAAACCAAAGAGATTTTCACCCGTTCTATATCGTGACTCAATTTATCTGTAATTTGGCGATGCGCCGAGGATCGTTCGGGGTGGTATTTGAAGGGATGAACCACAAGGTGCACCTGGTGGCCGAGTTTGGCAAGACCCATGGAATGTCCATGCATCTGGCGGAAACTGGCCGTATCCACATCAAACGAACAAAAGACCGAAAAATTCATGGATTCAATTTAACAATATAGGATCAGTTGTTGGATTCAATCGGTGGGGTAATCCCGTTGATACTGAGATAATCGATAATCCCAGAAAAGAGTCGATCCGAGGCAGGGCTCGCGGACCTATAGCCGAAAGTGAAATCTTCGGAAAGGTCCGAGAAGTCCATAGCCAGCGTGTTTTTGCTTGTGAGAAGGATTCCTGCCACCCAAAGGCGGGCTGTGCCATGATAAACCTCTGCGCGGAATTCTTGCAAGACTTCTGGCTCCAAAAAGGCAACGAGGGAATCCTCGCTGGTTTGTCCATCGCGGAAATAAAAAACCAGGGAATCTTGATTACGGAGGCGGAGGCACCAGGAATCGGACTCGGGCAGAGCGCTCTCGGAACAGATCAAATTCTGAACGGGCACAGGTGAAACGGCGGATTGAAGGGACCCACGCACCATAAAGTCTACGGGGGCAAGGGCGGATGTCAATGCGATACGCAAACCCGATTGCCCATCGAGGACCAGCTCTCCCTGCACGGATCGGATGGGGGCTCCAAATTCAACATTGGCGCCATGGTTGAAGCCACTTGTGTCCGACCAAGGGGCCAAGGCATTCTGGAATGTCCAATTGGCGAGGGCGCTCCATAATAGGATGGGAGGGGCTTCAAGCTGGATGGAGGCCATTTGCCCGGAAAGTACGGTGATCGAGGGTAGGCTGTCTGCGATAATGGGTGTCTGGTTTTCCATCGGGAACAGTTCATAGGACCCTGCGGGAATCGGAAGACACACAGAATCTAGATTTTCTAGGTCGATAATTCGTCCCAGCTGGGGGATGAAGAACTTTTGGCTTAAGCTGCCCGGAATGGATTTGATGACCAGGATCCCCAGTGGCGACAAGGTGTCAAGGCGGTTATCCTGCAAATCTAGCTGGATTGGTTGCATGATTCCCAGGGAATCTGCGGTGATGGCACTGAGGAACCATTGGCCAGGGCTCAGGGTTTCAAGTTGGAAGTGGCCATCTTTGTCCGTGGTGGTGGATATGCCCACAGAATCAAAGAGGGTTCCGATTCCGGAACGGAAGTCTTTGAATACGGTAACTTTTTGGAAGGCGATGGGCTCACCGTGGGGGCCAATCAGGCGACCCGAAAGAGCCGTTTCGGTTTCATCGATATACCCTCCGGCGACCTCTTTTTTTTGCGAGCATGCAAAAATGGAAAAGGTTACGGCTAGTGAGAGAAAAAGTTTGAAGTGGGTTGTCATTTTGTTGCCTAGGTTGTGCCCAGATCGTCCGAGAGGGAAAGGAGGACGTCTTGTAGCTGGAGAACGCGAGTTTGGGGAAGGTTGTCCCGGGAAACGATGGTTCGCACCTCTGCACGGAATTTGGCAAGGTTGCGCTGGATTTTTGCCATCGCCTCATCGGATACGGTCATGGTGGTGGTAAAAAATTGCGGGGGATTGGCGGATTGGGGAGCGGATACGGCCATTTTTGCAAGGTCCAGGCACTTCAAACGATAGGATCGCATGGTGGCGTCATGAATTGGGGATTTGAAAAAAATGGAGTTTTCTTTGGGTTTCCAAAAGCCAGTCGGTTTTTTCTCGATCAAGCCAAGTCTTTCCAGGAGCTGTAGGGACTGGCGCGCCTGTATGATCGAAATGGTAGGTTTCATGCGGCGGATTAAAGGGCCAAGGTCATCTCCGATGTCAAGCAGGCCGAGCATGGCTCGCACGGCAGAATGGAACCATTCGGAATAAAAATCCGAAGCCTCGCTCCCCAGTTCCTTCCTGGAAGGGGAGGATATGGCGACCATGAGCCCCAGGTGGTATTCCCGCTCGGCATTATCCTTGGCGATTCCATAGCGGTACATGGTTTGAAGATACCTGAATTCTTCGCGGTCTAAATTGAACAGTTTGCCGATTTTCTCGAGCTGCTCATCGGAAAGGCGACGCTGTCCTTGAATTACTTTGAGGAAAAAAGAGGGGGATTTGTCCCCAAGTTTTTCGGAAAGGAATCGATGGGAGAAACGACGGTCCAAGCGATTCTGGGTGGCATAGCTTTCTCGGAAGTACGCGCGGTAATCCACAAATTTGAAAATGCTAATGTCGGATTTCGTCACGGAACAAATTAAGCAAATAATTCGGGTATATCAAAATGATTTATGCCAAAAAGAACGTTTTTTGATGTGGCGTGATCAGGTGGGAGTACCCCGCTTGCGAAGAAAATGCAGAAACAGAGCCAGCAAAAAGGAAACGAGGAACAGTGCGAGGGATATTCCGGCAATTTTCATCGAAAGAGCAACCATGTCGGAACGATATTTCATTTCCACCGTGTGTGTCCCTGCTGGAACCACGACCGCACGCAGGGTGCCAAAGGCTTTTATAACCGGGGTAGGGGAGCCGTCAATAGAGGCCTTCCAGTAGGGGTGATAATTGCCTGAGACCAGCATCAGGGCTGGGCCGTCGGATTTGACTTCAAAAATCTGGGTATCCATTTTGGGGCTAGAGACGAGCTTGGCTGTGCCGGAAATTTTCCGAGGTCCGGTTGTTTCGTTCCATTTCGCCTCGTTGGGAAGGCCTGTTGGAGAAACCTCAAGCAGCATGGCCAGGCGGTAATCCCAATCTTGCTTAAGCAAGGGAATGACCGAATCATGGGGAACGATTTTATAGGACCCATAAAGGGAGACATAGGGGAGGGCCCCTGGATTGCGCTGGACCTGGGTTCCCTGGGGCGTATCAAAAATAACATACCCAATATTGAGCAAGTTCAGGAAGGGGTTGTTCTCCACATTTACCAGAAAATTCGAGGATTCCTGCCCGCCACGGAACTCGCGGTAACTCGCCAGTTCGTTATCGTGGGATCCCAGAGCATTCCGCATTCCATAGGCTGGAAAAACGTTTCCGGAAAGAGCTGGGTTTCGGGAGACCGAAAGAAGTCGGGGGAATTGAAGACTGTCGGGAGAATCGCTACGCAAAAGTTGAACGATTTGGTTGTCAGGTTGAATGTAGGATTTCATGGAGACATTTTGGATAAAGGGGCTGTCAATGAGATATAAATCCACCGATGCGACCAGTACCAGAATCCCAGCGGCTAGCCAAAGAGGACGAGAGGCTACGACCCAAAAAGCCACGGAGGCGGTAATTAGGACAATGATTCCCGAAATGAGGCCCTGACTGGCACTGGAGGTCATGAGCTGGGTGTTAATTCGTTGAAAGTATTGCCCTGTTGCAGGGTCGGAAACGAGGTTTTGGCCCGAGGCCATCACAATGGCAACGAAAATAAAAGGGAGCAGGACGAGTCCCATTTCGACTTTGTTCGAACCCTTCAGTCCGCTCGTCCATGCGTTAATCAGATTCGAAGGGGAGAAGGATTCACCGCGGTCTTGCAAATTCAGAGTTGCGACTACGCAGGCTCCAAATACCATGGAGACTGCAATTCCTGGGACCCCGAGCATGGATTCCCAAGTAAATCGGGCAATGACGACTATGGCGACCAGGGATGCAAATAAAGCCATTCCCGGAATCAGTTTTTCTCTTTTTTTCTTGTCGGTCAGGGCGTCCAACACCGGTGCGGCCATCATGGTCATGGCTAGCGGAATCCAGAATATGGCCATGGAAGGTGCGCGGAAATTCTTGACGCCGGGCAAAATGGCATACCACAGTCCAAAGAGGGGAGAGTGGGCACCCAATGCGTAGGACAATGCAACCGTTGACCCTAGGAACCAGAAAATTGCGGCTCGCCTGTTACTGGCCACGAATAGCCCCAGGAAGGCCAGGAAGGTGAGAAGAGTCCCCGCCGCATCATGGTTTAGCTTAAAGGAATTGTGCCCCCAGTATGCTCTTTCTTGTTCCACATCCATGCCCAAAAACCCGGGAACGAGCATGGAAGCGAGCTCCTCTTGGTGCAGGGACCAGCTGACCGCGT
Organism: uncultured Fibrobacterota bacterium; assembly: GCA_903876665.1. Taxonomy (GTDB): domain Bacteria; phylum Fibrobacterota; class Fibrobacteria; order Fibrobacterales; family Fibrobacteraceae; genus CAIRAY01. The sequence continues at coordinate 51,533 of CAIRAY010000147.1, read as the reverse complement.
GCCCAATGGTGGTCTTTTCACCCGATCCACGGACCGATTGCTGGGTGGTGTACATGTAGGGCGGGATAATTTGGAATGAACCCATTCCAAGCGCCAAGGCAAGCCCTGCAGCGGCAAGTCCCAGTCGAATGGTTCTTTCTTTTGCAGAAAGCTTGATGCGAAATGCCTCGTATAGAGTAAAAAGTCCGGCACCCCATAGGAAAAAATAGGTCAACTGCAGATGGGAAGAAACGACCATCCAAAGGACCGAAAGAGTGAGAAGAACGAGTCCGGAAAAACGCCGCTCCCGCATGATCAAGATGATTCCTAGCACGGCAAGCGGGGCCACGGAAAAGACCATCATTTTTCCATCGTGGCCACCATAAATGTGGGTAAAGAACTGGGGGTTCAGGGCATAAAGAAATCCGAGCAAGGCGGCCCATTCCCAACGGCCAGTGACTTTGCGGAAAAGTGCGTAGGCGGAAAGGAACGCAATGTAGACGCAGAGGATAAATTTGAAACCGACCGCGCGGGCCGGGTCCATGATCCATTGGGTGAGAACCAGAGGATGAAGGGCTGCACCGAAGAGCGCGTCGAGGGTGGGAATTCCACCGAGGCGGGAGTCGTCCCATTGGGTGACGATCAAATCATGGATGCGGAGATAATGGGAGCCCAGGCCATTAAGCTGGTCGCTGTTTAGCATTAGCAAGGACGAGTCAAAAAGAAACCCACGGAAAAGAATGACCAACAGCAGTCCGAAACCCACGGCAAGGAGAATGTTCATTTTCATTTTCATGGATGCAAAAATAGAAAGCCCCGGATGACTCCGGGGCAAAAAAAAATCAAAAGTAAAGTTTAACCAAGGAGAATGGCCTTGGGAACCAGGCTTTTTAGGAAAGCCTGGTAGGGTTTAGGCCTCTTTGGCGTCCAGTTGGCTTTGGCCACGGCTCTTCAGTACGTGGTAAAGTGCGTATGCCGAGATGCCGAGGACCGCGATAATGACGGTGTACTTGATAAACTTTCCCATAATTGGCCTTGCCTTCCTGAAAATGATTGATTCCTTCAATTATACTGAATCCGTTTCGTATCTGCAAGGAAAAAGGCGGGGTGTCTCATTTTTTTTGGGCAATAACGAGGACGGCCGGCAACCCGTCCTGCACATGAATCACTTCTTCACGCTCGGGAGGGCAACCAAGTTGGGCAAGCCATCCTTTGACCCGCTGCAACTCAAAGCCAAGCCACTGGTCCCCAAGTCGGTCGCGGACCCAGTCCTGATCGTGGGCCAGGAGGTCCAGGAGAACCAGGCGTCCACCGGGTTTCAGAATGCGCAGGGTTTCTTCCAGGGCTTTTTCAGGGGTTGCCGCATGGTGGAGAACTTGGGAAAGAATCGCCAGATCCGCGCAGCTGTCTTCGAGTGGGAGGTGCTCCATGTCCCCTTGCCGAACCTCGATTTGGGAAAAGCCCTCCCGTTGGAAACGGTCCCGAAGCACATCGAGCATTTTTTGGTTCAAATCGATGGCGGTGACTTTTTTGCAACCCCGGGCCAGAAAGAGACTGATATCTCCTTCGCCAGATCCAATGTCCACCGCGTGGTCAAAGTTAAGCAGGGAACCAAAACCACGCAACAACGCTTCGGTGCCGCCACCGGGCTCTGCGATTTTGGAATACCGGCCAGCCACGGAGTCGAAAAACTGTTGGGATTGTTGACGGCGTTGAGTTAAAAGAGCCTCCAGGTGGCCTTCAACGGCTTCCCGGTCCGGGATTTCAAGCCAGGCTGATTTCAACATGGACTGGAAATCCTGGCTGGCACGGAGCGCTTCGCTCCAGCGGTAGTACACCAAGGCCCCTTCGCGCCGGTCGTCCACCAGGGAGCCCTCGCGGAGCTGTTGCAAGTGTCTGCTGGTGTTGGATTGATGGATTCCGAGAACCCGGACCAGCTCACCCACAGTGAATTCCGCCCGCTCCAAAATCATCAAGATTTTGAGGCGGGTTTCATCGGCGATGATTCGGAACAGCTTAAGAGATGGCGTCAGGGATTCGGACATATCCTAAAGATATAGAAAATCCGGGCCTAGTCCTGGACGCACCGAACCGAGAATGCGTCTCGTTTGGCGTGATTATACAGGCGAGCAAGCTCGGTGCCTTCGTTGTTCACCACACGTCGCCAAGCATTCATATAATAGGTTGAGGATTCTTCGGTGGCTTCCCAGATGGTTGCGCTCGAACGAACCTCGCCACCGTGATAAGCGAAAGTTCCGTTGAAGTAGCGGATTCCCGCAGGAAAGGCAGAAAACCCGGAAGAATTGCCATCATTGTAAATCGCGGCATCGTAAGAGGCGTCGCCGGTGTTGTTGAGCTTCATCGAGAACCCCGCCGTTGCCGCTCCTCCCAAGGTTGTTCCCAACAAATCCCAATCGGTTTTGGAGGGCATGTGCCAGCCCGTTGGGCAGAGGCCCTGATGGTTGGGCAAATTGATTTGTGCGCTGCAGCCGGTGGTGGAGCAAGAGCCGGGAAGGTTCATGGCCTGATGCCATTGGTATAATCCACCTTCGGTATCGCAATTTGCCTCGAGATTCTGGTAACATGACTTCTGGTCTCCACTTTGTAACGTGCTTGAGCTCGTGTCCATGGTTCCATAATTCAGATTTTCAGCCATCCAGACCTGAGTGCCAATTTTAACCGTCGCATAAATTTGATTGTCGCGAGAATCCCTCATGGTATTGGCTGTCAAGGTTGAGGAGGAGGATGCGACAAGCTGTGAGGACGAGGATGGGGTGGTGACCGAAGATGAAGGTGGAATCACCGAGGATGAAGATGGAGTGACCGAAGACGACGTGGCCTGAGAAGACGTTCCGACTAAGGTTTTCAGGCAGCGCACCGAAAATGCATCTTGTTTAGCATGATTATAGAGGCGAGCAAGCTCGGTGCCTTCGTTGTTCACCACACGTCGCCAAGCATTCATGTAATTGGTCGAGGATTCTTCGGTGGCTTCCCAGATGGTTGCGCTGGAGCGGACATCGCCTGCGTGATAGGCGAAGGTTCCGTTAAAATAGCGGATTCCAGCAGGGAAGGCTGAAAAGCCCGAGCTATTTCCATCGTTATAGAGGGTGGCATCGAAGGAGGCGTCCCCTGTGGTGTTGAGTTTCATGGAGAAACCAGCCGTTGAGGCTCCTCCCAAAGTTGTGCCGAGAAAATCCCAGTCCGCCTTAGAGGGCATTTGCCAGCCGTCTGGGCAAATGCCTTGGTGGCTTGGCACCTGAATTTGTGCGCTACAGCCTGTCGTGGAACAGGAGCCGGGAAGGTTCATGGCTTGGTGCCATTGATAAAGGCCACCCTCGTTATTGCAATTTGTGGAATCGTTCTGGTAGCAGTATTTTTGGTTCCCGGACTGGAGTTTGGACTTGCTCGTATCCATGATGCCGTAATTCAGGTTTTCAGCCATCCAAATTTGATTTCCAATGGCAACGGTACGGTATTTTCTGCCATCACGCAGATCGGTCATTTGGTTGGCGCTGGAGGTTTGTTCAAGTTCCTTGGCGGGATCAACCGTGGTGGATTCTTTTTCTTCGATCACCACAGGCAGGGGAAGGGGTTGGCGATCATTGCCATTAATGATGATTATGGTCAGATTTCCAGGAGGAGCCATGATGATTAGGCTTTTACCATCGCCAGAAACGAAAAGCGAAGTCCCGATTTGAGGAATCCAAATGACAGCCCCGCTATCCAAATCGAGGGTTTGAACCGTCAGGCTACCCTTTCCTTTTAGAACATCGTTCTCCCGCTCAAAAGCTTTCCCGGTGGAAAAATCAATGCTGTCGAGAAAACCGAGAGAATCGTTCAGGTCCACTTCCAGATAGGCCTTGCTACGGAAATGGCCCGCGAAGCGGTAATCGCCGTTTTTGTCCGACAGGGTTTCCAACGTTCCTTCGGAATTCCGTTCGCTTACCTTCGCGAGGCTTGCCGAAGTACTCCCCAGGCTGTCCCCGTGAAGCATCACCCGAGCTCCCGCGACAGGTTTCCCGTCCGGATCCACCACGGTGCCAGTAATAAATGTCTCGGTTTCATCGATGATCCCGCTGGTCGTCTCGGGGTCATGGAGGCTGCAACTTTGCGCAAGGAGAATACCTACGATCAGGGCGAAAATCCCCAGTCGTTCCAATTTGGGTTTGGCGGAAATTGAATTCATTTGTCGTTCTCCATTAATGGGAAAATCTGAGTTTGTAATTGAATGACTTTGGTGGGCGGAAGGGAATCTTTCCGCACAATGGACCGTATTTCGGCGCGGAATTTTTCGAGCTTGTCAAAAATTCGGCGATGGGCGTCCGAGCTGACGCTCATGGTTCCGGTGGAAAAATGATAATCTTCTTTGCCATGGCCCTGAACCAGAGCCTGCGAGGCGAGATCCAGGCATTGCTGGCGGAAATTCTGAATAATGGCCTGGTTGAAATTGTCTTTGACGAATAGAGCCTCGCTCGCGGGCTTCCAGTAACCATTCGCATCTTTTTGAATGATTTCCAAGCGGGCCATCAAGGCAATGGAATCCTTGACCTGATTGACCGAAATGCGAGGCCGGATCATTTTGGTGACCATGCGAAAATCATCTTGAACATCCACAACGCTGAGTATGGATCGCAAGGCGGGATGGTACCAGTGACGATAGAATTCGAAAAGATCTAGCTCCAATTGGCGTCTTGGCGTGTGGTTCAGGGATATGAGTTGTTCTAGATATAATTCCCGCTCGGTCCTTCCTGGTGCCGATGAGTAGAGATAAAGCACCCGAAAATACTTGGCTTCGTGTTCTTCGAGTCGGCACAAATGAATGAGTATTTCAATTTGATGGGGACTAAGGCGACGCTCATCATCGAGTAGCTTTTGCAGGAAGGAGGGAGACTTGTCTCCAAGTTTTTGAGCGAGGAAGCGATGGGAGAAGGAACGATCCAAGCTGTGGCGCTTCGAGTAGTAATCCCGGAGGTACGCGCGGAAATCCGAATAACCGAAAATGTTGATGGCCGTTGAATCCATTTTGGGAATATAGCCAGAATTTTTGCATTCATCAACCCGCAAAGAGGATTTTTTGTACTAATCAAAAGGTACGAAGAATATTAAAAAATATCAAATTATTGCAAATATTGGGGTTTTTATCGTTTTTTATACGCAAATACTCTGTTTGTGAAGGTACATTTAAAGATTCTCTATATTGTCAATATATCGGATTATTTGTAGAGATTACCATTAGCGGACTTAGGAAATACCCGATTATCCACGATTTGATTGATCTGTTTTCCCTTGATCCTTCTTATATTTCCACTTAAGTTTCCACCAACCCTCCAATGGAGTTCTCAAATGGCAAAAGTCGCCGCCCCAAAATCGGTCAAAATTTCTAAGGTCATCGGTCGTCAGATTCTTGACTCCCGTGGCAATCCCACTGTCGAAGTCGACATCGTTCTCAGCAACGGCGTTGAGGTTCGTGCCGCTGTACCCAGTGGTGCATCCACCGGTGAATTTGAAGCTTGCGAGCTTCGCGACGGTGACAAGAAAGTTTATGGCGGAAAGGGCGTACTCAAGGCTGTTAGTGCCGTGAACAACCAGCTTGCCAAGCTTCTCAAAGGCAAAGACCCTCTGAACCAGCGTGAGCTCGATGATGCCATGATTGCTCTCGATGGAACCGAAAATAAGTCCAACTTTGGTGCCAATGCAATTCTCGGCGCTTCCATGGCTGTCTGTCTCGCCGGTGCCAAGGTGAGCAATATGCCCGTTTGGAAGTACATCGGCAAGATTCACAAGAACAAGGATTTTTGCCTCCCAACTCCGATGGCAAACATCATCAATGGTGGTCATCACGCCGACAACATGATCGACTTCCAAGAGTTCATGATCATGCCAATCGGTGCCAAGACCTTCTCCGAAGGCCTGCAATGGATCACTGAAGTATTCCATGCCCTCAAGGGTATCCTGAAGAAAATGGGCAAGGCGACCTCCGTGGGTGACGAAGGTGGCTTCGCTCCAGATATCAATAACGACGAAGCCCTCGAAGTGATTATGAAGGCTATTGACGCTGCTGGTTACAAGGCTGGCAAGCAGATCGGTATCGCTCTTGACTGCGCGTCTTCCGAATTGTTCGACGCTGGCGATCGCAAGGCATACAAGTTCTGGAAGACCGAACCAAACAAGCTTTATACCGCTGACGACATGGTCAAAAAGTATGCGGATTGGTGCAAGAAGTACCCAATCGTCTCTATCGAAGACGGCCTCGACCAGAACGATTGGGAAGGTTATGTCAAGTTCACCAAGACCCTCGGTAAGAAGGTTCAGATCGTCGGTGACGACTTCTTCGTAACCAACCCAACCCGCCTGAAGCAAGGCATCCAGATGGGCGCATGCAACGCGATCCTCATCAAGGTCAACCAAATCGGCACCGTCACAGAAACCCTTGACGCCATCAAGATGGCTCAGAAAGCTGGCTACGGCGTCATCTCCTCTCACCGTTCCGGCGAGACCGAAGACTCCTTCATTGCGGACCTCGCAGTCGGCACCGGCGCCGGCCAGATCAAGACCGGTTCGCTCTCTCGCACCGACCGTATCTGCAAGTACAACCAATTGCTCCGTATCGAAGAGCAGCTGGGTGCCAAGGCTGTGTTCAAGGGAATCAAGTCCATCAAGGGTGCCGGTTTCTAAACCAAACCCGTATTGCTCCTTTTTAAAGGCACCGCGCAGGCGGTGTCTTTTCTATTTTGAGGACATGAAAAATGCGGTTCGGGCGAGTCTTTTTTCCCTGGTGTTCCTTTGGGGGTCTTCTTTTGCGCAAACGGTGCGTGGTGCCTATGACCTGACTTGGCAACGGGATATTCCCCTTGCGGTAGGTTCGGTGGGGAGCTTCGCCTTCGGCCAGTGGCGCATCATGAATATGGATGCCTATGATGGCCGTTATGACAAAAACGATTTAATGCCTTGGGACCGGCCCTTTGCCGGGCGTTGGAACGCCAAAGCGGATTTGGCGAGCGACATCCTTACGGGTGCGGGCGCATTCCCCTTGGTGCTCTCCGTTTCCGATTGGTCGCGGGGAAGGCTTGGTGGATCGGATGTGGCCGTTCAGCTTGCCATGCTTTCCGAGGTGTTGGCTTTGCAATCCGGAATCAACCTCGCTGTCCGTAGCCTTGCTGTTTGGCCCCGTCCGTTTTTGTTGGGTTCCAAGGGGGGCACGGAACGGAATTCCAAGGATGCTTCCGGGTCCTTCTATTCGGGCCACTCCTCTGCGGCCTTTTCCATTGCGGTATTCTCCTCCTGCTGGTATGACCGTACTCATCCGGGAAGCCGTTATTCGCCTTGGATCTGGGGCGGAAGCCTGGCTGTCGCCGCCACGACGGCATCCCTCCGGGTCATTGCCGGCAAGCATTATCCCTCGGACATCCTTGTCGGCGCCCTGGTGGGAAGTCTGGTCGGATGGGCCGTTCCTCGCATGCACCAAGCGCAACCGGCTATACAGCCTCCGTTGTCGCAGGCCCAAATGACAATGGCGCCACTCCCAGGTGGCGCCATGTTCCAAATCGTATTTTGAAAACTCTGGACTGGATCAATACAGGCTATATACCGCTTTCACGAATGGACTGATCGGGGTGTCGTAGTCCAGCATGAATTCATCGTCCGTCGCTTGTTCGCCGGTCATGTCGCTTGGGTCAAAATAGGTTTGCCAGAAGGTGTGTGATGCTCGGACGCCGGCTTCGACGGCAACGGATCTCCAGGCGATGCGGACGCCCGCGCCATAAGCGTAGCCCCACAGTGTGGTGTTTTTGAATTTGGAGTCGTCAAAGAAAGTCTTCCCCAGGATCCCGCTACCAAAAGCGTAGGGCTTGATCATAAAATCGCTTTTGTAATCGGAATAGACCGGGTAGCCTAACTCCGCGCCAGCCTGGATGATCAGATTGCGGGAGAGCATTTGGCCGTTTAGATCGTCAGAGGTAAGGCCCAGGCCAAACTGAGGTGTGGTGTCTCCCGCCAAAACGAAGGTGGAGTCCCGGTCGCCCAGCATCATCTGTTGAATCGCATTGCTGGACTGGATATTGTAGTCTACGATGATCTGCTGGATGCCCACAATGCCATTGATCCCGAGATAGGGATACACGGGGAGCTGGGCGCCTACGCCAAAGGTTGGGCCTCCGGTCACATCCACATTGAAATTCTGTCTCATGATCCGATAAGTTGCGGACACATTCTGTAATTCGCCCGTCAATTCATAATAGAGGCCCACTGCCGGGCGTTCTTCGTAAACGTAACCGGAGCTATCCGGAGATTGGGCAAATGTGGCAACGGCAAGGAGACCAAGAATTCCAAGTAGCTTCATACCAATCCTCAAATAGAAAAAAATACCCGATTGTTCCCCCAATCAGGCTTACCTAGGATATTTACCAAATTTTGACAAACATTGCTACACGATTTTGATATTTTTCGGACATTAACTCCTGAGGTCACATGTACAAAGTCATCAAAGTTCTTGCATCAACGGCAATTGCCGCCACCGTTCTAATGGGTTGCTCTGGAAAAATGGATCCCAACGATCCCGCGTCGATCCGCAAATGGATGGACGAGAAACAGATCAAATTTGTTCCCGGAACGCTGGTAAATGCGACTCTCAAGGGCGACACGGCTCTGGCCAACCTGCTCATCACAGCGGGCATTGACATCAACGGAACCGACAGCCGAGGCAACAACGCGCTGGCCGTTTGTGCAAATAAAAACAAAGCGGACATGGTTCTCTTCCTGCTCGAGCGCGGTGCCGATGTCAATCTAAAAAACAGCAAAGGCGTAACTCCCCTCACAGATGCGGCATCCCTGGGCAATAAGGAAGTGGTCGATGTCATGATCTCCCAGCTGAAAAAGACCGATCCGACTTTGCTTTCCACGACCGACGCCCTGCTGATGGCTTCCCGTCAAGGGTTTGTCGAAGTGGTCAAGGTTATGGTGGATGGTGGCGCTCCCAAGGACTTTAAGTCCAATGAAGGCTGGACCGCCATGGCCTGGGCCGCCAAAGGTGGCCATTTGCCTGTGATCGAGTATCTGATTTCTGCCGGTGCTGACGTCAATGCCCCCGACAAGGATGGCTACACTGCCCTGGATTGGGCCAAGAATGAGGGCTACCCCAAGGTTGTCGATGTCCTGAAAAAGGCCGGCGGAAAAGGAAAACTCTAAAATTTCTTTTTAGTCTTTACAATATCCTTTCTGATCCCTGTGGCAGTGCCATGGGGGTCTTTTGTTTTGTATTTTTCCGTCCTATGCGAAAATTATTGATTCTAGTATCCATGCTTGTGGTGAGTGTCTCTGCCCAGGAGTCCATTCAGGAAATCAAACGCCAGACCAAGACGGTTGAAAAGGAAGGAATTCGCGAGAAGGAACTTTCCCAGACCGAAAAAAAGCGGCATCAGGACTTTGTGGAAACAGCGAAGAAAAAGCTGGAAGCCTATGACGGGCAATCCGCCACCCTCAAGGCCCAGATCGATTCCCTCCGCGCAGAGGCCAGTCGGTTGGATGCAGCCCGTTTGCAGGCGGCCGGCAGTTCCCATTGGGTGGATGCGCGCAAGGTGCGCTATCAAGAGTCGCTCGCGGCAGCCTTGGATGGGCTTGTACCGGTTCTGGAATCGGACATCCCGTTTAAAAGCAGGGAAGCTGTGGAGGCAATTCGTGAAACGGCAGGACAGCTACGCAAAGGAACCGTGACTCCGGAAGAGGCTTTGGGCCGAGCTTTTGATGTGATCATCGACCGCATTCAATTAGGCTACACCACCGAAAATTGGTCGGGATATTTTCCCTGGCAGGGGCGTAGTTTGTCGGGAAAGTATGTCCGCTATGGCGCCGTTTCCGCCTTGTTTGTTTCCCAGGATGGCTCGGAAGTATTCTGGTTACAGCAAAAGGCATCCGGATACGAGTGGAAGTCGGTGGGTGAAAATGGCACTTTGCGGACTCTTCTCAAAGAGGCTTTGAAGGTAGCCGAAGGACAGGCCCCGCCGGCATTGGTGATGCTTCCTTTTGCGGCCTTATCGGTGAAGGAGGTTAAGCCATGAATTTGAATATCCGAAAGACTTTGGGAACCTCCGCTTTGATTCTGGGCCTTGTTTCTATCCATCTGTTTGCCCAGGTCGATCTGGTCAAGCAACAGGCCGAAATAAATTCCGCCAAGGCTGATTTGGAAGATGCGCGTAAGGTCCGGGACCAGGCCGTGGCAGAACGGTGGGATGCCAAAAAAAATCAAAACGACGAACGCGAATCTTTGAGTGAAAAACAACGTGAAGCCAAAGAAAAGCTGGATGCGCTGGCGACGGAGCGGGCGCGTCTTTTTGAAGATGTGCGGGCTTCCCGCGAGGATCTAGGTCGTTTACAGGAAGAGGCTGAGCGGCGTCGCACGGAGTTCCTCACCCTATCCTCCCAGCAGGATCGTGCCGAGGCCCTGACCCGCTTTATGGATCAAGGAGTTCCTTTCAATATCCCCGAACGCATCCAGAGCCTGAACCAATTGAAGAAGAGTATTGATTTGCATCGTGATGATCCCGGACTTGTCGCTTCGCAATTGCTGAAATCCGCTGTTGCGGAGCTTCGCTTCACCCGCCAGGTGGATTGGGCTCAGGCCGACCTGGTTTTTCAGGGGGACAAAACCATTCGTGGTGACCGCGCACGTCTCGGCTCCATCGGTGCAGTTCAATACGAGCCCACCCATCAAATTGCAAGTCTCATGCTGCCTTCCGCAGGAGAGCGTGGGCGCGTATTTGGTTGGCAAGAAAACCTGGGGCTTCCGATCAAGCAGGCCATTGGCAAAGGCTTTTTTGAATCCCGTGATTCGGCAATGGTGATGTTTCCTGTCGATATTTTGTTGTCCACCTCCCTATCGACCCAAATGGCTACCGCAACGGAGATGGGCTGGAAGGATTCGCTCAAAAAGTGGTTTCGCGATGGCGGAGTGATCATGTACCCGATTTCGGGAATCGGCATATTGGCCTTTCTGATGGTGTTGGAGCGCTTGTTTGTGCTGGCTTGGAAGGGCCGGTATTCCAAGCGTCGTCTGCGCAAAGTGCTGGCTTTGGCCCAGGAGGGCAAGATCGATGAAGCCAAGCTCGAGGGCGCCAAACTTGGGGGGTCCGTGGGCAAGGTGGTCCATGCCATTTTCCGCTATTCAGATCAGGGCCGTACCGCGGCAGAGAAAGCTGTGGAAGATGTATTTGCCTACGAAGTGCTGAGTCTGGAGCGTCGCCTGGGAACCATTGCGGTATTTGGCTCCACGGCACCACTGCTGGGGTTGCTGGGCACCGTGATGGGCATGATCGAGCTCTTCGGCGTGATTACCCTTTATGGAAGCAATGATCCCAAATTGTTGGCGGGTGGCATTGCTGTGGCCCTGGTGGCAACGGAAGCGGGCCTCCTGGTGGCAATCCCATCTCAATTGTTGCATGCCTGGGTCGCCAATTCGGTGGACCACCTGGTCGGCGAAATGGAATCCTGTGCGCTTAAGCTGATGAACGGCCTGTGGCTTAAGGATTGATTGCCCAATGATGATGACCTTGTCCCCTTTATTTGAATCGGCCTTTGAACTCGTTAAACGGGGTGGGTGGATTATGCTTCCTATTTTCCTTACGGGATGGTGGGCTTGGTTGCTGATATTTGAGCGGACCTATCAATTGTGGCTGCATCATGGGATTTCCCGCAAACGGTTTTGGCATGTTCTTGATACACAAGGTCTTGATTCGGCCAAAACTCTTATTGGAAAGGGACGCGGAGCTTTTGACGAAATGGCTTTGCGGGTGATGGCGGTATCCCAGTTTGGAAATAAAGCCGTTCATAACGAAATCCAACGGGTTGCGGTGGAGCGCTCCAATGCCCTTCAGCGTCATTTGCGCACCATCAGCCGTCTGGCAGGGCTTGCTCCTCTCCTGGGCCTGTTGGGAACGGTTTCGGGCATTGTCCATACTTTTGATTCCATTCAACAGGTCGGCTTTGGAAACCCCGTGATCCTCGCTGCAGGTATTTCGGAGGCTCTCTTGGCGACCCAGGCTGGGCTCCTCGTGGCGTTCCCCATCGCGATCTGTTACAATTTGATTTTACACCGGGTCGAACGCTTGGAAATCCTGGCTCCGGCCGAGGCTTTGCGATTGGCGGCCTGGATGGATCGCCATGCGGTCGGGAGTGATTCATGAGTACTTTTTTAAAGCGGAAACGCGAATCCAAAGCCATCGAAATTAATGTGGTCAACTTGATCGATGTGATGCTTGTGCTCCTGATCTTCTTTGTGACCACCTCGACTTTTAACCGTGATACCGGAATTGATGTTACCAAGCCTCATGCAAGCACGGCCCGTGAGCTTTCCAAGGAAAGCATCTTGATCGGAATCACCCGTCAGGGCACTGTGCATATCAATCAGACTCAAGTGAATATGGCGAGCTTGCGCACCATTCTTCGGCAGCTGGTGGCCGAGACCCCGGATCGCCCGGTCATCATCGTGGCGGACCGTGATTCGCCCTCGGGGCGCATTGTGGATGTTCTGGACGAATGCAATGTTGCCAAGGTTTCCAAGGTTTCCATTTCTGCAGAAAAGGATAAGGAATCTTCGCAATGACAATTCTGCGCTGGATGCTCCTGATTATCCTGTCGGGAATTTTAAACGCTGCAATTTTTGTTGTGGTTCCGTTGGCCAGCGCCTTGCTGGTGAAACCTCCCAAGCACGAATACAAAACAGGGACTACCAGCACCCAGGTGGATATCAATCCAAAAATCCGCCCTCATGACACACAAAAAAAGATCATCCGGCAAATGTCGCGCACATCAAAGTCATTCAAGCCTTCGCGCGCAATGGCTGGCGGGCCAGCCCGTGGATTTCAGATGGACCTGTCCCTCGCCTCGGGCGGAGAAGGAAGCGGGGGCGTCGGGGTGGGTACGGGCAATGGTGGTCCCTTCGGAGCACTTGGCGGAGGTGGTCCTGGAGCCGAGGTGTTTGATCCGAGCGAAGTGGATCAGGCTGCCCGGGTGATCAAGGAAGTGGAAGTGGCCTACCCAGCTCGGGCCAAGCGGGAAGGGGTGACAGGCTACGCCAAATTCTATCTGGTGATCGATGCGCGGGGCCAGGTTGCGGACCTGCAGCTGCTTTCGGTGGATCCGGCCGGATATGGCTTCGAAATAGAAGCCGAAAAAGCCGTGCGACAATACCGGTTTGAACCTGCGCGCATAAAAGATGTTCCCGTTGCACAGAAATTCACCAAAGAATTCGTGTTTGACCAAGGGTATTAATATGCGAAACCTTTGGTGCAAAATATTCCTCTTGCTGGTTTCCTGTGTCGCTCTTGCGCAGGCGAAACAGGATTTCTTTGTACAGGGCAATCAGCTCTACGACCAGGCAAAATACCTGGAGGCGATCAAGTACTACCGGGCCGCTATTGCGGAGGGTCAATTCGAGCCATTTGCCTGGTTCAATTTGGGCAATTCACTGGTTCAAATTGGGAAGAACAATATTGCCATGGTGGCTTATCGCCGTTCTGCAGAGCTTGCGCCCAAGTTTGTGAGGCCTTGGCTATTGCTCGGTGACCTGTACTTTACTCACGCCGATTATGGTCTGGCCATTGCCTCCTACAAACGGGCGCGGGAGCTGGGAGAAGGCTCGGAACACTTGCACTACGCCATGGCCGAATGCTATCGGCAATTGGGCGAACATACTCTGGCGCAAAAGGAATATGAGCAGGTTTTAAAGCTTAATCAGGACCGGATTGACTGCTGGTATGCCTTGGCCGAGATTCAGGAAAAATTGGAAGACTATTCCGAGGCCGTCCGCGTTTTGCGTCAGGCGATTCAGCTCACTCCTGCTGCAGGGGCCGATGCCTTTTTTTACCTGGCCTATCTGCAATTGCAGAGGGATTCGATTCCCCAAGGAATATCGGCCTTGGAAGATGGCCTGCTTTTAAATCCAGGCAATCAGATGGCACGTCGACACTTGGCAAGTCTGTATGTAGATCAAGGTTCACCTTGGATGTCCATATTTACTTTAGAACAAGGTCTTTCTCCCCAGGGAGCTCCCCCAGACCGGGATTTGCAGGTGGATTTGGGTCAAATTTATTTTGATCAGACCCGTTACCCCGAGGCCTTGGAGCACTTTATCCAGGCTTGGAAGCTCGGAAGCACCCAAGGTCGCATTGGCGCAGAAAATGTGGGCAACGCCTTTTTCAATGCGGGTGATTCATTGCAGGCCGATGAAGCATACCGGCGCGTCCGCATGAAACAATAGCACCTGCCCGCAGGGCGGGTTTTCGGGGCGTTGCGTTTAGCTATATTCAGCGCATGTCCCAAGCCGTACAGACCATGTTTGACCGCATTTCCGGTCGCTACGATTTTCTGAACCGGTTTTTGAGTCTTCGTCACGACGTGGCCTGGAGGCGCAAGGCCTGTCGCATGGCTGGTCCTGCCGAATCGGTGCTTGATCTTTGTGGAGGAACGGGAGATTTTCTGTTAACCTTCCATAAAATTTGGGGCGATGCGGGCTATGGCGTAATTGGGGATTTTTCCCAGGGTATGCTTCGGATGGCCCAATTAAAGGCACCCAACCTTGCCGTGGTTCAATTGGACGCGCTTGCTCTTCCCCTTCCGGATCACTGTGTGGACCTGGTGCTTTGTGGATTCGGAATGAGAAATCTCGATAATCTAGATACAGGCCTGCTCGAAGTCTCGCGGGTTCTCAAGGATTCCGGCCGCCTAGTGGTACTGGAGTTTTTCCGTCCCACCAATATGTGGACAAAGTTCTTCTACAATGTTCTAGGTCCGGTATTTATCCCCATCGCAGGTGCATTATTCAGTGGGCGACGCGAGGCCTACGAGTATCTGGTCCGTTCCGTCAAACGTTTCGTTACTGCGGATCAATTTGTGCAACGGGGTGGGGCAAATGGCTTGACTCCCGCGGCCTGCGTCCCTCTCGATGGTGGCATTGCCCATCTGGTGGTTTTTACCAAGGATCTTTCCCATGGAAAATAAGCGTTGGCTTTTGGGGATCACCGGTGCGAGCGGTGCCATATACGCTGCGCGTTTTTTACACCACATGCATGCTCTGGGTTGTCCTGTGGATGTGATGATTTCGGATTGCGGAAGGGAAGTCCTGGCGTTTGAGGAACAATTAGCCAGTCTTGAATTGGCTTCCCGGATTTTTGTGAATACCGACATGTTTGCGGCTCCGGCCAGTGGCTCCGCCCGCTATGTCGGGATGGCGGTTCTTCCTTGTTCCATGGGCACTCTGGGGCGCATGGCTGCGGGGATTTCCGACTCTCTTTTGACCCGTGCCGCCGATGTTTGTCTCAAGGAGCGCCGGCCCCTGGTTCTCTGCCCGCGCGAAATGCCACTTTCCCAGATTCATTTGGAGAACCTTTTGCGCCTGCAAAAAGCGGGTGCCATTATCATTCCCGCAAGCCCAAGCTTTTATCGTCATCCAAAGAATATCGAAGAGCTTGTTGATTCTGTCGTGGTCAAAGTTCTCGATCATTTGCAGGTAGACCACCAGGTGGCGAAGGCCTGGGGCAGTCCATGAGTTTTTTCCCCCGAACGCGAATGTTCTTGGAGCTGGTGCGGTTTTCCCACACCCTTTTTGCCTTGCCGTTTGCCTTGGCCGCCATGTTTGTTGCGGCGGGTGGCATTCCTTCTTGGCAGGTTTTTGTGGCTATCCTGGTTTGTATGGCAACGGGGCGGAATTCGGCTATGGCTTTCAACCGTTTAATCGATGCCAAATTTGATGCAAATAATCCGCGCACCGCTAATCGGCATATCCCTGCGGGTAAGTTGTCGAGTTTGCAAGTGAAAGTTTTTATCGGAATCAATGGATTGTTGTTTGTTCTCGGAGCTTTCACGCTCA
The DNA here is from genome assembly GCA_903876665.1 of uncultured Fibrobacterota bacterium. Classification (GTDB taxonomy): domain Bacteria; phylum Fibrobacterota; class Fibrobacteria; order Fibrobacterales; family Fibrobacteraceae; genus CAIRAY01. The sequence continues at coordinate 35,698 of CAIRAY010000147.1, read as the reverse complement.
ATTCCTTGGCCTTCGCCTGTGCGATTCCCGTTTGGTTTTTCCTGCTTTCCTATTCTCTTTGGAAGCGGTTTTCCTGGGCCTGTCACGCCTTTTTGGGGATTGCCATTGGCATGTCTCCGCTGGGCGCCTGGATTGCGGTGAGGGGTGAATTTGCCTGGTTTCCTGCGCTTTTGGGCTTGATGCTGGGGTTGTGGATCCATGGATTCGATATTATCTATGCCACACAGGATGAGGAGACGGATCGTGCTTTGGGACTCCGCTCCATCCCCGTCCGTTTTGGGGCCACAAAATCTCTTAGGATCGCACTGGTTTCCCATGTGGGGATGCTCCTGGTCGGGTTGGTTCTTGGATATTTGTATGCCCTTCCCTGGCCATGGTGGCTGAGTCAGGGGCTTTGCGCCGTAGTTCTTGTTTATATTCATCGTTTTCGGAAGTCCAATGATTTGGATCGTATGAATCAGGATTTCTTTTTTGCCAATGTGCTGATTAGCTTGTTTTGTCTGGCTGGCCTTGGTTTAGTTGTCTATTTGCAGGGAGGGATTGGGAATGTTCCAAAATTTTGAAGGGATGAACGGGATTCGCCGGTGGAATTTGGCCATGCTGGTGATTGTAGTCCTCCTCCTCTTAACCGACAAAGTCGCGGGGCATATTGTGGCGATACACGAAAAATTGGAGCTGGGAACGACGGTCGCCGGCGTAGGTCTCGGGGTTGGGGTGATCCTGCAGCTGGTTCGAGGCCGGTTTAAAAAAAACTAAAATCGATTCATGGTTCTTTGCTTGACAATCCCATTTTGATTGTGGTAAGATGAGTCCAGGTTTTGGAATGGGGTTAATATGCTTGTCAATAAAAATGTCGCGCTCGAAGAACTAGGAATTTCCGAGGAGGATTACACCGAATTTTTGGGCGATCTAAAAGGTTATGCCAAGGATACCCTCCCGCAACTTCGTGATTTAATTTCTAGCAATGGTTCCAAGGAGGAAATCCTTTTCTTGGCCCATTCCCTCAAAGGCGCCTGCCGCAACATGAGATTCATTTTGGCGGGGACCCTCGCTGGCGACTTGGAAAAATATGCCGGAGGCAAGCTCGAGGCGGATCCTCAGGCTTTGCTGGCTCAACTTGAGAAGGCTCTGGAAGACAGCTTCGCGCAATTTGGGCTCTCGATCCAGTAGGGCGTTCTCTGCCAATGCTTTTCCTATATTTCAGGAATGGCGAAAAATTTATACTCCAAGGTTTTTGAAAGTCACTCCGTGGCTATGCTTTCTTCTGGGCAGACCCAGTTGTTCATTGGGTTGCATCTGTGTCACGAAGTCACCTCCCCCCAGGCGTTTGCCATGTTGCGGGAGCAAGGTCTTCCGGTCGCGTTTCCAGAGCGCACCTTTGTGACAGTGGATCACATTATTCCCACCACACTGGAGGAGCGCGCGCGTCCTTTGCGCGACTCCATTTCCGAAGAAATGTTCGCCCATCTCGAGCGCAATGCCAAGGACTTCGGGCTCAAATTCTTTGGCCCCCAGACGGGGGAGCAGGGCGTGGTCCATGTCGTCGGTCCCGAGAACGGACTTACCCAGCCTGGAATGACGATCGCCTGTGGTGATTCCCACACGGCGACCCATGGCGCATTTGGTTCCTTGGCGTTTGGAATTGGGACATCGCAAGTCGCTGATGTCCTGGCAACACAGACTTTGGCCATGGCTCCTCTGAAAGTCCGCCGCATCGAATTCACCGGGGCCCTCAAAAAAGGCGTGACTCCCAAGGATGTTTCGCTGGCGTACATTGCCAAGCTGGGTGTGAATGGTGGCGTGGGCTTTGCCTACGAATTCTCTGGTCCGGTCATCGAGGCCATGGACATGGAAGGCCGCATGACGGTCTGTAACATGGCCATCGAAGGCGGAGCCCGCTGTGGCTACATTAATCCCGATGAAACCACTTTTGCGTATTTGAAGGGCCGTCCCTATTCACCTCAGGGCGCTGCCTGGGATCGCGCCGTTGCCTCATGGAGGCTGGTCGCATCCGATCCCGGTTGCTCTTTTGACGATGTGGTCGTTATTGATGGCTCCTTGATCGAGCCTATGGTGACTTGGGGCATCACTCCCGCCCAGGCCATTGGCATCACTCAAACCATGCCCTTGGTCGATTCCTTTTCCGGGTCCGAGCGCACGGTCGTCGAAGAGGCCTACGAATATATGGATTTCCAGCCCGGGCAGTCCATCATCGGAGTGGCAATCAATGTGGTCTACATCGGTTCGTGCACCAACGGTCGCCTTTCGGATTTGCGTGCCGCGGCCAAGGTCGCTCAGGGCCGCAAGGTTGCCACGGGCATCCGGGCCATCGTGGTTCCTGGTTCCCAAAAGGTCAAGGTGCTTGCCGAGTCGGAAGGGCTCGACAAAGTGTTCCTTGATGCAGGATTCGAGTGGCGCGAGGCTGGTTGTTCCATGTGCCTCGCCATGAACCCCGACAAGCTGAAGGGGCGCGAAATTGCCGCTTCGACCTCCAACCGGAATTTCAAAGGCCGTCAGGGTTCTCCTACGGGCCGCACTCTTTTGATGAGTCCAGAGATGGCCGCCGCCGCTGCCGTCCATGGAAAAGTTGTTGACGTGAGGGATTTTTTATGAGCATCAAAATCATTGACAAGGTGCCCGGAACTGGCGTCCCCGTTCGTGGGAACGACATCGACACCGACCGAATCATTCCTTCCCGCTTCCTCAAGTGTGTTACCTTCGAGGGGCTGGGCGACCATGCTTTCGAGGACGACATCATTGCTCTTTCCCAACATGGCAAGGTCCATTCCTTCCGCCATCCTGCATACCAAGGAGCCAAAATTTTGGTCTCCAATTCCAATTTTGGATGTGGGTCGAGTCGCGAACACGCTCCGCAAGCTCTGATGCGGTGGGGTATTGGTGCCATTATCGCCGAAAGTTATTCCGAAATCTTTTTCGGGAACTGCGTCTCCCTGGGGATTCCTTGCTTCAAGGTGGATCACGCCACCGCCGAAAAGATTCTCGCCTGGATCGAGGCCAACCCGAAGGGGCAAATGGAATGCCTGGTTTCGGGTCGCAAGCTCCAGATGGGTGATGAATCCTTCTCCCTGGAGATTGCCGAAGGCCCGCGGGCCCAGTTCCTGGATGGTTCCTGGAATGCCCGTTCCGGTCTTTTATTGAACTTGGCCAAGGTCAAGGACGTGGCCAAAAACCTCCCATACATGAACGGTTTTGGAGCCTAATTGGTGCAAGAGGCGCCACTCGGCAAATATTCCCAGGTGTTCCTCTCCAGCCAGCTTGGCTCGAAGGCATCCTTGGCGTATTCCGAGCGTCGAAAACGCCTGCTCGAAAACCTGTCTTCACTCTGCCTTTTTTCCGGTGTAGAGCGCAGTCCGGGCACAGAACATGTATGGGCTTACCATGCAGACCGTCGGATCCAGGATCCCGCAGTCCTGTTCCTCACAGGCATTAACCAGGCTGGGGTCTTTCTAGCATTGGATCCGCTGGCGACCGATCCAGCGGACCGGGAAATCCTTTTTTTGCCGGAGCGCGATCCTTCCCGAGAGTTTTGGGACGGAACCATGCTGGGCCTGGTGCGTGGCGCCGGCGAGCCGGCCTCCCTCGCTGAGATGCAGGCGCTCACTGGCTTTACCCAGATCAAACCTGCCCGAGTTTTCTGGGTCTGGCTCCGGAACCGCCTGCCAAAAATCCGGCGCAATCATATTTTCGCCTTCTGGCACGACTACACGGATCCAATCAGCCAAACGCATCTCAGCAATAAAACGGACCATAATTGGCAATTTCAGCTGAAGGTCTCCTCGCTTCTGAAGCGGGTATGTCCCATGGCGGAGCTTCGCTCGGTCGCGTCTTTGCACATGCACCTGCGCATTCCTCTGGACCGGGCCCGCATTCAGATGGTACGGGTCGCGGAAGCCGCCACTCTGCAAGCCTTTGCTTCGGTTCTGCGCAACTTGGCCACACTTTCCAATGAGCGCGAGGTTCAGGCCTTGATCGACTCCGAAATGCGGCGCCAAAGCGATGATGGCCTTGCGTTTCCGACCATCGTGGCCTGCGGAGACAATGCCTGTACGCTCCACTACTCCAAGTGTGATGAACCCTTGCAGGCGGGGCGTTTGTTGCTTCTGGATTTCGGCGTGCGAGTGGGGAGCCTGTGCTCCGACGTCAGTCGCACCATTCCGGTGGGCGGGGTATTCAATCCCTTGCAGCGCCTGCTTTACCAGATCGTGCTGGATACCCAGGCCTTTCATCAGGGCAACATCCGTCCGGGCCTAACCATCCGCGAGCTGAATGTCATCGCCTGGAACCATCTCGAAGACCTTCTGCGGACCCGATTCCTTGCGAAGGGAGGGCAGATGCGCCGGCAATACCCCCGCCTTCCGAGCAATCCCGAGGATCCCCGTCGTCCCACAAGTCTTGGGCCCCACGGGATCAGCCATCTGATCGGAGAACAGGTTCACGAAGGCGATCCTTTCCGCATCTATCAAGACCAGCCCTTGCGTCCCGGAATGTTGATTTCCAATGAACCCGGGCTTTACGGTCAGTTCGTTGCGGTATTCAATGGAGTCCGCTACGAGGAAACTATTGGAATCCGCATCGAAGACGATTTGCTGGTCACAGCCCGTGGCTGTCAAAATCTGTCGCAGGGAATCCCTAAGGATCCCGACGAATTGGAAGCATTACTCAACCCATGAATGGAGGCTCTATGGCCCGCAAAAAGATCGAAGAAAATGACGACGACAATTTAGATGACTTTGATGACGAGATCCTGGACCAGGCAGCTCCCGAATCCGCCATCGATTCTGCTTTGATCCCGCACGATTACTCGAGCCGCAAGGTCCTGGTGCTGGAATTGGATGACTCCCATCGGGCTCTCACCATTGAAGTTCTCGAGGACCTCCTGGCCGGTGCAACGATCAAGTCCGTGCGCTCGGTGGAAGAGGCAATCAAGGTGATGGACCTGGATGAATGGGATACCTTTGTGGTCGATTTGCAGGAACCAGGCGTATCCAGCAGCAACTTTGTGAAGCGGATCAACAACCTTCCCGATGCCATGCTGGTAGCCATTTCCTATCAGACCATCGTGGCGGGAGAAGTCCGAAACCGCTTCAAGATGGAGCCATGGCGCAAGCTGTTCGATATCGAGAAGGTCAAGCCCAAGGCCGCATAGCCGGGTATACTTGGATTGTCGTCCCCCGAAGGGGGGATTACCGCAGGGTGCCCGGCAATGCCTTTGCCCTGCGACTCCCTAATTATCACCTATTCTGCACGGTGCACTAAGCTATATTTTTCCCATGACTGCGATTTCTGTTTCGCTCAAACATCTTTATAAGACCTACCCGGGAGCTAATACTCCGGCGGTGGAAAACTTTTGCCTGGATGTGGCTGAATCCGAATTCGTAGTTCTGGTGGGTCATTCGGGATGCGGGAAATCCACCGTGTTGCGGATGATCGCAGGCCTCGAAGCCCCAACCGAGGGCGAGGTCTGGATTGGCGGACAACTCTGCAACAATCTTGATCCAAAAGATCGCGATATCGCCATGGTCTTTCAAAGCTATGCGCTTTACCCTCACATGACCGTGCGTGAAAATTTAGAATTTGGCCTCAAGCTTGCCCGGCGCATGACCAAGGGCGAAATCGATGCTCGTGTGCTTGAAGCCGCAGAAACCTTGGGCATCCGGCCCATGCTGGAGCGTAAACCCCGGCACCTCTCGGGTGGAGAGCGTCAACGGGTGGCTCTCGGTCGCGCGATCGTGCGCAAGCCCCGCGTATTTCTTTTTGACGAGCCTCTATCCAATTTAGATGCCAACATGCGCGCACAAATGCGGGTGGAACTCGGAAAATTGCATGGTCGCTTGCAGACCACCATGATTTATGTGACCCACGACCAAATCGAAGCCATGACCATGGGCGACCGGATTGTTTGCATGCAGGGTGGCCGCACCCAGCAAATCGGAAGTCCCATGGAAATGTACAACCACCCCGGAAATGAATATGTGGGGGCCTTCATCGGTTCTCCACCCATGAATTTCGTGACTTTGGATGTGGTGGACAAAACGATGAAAATTTGTGGGACCGAGGTTGTGTTGCATCCCACGCCCTCCATGCTCGCCGCCACCCAGGGCTTGCCTGGTGTTCGCATGGGCATCCGGCCCGAACACCTTGCCTTTTCCAGTGAGTCCGCCTTTTCCATTCCCGCCGTGGTTCAGGTGGTCGAACCCTTAGGTTTTGAAACCTTGGTCTATGTGGGTTGTGGCGAAGTGACATTTATTGTCCGAATTCAAGAGTCTCGCGTACCCGAGGTGGGCGAACATGTGTTCTTGGCCCCGGTGGAAAATCACCTCCACTGGTTCGATCCTGCAACCGGTCTGCGTCTTGCGGGAACCGGGGGGTAGCCGTGTTGTCGGGATTCCTGCGCATTGCTTTCTGTTTAGGTTTCTTTTTGCTTTTTTCGTGTGCCCCGGACGCCCCAACCGGGCAGACTAAGGTTTCCATTTGGGTGCTTCCCAATTTTCCCGATCCCCAGCGTGACATGGAAAAGCTGATCAAGGGATTCAAGTTGGAACATCCTGGCATAGAGGTCGAAGTTACCGTACTGGACTGGGGAAGTGCCTGGACCAAAATCACTACTGCCGCAACAGCCAAAAGCGGTCCCGACATTTTGCAATTGGGGTCCACCTGGACCGCAGCCGTTACAGAGATGGGAGCTTTGGTTTCTTTGGATTCCGTGCTGCAGGGAATGGGAGGCGAAGATTTATTCGTGGAGGCCGGGATGGAATCTGCCCGCCCCAGGGCATCCGATAGCGTGACCTCCTTGCCTTGGTTCGTTGACGTAAGGCCTCTTTTTTATCGTAAAGATGTATTAGCCAAAATGGGAGTTCAACCCGATAGCATTCGCACTTGGGGTCAATTCTCAAAGGTGCTTACAGGTATCCACAATTCCAAGCCGGTTGTGGAAGGCAATGTCATTCAAGCCATGGGCTATCCCGGAAAAAATGACTGGAATGTTATTCACAACATGGCTCCCTGGATTTGGGGCGCCGGAGGTGACTTCCTGGATTCGACAGCCACTAAAAGCGCGATTGGAAGGCCCGAGTCCATTCGAGGAATCCTTTTTTACCTAGGCCTGGTTCGCCAAGGATTCAATGAAGTCCGAAACCTGGAAAAGAATACCGCTCAAGTGAGTTCGGATTTTGACGAAGGTCGCCTGGCCTTTTGGTTGGACGCAACAACCAAATCAATTTACCTCGATCGTCCTCAATTCCTGGGCGGAACGGGCAAATCCGCAGCGGCCCGCAATTATGCCTGCATGATGCCACCCACCTCGCCCAATGGAAATTCGCGGTACTTTGTGGGCGGTTCCAATTTGGCCATCTTCCGCTTTTCCAAGCACAAGGCCGAAGCCATGAAGCTCCTGGAATATTTGGTGGCCCGCCCCGATGTCCAGTTGCAAATGAGCCGGGCCTCGGGATTTCTGCCCACGCTGATCCAAACCTACGACATGCCTTATTTTCGCGAGAATCCCAACCGGCAGGTTTTCTTACGCATGGTGCGCCAAGGGCAGCCTTATCCTTCTGTGCATTATTGGGGCGAAATCGAAACCACCATTCTAACCCGGCGTTTCGGGAATATTTTTGATTTGATCACGGCAACCAAGCCGGGAGAATGGCCCGAAACCAAGATCATCGAAGAAATTCAAGCGACGGATGTTGAAATCAGCCATTATATCCAGCAACAGCTCGATCAGGCCCCTGGCCTCCGCGACCGCTTGGTTTCATGGCGCAGGGGGCACCAATGAGGAGAGATGTCTGGTCTGCATACAAGGTTCCTTTGTTGTTCGTTGCGCCCGCAGTTCTCGGGTTGCTGTTTTTGCATGTGTTCCCCATTGTGCAAGGGCTTGTGCTCTCCATGCTCGAATCCAACAAGTCAACCATTGAGCAGTATCTTCATGCACCCTTCGTGGGTTTCGAGAATTACAAACAAATTCTCTTTTCCAGCGATAGCCAAATCCGTCAGGGGCTTTTCGATGCCATCCGCAATACCATTCTCTATACGGTTTTTGTGACTGGGGGAACGATCCTCCTGGGAATCGGAGGAGCGCTTTTGGTGCACCGGAATTTCAAGGGTCGTGCGGTGGCCAGGACCTTGTTGCTGTTCTCCTGGATCATTCCTTCCTATGTGGTGGGAATGCTTTGGGGATTCATGTGGCAGCAGGAGGAGGGGATCGTCAATCAACTGCTTTTTGACCGGATGCATTTGGATGTAATGACCTCTTGGATTGGGGTGCATTGGGATTATGATGCGATTGGGAATCTGATTAAACCCCGTTGGCTGACTGGCGAAAATACTCTATGGGCCATTGTAATTCCAACGGTGTGGAGATTTTGGCCCTTTGCCATGGTGATGTTCCTGGCGGGCCTTTCTTCGATCCCCAAAGAAATTTACGAGGCCGCAGCCATGGATGGAGCCAAAAAATCCGAACAGTTCTTTCATATTACCTTGCCACTTTTGCGGCCAGTGATCGCAATGATCGTCTTGCAGGGCCTGATCACCAATGTGTATTCCTTCAATATCGTCAGCATGATGTTTGGAAATGGAGCAGGGTTTCCGGGAAAGTATGGTGATTTGCTGATGCCGAATATCTTCCGCAATTCCTTCCAGATGTGGAATTTTGGAGTGGGCGCGGCCATGTCCTCCATGCTCATGGTGGTCATGATGGTGGTGGTGATGCTCTGGTATCGCCGCTTCCGGGAGGACCTGAGTAATGGATAAATCCAGATTCCTTTGGACTCCGCTTACATGGATCTTTGTTGCCTTGAATGCATTTCCCATTCTTTGGATGGTTTGGTGTTCTTTGATGGGCAATAATGAAATCTTGCAAGGAAAGACTCTGCCGGACCTTCAGAGGAACGATGTATTCCTAGCAGACTCGGTTCCTGGTCTTGGAATGCTTGCGGGTACAGTGAATGGTGAACTTTATCTGTATAGTCTGGAACGGCCTAAGGACGAACCCCGCTACCTGAATTTAGGATATCAGTCCACCTCATATTCTCGCAACGGTCAGGACCTTTGGGTGGCCAGTGCCGATGGGGGGATTTCGTTGGTGGATCTTGCCGCCTGGCAAGAAACCAAGCATTGGGATTGGGGGGAAATTCAGGAGCGTTTTGAAGCGACCGATTTTACTCCCTTTATGGAATTACCGGGCGAAATTTTTGCGCGAGAGTATGGTGCGGCTGCGGATCAGTTTAACCGGGACCCCCTGGTGGAAGCCAACGAAGGTGCAAGCCTTTCCGAGGTGACAGGAATCCGCTTTTCCAGGGACGCTTCCCTTCTCGATTCCCTGAACCGGATTTTGCTTGATCAAGTCATGCTCGCCAAAACTCTTGAGGAATGGAAAAAAGTTCCTTCTTGGTTCAATCCCGTGATTCCCTGGCTTTACAAGCAGGAACGCACTCCTCAAAAGGACCGGGAGCTTTTCCGTTGGTGCTTGGCAGAGAGATTTCCTGGAAATATTTCTCGCTTCCTCCAGGTGCCATGGACCGATGTCTGGGTCAACAGAATTCCCGGTTCAGGCCACGGGACCAGCATCACTCCTTGCGGGAACGGGCAAATCTGTTTTGCGCTCTGGTGGGATGACTTTCCGGGGGTCGGAGTTCTCGATCCCAAAACCGGCTCCGTCCGTTGGATCACAGCCCAACATGGGCTATCTTCCACCGCCATTCAGCACCTGGTTCGCATCAGCGACCGGGAAGTTTTGGCGATTACCGATGCGGGCCTTAATTTGGTCGATGTCGTTGCACACAAAGTTTCCGCAACTTTTCTTTTTGGGGAATACGGACTTAAGTATTTGGATGGGCGCGATGTCACTGTGGCGAGGTTGGACTCGGCAAATATTCTCCTGGGTTATGGACAAGAGGTGATGGCTTTCAATTTCCGGCGTGGAGAAGGAAAATCCTTGGCCATGCCTATGTTTCGCTCCATTACCTCCGACATAACCGCTCTGGAAGTGGATTCGGTCAGCGCCTTCATTGGGACCTCCGAAGGTGTGCTAGTCGTCGATAAAATGGACTGGGTCAATGCCCCGGAAGATGCCTCCGAAAATGAGATTCCAATTCTCCTTTATTCCAAGGTTTTTGAATCGAATTCTACTCATGAGGCCACCGATGCGGTGGTCCATACCATCAAGAGCGATGCTGGAGTTCTTCGGCTGGGGGGGTTGTTTGGATTCGCCTCGAGCATTGATCGTTCCAGTCATCGGACCTATTGGCATCAGCAGGTTCCCGAAGGGCGTTTCCAGCTACATTGGCGAAATTATGAGGACCTGTGGAAGACCATTCCCTTTGGTCGTTTCCTGCGCAATTCCCTGGTCATTTGCCTGAGCGTCATGTTTATTTCCGTGCTGGTGGCTGCTTTGGCAAGCTACGCCATTGTGCGCTTTGAGTTTCCGGGAAAACGGTTGCTAAGCATGACGATCCTTGCGACGCAAATGGTTCCAGGAATTTTGTATTTGATTCCTATTTTTATCTTGTTTACCACCATTCAGCAGTATGTTATGATTGAAATGGTGAATACTTGGCATGGAATCATCCTCGTGTATTCAGCCTTTTTTATTCCCATGTCTACCTGGATCCTGCGTGGATTCTTTGCGAGCATCCCACGTGAGCTGGAGGAGGCCGCCATGATTGATGGGTGTTCTCCTTTTGGGGCGTTTATACGCATTACCATTCCTGCGGCCCTGCCCGGAATTGTGGCGACTGGCATTTACGTGTTTCTTCTTGCTTGGGACGAACTGATGTTCGCCTGGGTTCTTTGCACGGATACCTCCACGGCAACCATTCCGGTTGGTATCCGTTTGTATGTGGGGCAATTTGGCAATCGCTTCGATTTGTTGATGGCGGCAGCCACGGTTGCCACGCTTCCGGTTATGGTGCTTTTCTTTTTGATGCAACGCCACATTGTTTCCGGCCTGACCGGTGGTGCTGTCAAGGGGTAAAAAATGAATCTTCGCGACGAACGGATTTTACGGCTCGAACGGGATTTGCTTTTGGCCCGCAAGCAACAGGCGCTGGGCCTCCTCGCTTCGGGCATGGCCCATGATTTCAATAATGCTCTCTCCGCCATTAGTGGCTACGCCGAATTGTTACGTCGTCGGTTTGGAGGGCTTGAGCCCGAAGTGCTTCGTTATTCGGAGGTGATCCTGGCTTCCTGCTCCAGAGCCGCCGAGATGGTGGATCGTCTCAAAATTTTTACCCGAAAGGATCGCCGTCAGGTAACCTTGATCGATGCCCACATGCTCTTGGAAGAGCTGCAGGGAATCACCGAAGTCACCATGCCTGGCCGATACCGGATTACCTGGGATCTGGGGGCGAGCACGGCCTGGATCACCGGTGACCCGAATCTATTCCAGGGCATCGTTCTTCACCTGTTGGTGCTTGCCCGCGATGTCCTTCCCAAGGGCGGAAATCTCACCATCCGCACTTCCAATTTTTCTGCCCGCCTGGGCCAAAAAGCTCCCGAAACGGTGCTTGCCCTGGACCTGGTCAGTTCCGACGACCGTATCGACTGGGAGATTCTTCAACGGGTGATTTCCGGAACCACCAACGAAATCGAATCCGCGGGAATCATGGTGGTACGCGAGTTCCTGGAAATCATGGGCGGAGTCGTGGCTTTGGAAAGGGTAGGGGGTCAAACCGCCCGGATCCGTCTTTTGTTCCCGCTCACCATGTACAAGGCGCGGGAGATGGAAGTCGACGAAGAAAATTTAGCCTTACTTCATTCCGACAACATTCTACCCGAGCTGCCTGAGGCTACCGGGGATTTGGTGGTCGTGGTGGATGACGAGGCCGGAGTGCGGGATTTATTGTCGGAGCTTATCCGGGGAGCCCTCATCCCCTTTCGGGCCTGCTCCTGTGGAGATGAAGTTAAATCGATCCTGGATTCGGGATTACGCATAAAGTCTATTTTGGTGGACCAGCATCTTGGGGCGGAAGATGGCCTTGCTCTCTGTGAGTTTATCCGCCAGGTTTCCCCCCAGACCCGCATCGCCCTGATGACGGGGTATGCCATCGAAATGGACACCCGGGTTCTACAATTGAAAGGGATTTCCTTGTTTGAAAAGCCCTTTGACATTGTGCGAATCAAAGCCTGGTTGTTAGGGTAGCCTAGCTCCAATGCTGTTGGGCTACTCCGGTTATCATGCCCGGCACGGGCATCACACATTTCAGGTATTTCCCATAATTTTTATCAAAAAGTCTGTGACCTTGGAAACCATGGTTTCGGGGGCATTCTCCATTCCTGGCTGATAGGTCGAAGAGGGTTGATCCAAATACTTTCGTGCCTGAGCAACGGTTCGCGAAGCCGCTTCGGTTTCTGCATCGGTGTTGGCTTGCGCGCGAAGTTTGCCACCCAGGCGTACCCAAGCTAAAATTCGGTGTAGCTCGCCTGCATCCAAATAAATGCCATGGTCCTGGCACTGGTCCACAATCACGCCACTGCTCTTTCCAAAGTTGATCCGGTTCATCAGTTTAGAGCAGACGGGGCACTTGCGATAACGGACAACTTCGGAGGAACTCACGTTGGACATGCTCGCGAGGGCCAGTTGGTTGATCGAAAATACCGAGCGGATGGTGTGATCCACAAAGGAATCCAGCTCGCCTGGATCGAAAAAAAGACCGAGGCAATCACTGCAACGTTCGATGTAAAAGGGGGCGTCTTCCGTTCCCACATTGACCGTGGCCATGATTTTGCCACATCCACAGCAGGGCCTAGGCGTGGTGGGCTGGTTGGTCGTGAAATGATGTTTACCGCTCAGGTCCACATCGGTAACCGTTCCGCAATATTGACAGCGGGACTTGTTCGGTGGGAGAGGGGCGGAGCAGGTTGCGCACTTCATTGGGAGCTGAGGATTATCCGAAAAGGGATTTCAATTCGGGCACTGCCGTCATGGGCATCCAGCCCGAGAAGCCTTGCTTCCAGGCTAGAGTTTCCCGGTTGATAGCGCCTTGCACCATAAGGGAAGCCAAGCCGGAAAGATCGTGCGGACCATTTTGTTGTCCGGAAACGGCAACCCACCATTCCTTTTGCGGCAAGGGGGGCGGGCCACCCGCATTGAGGGGTGGAGGCGTAGATGATGTAGTGGGGGCCGTGGCTGCGGCTCCGATGGCTCCAAGTTGTCCCGCCATTCCCATTCCGACTCCCAAACCTAAGCCCGCGGAGGCGCCTCCTCCGGGGTTTTTGGCGGCGGCTTCCAGGGCGTTTGCGGCCTGGAATTTGGTGAATTGATCGAGGTTGCCGACTGCGCCCATGCTGCTACGCTTGTCAATGGCTTTTTCAACTTCTTCGGGGAGGGAGATATTTTCGACCAGGACCTGGGTGGTGGCAAATCCAAGCTGGCTGAATTCGGCCGCAATAAGTTTGGACAACTGAGCGGAAAGTTCGTCGTAGCGGGCCGCCAAATCCAGGGCGGGGATTTTTGCCGATCCCAGCATGTCGGCGAAACGAGAGGTCACAATGTTGCGAAGCTGTTCCCGCACGTCTTCCACGGAAAAGACGGGGTTTGTTCCAGCGACCTGCTCCACAACCTTTTTGGGATCATCCACTTTGATTACGTATGAGCCGAAGGCCCGCAGGCGTACCATGCCAAAGTCTTGATCGCGCATCATGACTGGATTTTTGGTGCCCCATTTCAGGTCGGTGAATTGCCGGGTGCTCAAAAAATAAACTTCAGCCTTGAAGGGGCTGTCAAAGCCAAATTTCCAGCCTTTCAGGGTGGAAAGGACGGGTAGGTTTTGGGTGGAGAGCGTGTGCATTCCTGGAGGAAAAATGTCCGCAACTTTGCCCTCGTTCACAAAGACCGCGACCTGGCTAGGCCGAACCGTGAGCTTTGCGCCATTCTTGATTTCGTCCTGAAAGCGGGGGAAGCGCCAGAGGATAGTGTCGGCTGAATCATCGTTCCATTCGATGATATCGATAAATTCAGCCATGATTTTTTCAAATAGCGCCATGCGGACTCCTTGTAGAGGGTTGCTCAATTAAACCAAAAAAGGATCAAATCTGCAAGAGCAAAACCCTATTTACGCCAGATTTTCCAGAGGCTGCGGTTCTCGAGTCTAGTGAGCCAAAGGGTAGGGCCAATCAGGATCAGGTCACGGATTAGGGCTGTCCAAGCCTCGGATTTGTCTTGCGCGCCTTCCAGGGCAAAGCAACCGCAGGTGATGCCAAGGTCTCGCCAAAGTGCGCTCGCAAGGGCCACCATGAATGCGATGAACATTAGAAAGATCATACTCGCGCTTTCGCGGTTGAAAGGAGTAAAGATCAGGGCGAATCCAAAAAGGATTTCGGCCATGGGCATTACCAGGGCGAAAATATTGACCAGGTCGTGGGGAAGGAATTGATACTGGGCGACCAGAATCGCGAAGCCTTTGGGGTCGGAAATCTTGAACCAGGAGGCAAAGATGAACATCCCTCCAATTCCAAGGCGGAACAGGGTTTCCAGTCCTTTGCGGGCAAAGGCGCGGTCCAGGAACCAAGCGAAAACAGCGAGCAAGGTTGCGAACGTGCATTCTGCCACGCCGATCCAAACTCCATAGCGATACAGCTTTGGAAAAATCCCGGACAGCACTTCGGTCCATGAAAACGCATCGGGAAAGGATATTTCGCAAATGCCCAAACCAAACACGATGGTCCCTAGGGTGAGAAGAATTGCAGAAAATATGGTTTTCATTCGGCACCCTCCGGAGCCGGTTTGGCCAGAACTTCCTGTCCCCCGATCCAAGCGACCTTGCGGTCCTGTGGCTGGATCAGGTTGTTGGCGATGGAAAGAATTAGCACAAGAGCGGACATAACCGCTAAAAATTTCCAACTGTATTGGGATAGAATATGCGAAAAGATTTTGCTCATAGGGAAGAATATAAGAATTCTTCGGCTTCGCGGGCTTCGGCTCTTGCTTGAGCTTCGCGGGCTTCAATTTCCCTATTTTTCTTCCAGTCGATTTCAAGCGCAATCAATTGTTGTTTGAGGGCGTCAAGCCCCGTGTTTTCTAGTGCCGAGATGACGGGGGAGCCGGGGTGGTTGGTGTGGATTTCTTCCAGGCGCGCAGGAGTGGCTGCATCGGACTTGTTAAAAACCCGGATGCGGGGAATTTTTTCCTCGACCAAGGTGGAAAGAACATGATTCGTGACATCCATATGTTCCATGTAATCCGGGGCGGAACAATCGAGGACTTCGAGGATGCAGTCCGCGGTGCCCACAACGCCCAGGGTACTGCGGAAAGCTTGCACCAGGTGATGAGGCAGTTTCCGGATAAATCCCACCGTGTCGGAAAGGATTACCGGCTTGTTGGGAGCAATGAATAGTTTGCGCGTGGTGGAGTCCAAGGTCGCAAAAAGTTTGTCCTCGACCAGAACGCCTGCTCCGGTGAGACGATTGGTCAGAGTGGATTTTCCCGCGTTGGTGTAGCCGACAATGGCAATGTGGAAGGCTTCTTCGCGCCGGTCTGCCTGCATTTCGCGGGCCTGTTCGATCTTCTTCAGTTTCTTTTTGAGGGCTTGAATTCGGGTACGGATGGAGCGCCTGTCCACTTCGAGCTGGGTCTCGCCCGGGCCACGTGTCCCAATGCCGCCGACCTGGCGACAGAGGTGCGTCCATGCGCGGGTTAGGCGGGGCATGGTGTATTCCATTTGCGCGATTTCGACCATGATGCGTGATTCGGCGGTCTTGGCATGTCGCGCGAAGATGTCGAGGATGATTCCGGTGCGGTCGAGTACTTTGATTCCTGGAAGCAAGGCCTCCAAATTTTTGATCTGGGAACCCGAAAGATCCTCATCGAAAATAACCAGATCGACTTCGAGCTCCTTGGCTTTTTCCGCAATTTCTGCGACCTTGCCTTCGCCGATCAAGGTAGATGCGTTATAGCTTGGCAGTCGTTGCATGAAGCTTGCAACAACCTCGGCCTCTGCTGTTTCTGCCAGCCGATGCAATTCATTGAGGTGTTCCTGGGCAACGACAATCTTTGTCCTCCCCACCGCGACACCCACCAAGATGGCTTTTTCGTGCTTTTTGCCCAAGGTCTTACCTGTGGATTATTCCCACTCGATGGTTCCGGGTGGTTTGTGTGTAACGTCGTAGTACAAGGCTCCCGCGCCAGCGGCCCGGAGTTGTCCCCAGAGGAGTAATAATTTGGCGTTAGGAATTCGCGCAAAATTTGCAGTCATGGCTTCGCTGGAATTCACCGGACGGATCACGATCACGGGCTTGCCCTGCAGGCGCAGGGGTAGCTGGACCACGGGCATTTGCCAGATGCTTTCGTAAAGGTTGTGCTTTTGCAAAAATTCCGTGCAGATGGCATCGAACTCGCGCAACATGTCCAGATTGGGTTTATCGCAAAATTGCCGGACCAGCAAGGGCGCAGAAGTGGTCACTGCGTTCACTTGCCATACCACGCGGTTGACCACGCGGAAGCGGTTGGCTATTGCCGTGGCGTGGCGCTCATTGGCGTCCCAATCCAAATCAGGATTGGTCAGCACGAGCGGTTGTGCGTAAGTGCGACCATCACCCTGAACTCCGACGCTGCGGATGGGGAGCAGGAACGCGCGTAGGCCATGGTGTTCCAAGTAGTCTTCGAGACCTTCCACATCGGAAATGCTTGGGCCCTCAAAGTTTCCGTCCGAGCAAAGCATGCGGACACCCAGGCCCGGTCCTGGAAATGGGTGACGCCAGACCAGGGCATGGGGAATTCCCAACTCTTCGCCTAGCATGCGGACTTCGTCTTTGTAAAGGTCTGCCAATGGTTCCAGTAGCAGACCCTTTTCCATGAGTTCCATCACTTCCGCAACGCGGTTGTGGTGAGTCTTGATCAGGTCGGCATTTTTGGTGCCACCGCTTTCAATCGTATCTGGATAAATGGTGCCTTGAGCAATCATCCATTCATCCGGGTTCAGCATGAGGCGCTCGAGCTCACGGTCCTTGACGCGAAGGAAGGTTGCGCCGATGCTCTTGCGTTTTGTCTCCGGAGAGGATTCGGTGGCAATAGGAGTCAAAAAGTCACTGGTGGCATCGGCAACCATCAGGTTGTCCATCCCTTCGGATTGAAGGAATTCCAGCACCTTATCGCTCTCGTTGAGGCGCATCATTCCGTTGTCAATGTGAAGTCCCAACACCCGTTCCGGACCCAGGATGCGGTTGAGCAAAACAAAAGCCACGGTAGAATCTACGCCCCCCGAAACGAGCAGAAATACATTACGCTCACCCACTTGTTCCTGGATGCGCTCCGAAATCAGAGGCAGGTAGGACTTCATGTTCCAAGAATCCAGGCAGTCACAAATGCGGGCAAAGTTTAGCAACAATTGTGCGCCATGTTGGGAATGGGTCACTTCGGGATGGAATTGGATTCCAAAGATGGGCCGATCCGAGGAGCTCACTGCGGCGGCTTGGCAATCCTCGGTTTCAGCGATGGTGCAGAAACCTGCGGGGAGCGTGATGACTTGATCGCCGTGGCTCATCCACATGGGAGAATCGAGGGGAATGTCGCGGAGCAATTCATTGGCCGAATCAACAACATGAAGATTTGCAATGCCATATTCCTTGACTTTGCCTGGCTCGACAACGCCACCAAGCTCATGTGCAATCAGCTGATGGCCGTAGCATATTCCCAGAATGGGCACGGTGGCCTTTTGCAAAATCTCGGTGTTGAATTTAGGTGCATCCTTGGCGTAGACGCTGGATGGGCCACCGGAAAAAATTATGCCCTTGACGGATTTCAAGGCTTCGAAAGAGGTGTCGGGAGAGTGGATCTCGGTGAAAACACCCAGCCGGCGGATGCGGTTGGCAATGAGGTGGGCGTATTGTCCACCAAAGTCAAGTACTGCGATTGTATCTATGCCTCGTTGCGACATGAATCTTACTTCTTGGGAGGGCGGCCACGACGGCGTTGAGCCTGCGGAGCCAGGTTTTTGGGTGGGCGTCCCCGCCGTTTAGGGGCGAGGGTACTCGGAGGAACGGAGGCTGCGCGGGCCTTGGGTGGGCGTCCCCGATGCTTGCCTCCCATGGGAAGGATGGTCTCGGGGTCGAGCGGAGGCGCCATGGGAGCGGTGCGCGCGGAATCGGATAGGCGCTTGGCAATTTCAACCAGACTTTGTACGCCAAAACCGGTGGCGCCGTGTTCGATGTACTTCCAGGTTTTTTTGGTGAACGCCGTTCCGGCGATGTCCAAATGGGCCCAGGCGATACCAGGAGGAACGAATTCGGCAAGGAAAAGGGCGGCCGAAATGGCGCCGACTTCTCCGCTCACATTTTTGAGGTCGGCCACCTTGTCCTGGATTCCTTCGAGATATTCCCGTTCCAGAGGCAGGGGCCAGAATTTTTCACCGCAGGCTTGTCCGCTTTCGAGCACCAGCTCACCCATGGCAAGACTATTGGTGAAAAGACCGGCAACGGAGGATCCCAGGGCGCGGATTACTGCACCGGTAAGGGTGGCTAAATCGACCAGGTGCGTCACCCCGAGTGCACCACATTCCCAAAGGCCATCAGTGAGAACCAAGCGACCTTCTGCATCGGTGTTGTCCACCATCACGGTCTTCCCGTTCTTGGCGGTAAAAATATCGCCCGGAAGCTGGGCGTGACCCGAGGGCCTGTTTTCCGCAATACAGAGGACAGCGGTGACCGCAATAGGGAGCTTAAGACTGGAAATTGCGCAAATTCCTGCGAGGGCCGCAGCGGCTCCAGCCATGTCCATTTTCATTTCCCACATGTCCGTGGCGGGCTTCAGGGAAATTCCGCCCGTATCAAAGGTCAACCCTTTGCCGAGCAGGCCCAAATGAAGATTGGGCCTGCGGGTGCGGGGCTGGTAGCTCAGAGTGACCAGTGCAGGCGGATTTGGGCTGCCTTTGCCCACGGAGATCAGGCCTTCGTAGCCTTCCTTCTGCAATTGGGCCGCATTCTTGACGGAAACTTTGAGACCGTGGGATTTTCCGAGCGCCACAGCTTGAGCGACGAGCTGTTGCGGAGTCAGGATCGAACCAGGTTCGTTTACTAGGTTACGGGCGACCTGAACCTGCCCAATGACTGTGCTCACTTGGCTGGCAAGGGTTTTCATCTGCTCGGATTTTGTGCCAGCGACCAGTTCAAAATTGGATTCAAAGATTTTCTTGGGCTTGGATTTGTATTTGCTAAACGAGTATTCGCCATAGCGTAGCCCGGCAATGATGGCGGAGCAATCTTCGGGCGAGGCTTCGGTCAGGTTGAGCAATACGGAGGAAAAATGTCGCTTACGGGCCAGGCCAGAAAGCCGAAAGGCTGCGCAACGGAGGTTCTCAAGTCGGGAAAGGGCCTTTTCCTTGGCCACATCCAGGAGAATAAATAGACGACCTTTCACATCGGCAAAATCACCATCGCCATAGGGGCCATCGGTGGTCTTTTGCAAAATGTCCAGAAGGCTTGTTTTTTCGCCCTCGGAAAGATTGAGGGCCGAGGGAAAAAGGGGGGTTTTGCGCAAGTAAAAAACGACCTCGATACTCGCGGGAGAAACGGACTTCGAAGAAATTTGAATTGACATATCCACAAAAGATAAAAAGAAGTGCAGGAAATGGGAAAATAGAAGGATTTACCTCAGGGCAAACGCATTAAAATGCAAACAGGATGTTTTTAAAGTGTCAGGCCCGGCACCCCCTGTTCCGGCCGTGCCGGGCATGACAAAACAACCGGGCATGACAAAGTCAGCTGGGGAATGGCCTTACTGCAACAAGCCTGTCATGGCCGGAACGGCCATCACCGCATCGCGCCCGGACAATGCAGCAACAAGCACCGGTGATGCCCGTGCCGGGCATGACAAAACAACCGGGCATGACAAAACAACCGGGCATGACAAAGACAACCGGGAAAAGACAACAAAACCACGGCAAAAAATTGAGCTGAGGATTTACCGCACGACCAAGGCACAAACGGCAAGCTCAAATTCTGCGTCGTTGGCGTAGGCACTTGCTTTTAGCCCAAAGTAGATTTCACCGAGTCTCTGGATGACCCGGGAAAGGACTGCGGGAGTCCATTTGGAAGCCTGGGTAGGTAGATTTTGGATGTTGTATAAAAATGTTTGCAGGCCAAGCGCCTTGGCAATTTCGTCCGCAGAACGCTTTTCTGCGATCATGGTCTGGGTGTGCATCAGCTTGACGGCGTGGGTGAACAGGTTGCTGGTAATGGGGATCGGATCAATCCCTTGGTCCAGTAAGCGCCGGAGCATCTGGGTGAAGGCTTTGGGGTCGCGGTCGCCGAAGGATTTCTGGATTTCCCAGGGAACCAAAATGCGTTGAGGAACGATTAGGCGGGAAACGAGATCGAAACTAATGGTTTTGGTGTCGGGCACCGCGGTGAGTAGCTTCTCGATTTCGCTATGGAGAACGGACAATTCATCGCCAATGGCATCTGCCAAGTATTTGGCGGCCTCGGGCTGGATTGGCCGGGAGAATTCTTCGCGGCAGTGGTTGGTGATCCACTCCGCCATCTTGTAATCCTTGGGAGGCTCGAACTTTTCAATCTTGCAGACCTTGGCGAGGACTTTGGAAAATTCGCTACGGCCGTCAATCTTTGCGCCGTCAATGAAGAGCAGGCATTCGGGCTTGGTCAACAACCATTTGGAGAGGTATTCCTGATCAACGGCCTTCAGGGCCTCCACCCGGCGAAGGACAACCGCAAGCTCCGGGGAAAACATGGAAATGGAGCTACAGAATTCGACCACTTTGGCTGCAACATCGGGAAAGGAGGAGTCTCCGGCGTATAACACTTGACGCGCCAAGGGATCATCCTTGCGGGCACCCAGTGCAGAATCCACTGCGCGATTTAGCGCGCGGATACGTGAAAAGTCGTCGTCACCCAGGAATACGCGGATCATGGTTTCTTATCGATAGTCGAGGATTTCGAGGCGAGTGATGCCTTTAGGTGTCGTAATGTCGACAATCTCGCCACGACTTTTTCCGATCAGGGATTTTCCCACGGGGGAGGTGTAGGAAATACGTCCCTTCAGGGGGTCCATGCCATCGGGAGAAACCAAGGTATATTCCACCTCAACTCCGGTGCCGAGATTCCTGGCCTTGACCGTGGCGCCAAAGGTGATGTGGGCCGCCGCCGCTGTATTGTGGGTCGTCACCACCGAACGGGCGATGCGGTCCTCAACATACTGGATGCGCCCTTCGATGTAGCCTTGGCGCTCTTTGGCTGCGTGGTATTCCGCATTTTCTTTGAGATCGCCATGGGAGCGAGCCTCGGCAATTGCCTGGATCACGCCGGGGCGTTCTACTTTTTTTAAATTATCGAGCTCAGCCTGAAGCTGGTCGAGAGTTTCTTGGGTAACCGGGATTGTTGCGTCCATATAATGCTAAAGGTAGTAAACCTGATCGGAGCGAAAAATGCTAGAAATGCAATTGAATGGCGGAGTCTGTACTCCCAAGGGATTCCGGGGTGCCGGAGTCAAAGCTGGAATCAAGGCCTCGGGCAATCATGACCTGGCACTCCTGGCGAGCGATGTTCCGGCGCGCTGCTTTGGCGTTTTTACCCTCAACCAAGTGAAGGCCGCTCCGGTCCTTTATGATCAGGAAGTTCTTTCTCGTTCCGACCGGATTTCTGCGGTACTGGTCAATTCCGGGAATGCCAATGCCTGCACGGGTCCGGACGGTTGGGCGGATGCCAAGCGCATGGCGCAGGTGGCCGAAAGCGCTCTGGGGCTCGGCAAGGATTCCGTGCTGGTTTGCTCCACGGGGATCATTGGCCGCAAGCTTCCCATCGAAAAAATCGAAGTGGCTGTGCCTGCCGTCCACGAGGCCTTGAGCCACGAGGGTTCCGAGGCTTTTGCCCGGGCCATCATGACCACGGACACCAAGATGAAAACCCTGGGCGCGGTGCTGACCACCAGCGAAGGCGAAATTCGCATCGGCGGGGCCTGCAAGGGTTCCGGGATGATCCATCCCAATATGGCCACCATGCTTGCCTACATCACCACCGACATCGAATTGCCGCCCACCTTCCGCCCGGAATTCAAAGCCTGGGTGAACGAGAGCTTCAATGCCATTTCCGTGGATGGCGACATGAGCACCAACGATACCTGCATTCTACTCGCAAACGGTGCATCGGGCATCAGCTATCACAACCTTTCCCTTTCCGAGCAAGGCGAATTCCGCCGCGCTATTGAATCGGTGATGCTTGAGCTGGCCCTGATGATTGTCCGTGATGGCGAAGGCGCAACCCGTATGGTCGAGATCCGCGTAGAAAAGGCCACGAGCAAAGACGACGCCCGCAAAATCGGACGCTTTGTATGTACCTCCAACCTGGTCAAAACCGCCATGTTTGGTCAAGATCCCAATTGGGGTCGCATTCTTTCCAGCGCGGGTTCCGCAGGCGGCGAGTTGATTGCGGACCGCACGGATCTTTTCTTCGAGGATGTTCAAGTCCTGCGGGGTGGAAGGCCCTTGGATGTGGACTACACCCGCCTGCGCGAAGTCGTGGCCCGCAAGGAATACCGCATCACTTTGGTTTTGAATATGGGCGATTCTTCCGCCTCCAGCTACACCTGCGATCTGAGCTATGACTACGTGAAGATCAACGCCGAATACACCACTTAACATGCAGAATGTTTTTGGATTGTCATGCCCGGCACGGGCATCACAGAACTCTGGTAGATGCACGGCGATGCCCGTTCCGGGCATGACAGGTTCATGCCGCATAATTAACAAAGGTGCTAGAAAGACTAGCGCATGTTTTATGTGTATTTTTCTGATTCTCATCATCCAAACGGTGTGTACTGCTGAAGTGTCCATTGACACAGTAGATGCTTCACAATTGAATGGAAATGCTCCGGCAATTATAACAGTCAACGAGGTCGAAGGGGCATCCCCGGCACGGGGATCGCAGATACTTGACACACAAAGTGTTTCAGGCAGGAACGGCAATATATTGAAGCCAAAAATTGTCGTTGCATTAACCCAAAGCGAAATTTTCAATTTGAAAATGAAGCTTGCCTTGGGTTCGGGCATTCAAATCATTGGACTGGGAATGAATGTGGGTGGAACAATTATGGCTTTTTCTGATCATGAAAATTATCGCCAAACCTCTTTATGGATAGGGGTCCTTACCCTACTTGCGGGTATTCCCGTAAATGGGATAGGAGCCAACATGATGACCAGATCTGTAAACGCGTTGGGCCAGGATTCCCTTGTCCGTGTTCCCGGATGGGGACTTTACCAATCCAGCTGGGGTTGCCTAGCTATTGGAGGTGGATTGCTGGCCCTTGCAGCTATACCCGGGTCAGATGGTGGGAGTGACTCGGATGCCAAGCTAGCAGCGGTCAGTGGGGGGATCCTTGTTTGTTTGGGTGTCCTAGCCCACGGAATGGCGTTGTACCAATTTACGGCTAGCGGCATCCGAGCTCACAATGCATACGGAAACCTCAAGTTGTCTGTGAGTCCCTCGGTAATTCCGATTTCAGAGGGAAGCCTTGCCCCAGGCTTGCAAGTCGCATTAAAATTTTAACGAGTCACTCCCATTTCATTCCGCATGGACGGGTTCCCAGGGTGCCCGGTCCACCGTGCTCTCTGGTCCCTTGGGAAACCCCAGCGGCCTCATCGGGGGTCTTGTTTTTTCATAAATGACCTGCGGGTAATTTACTTTATCGACCAAAGTTCGCCTTCTCGCCATTCTACGGGAATGACATCCAGCGCAGATCCGTGGCAGGGTCCCGTTACGCAAAGGCCATCTTCCAGGCGGAATTTTGCCCCATGGATGGAGCACACGACCAAGCCGGTACCCGTGGCATAAATTGCCGGGCTTTCGGTATCCAAGGCTTCAGCCCAGTGTTTGCAGCGATTGATACAGGCAAACCAGCTGCCCTGGCGATCCAGAAAGGCGAGGCCGG
The DNA here is from genome assembly GCA_903876665.1 of uncultured Fibrobacterota bacterium. GTDB lineage: Bacteria > Fibrobacterota > Fibrobacteria > Fibrobacterales > Fibrobacteraceae > CAIRAY01. The sequence continues at coordinate 11,811 of CAIRAY010000147.1, read as the reverse complement.
GCATTTTCATGCCCTTCCAGAGTATTTCAAAATGGTGGATTTCTCCAATGGGGGAATCGGCAGGCGTCACGCAAAGAAGTTGGCTCATCTTGTGAAAATAGATGATTAGGCATCCCTTATACACATTCTGTCCGATCAAGGGGCGAAGGATATGGACAGATTGTTACATTGAAGTGAAACTATGGAGAATCCTATGTCAGAAAAAGTCATCGTGATCGGTTCGGGGCCTGCGGGCCATACAGCGGCAATTTATCTGGGCCGGGCCTTGCTCAAGCCCTTGATGTTTGAGGGGTTCATGGCCGGAGGCGTCGCTGCGGGTGGGCAATTGACCACCACCACGGAAATTGAAAATTTCCCTGGTTTTCCGGAGGGTATTGACGGAAGTGAGTTGATGCTGCGCATGCGCCAGCAGGCCGAACATTGTGGCGCAACGATTCGCACCGAGACAGTCTCCAAAGTGGATTTTTCTTCCCGTCCATTTAAAATTTGGAACGAGTCCGATGAACTTTTTGAAGCCGATGCGGTGGTGATTGCCACAGGTGCCACGGCGCGTCGCATGGGTGTTCCCGGCGAACAGCAATTTTGGCAACGCGGCGTTTCCGCATGCGCCGTATGCGATGGGGCGCTTCCCATGTACCGCAATAAGCCTTCGGTAGTGATTGGCGGTGGCGATACAGCCATGGAAGAAGCCACGCATTTGTCGAAGTTTGCATCCAAAGTATACCTGGTGCACCGTCGTGATTCTTTCCGCGCATCCAAAGCCATGCAAGAGAAAGTATTTGCCAATCCAAAAATCGAAGTGGTGTGGAATTCCGTCCTCGAAAGCCTTTCGGGCACCAAGTCCCTTGAAATTGCCAAGCTTCGCAACGTGGTGACCAACGAGGTGACCGAACTTCCGGTGGCAGGTCTATTTTATGCAATCGGACACAAACCCAATACGGACTTTGTTGCCGGTCATTTGAATTTGGATGAAACCGGTTACATCCTCACCACTCCGGGTACCACGGAAACCAGCGTTCCAGGAGTCTTTGCTGCCGGTGATGTTCAAGACAAAAAATATCGCCAAGCCATTGCCGCGGCAGGCTCGGGTTGCATGGCCGCCCTCGAGGCTGAACACTTCCTCATCACGCATAGCTGAACATGCAAAAAATACACCTCGGCTCCCTCGAAATTTCCAAAATCTGCCTCGGCACCATGACCTGGGGCCAGCAGAATACACAGGACGAAGGCTTTTCCCAAATGGATTTAGCCATTGACTTGGGGGTGAATTTCTGGGACACGGCCGAGATGTATCCGGTTCCGCCTATGGAAGCGACCTACACCGCAACCGAAACCATTATTGGGAACTGGTTCCAAAAATCGGGCAAGCGTGACCAGGTGGTTCTGGCCACCAAAGTGATCGGACACAGTGCAGGCCATCCTTGGGTTCGCAACGGCATCCATAATGGACTCCGGCGCGAAAGTATTTTTGCGGCTTGTGACGCCTCGCTCAAACGATTGAAGACGGATCATATCGATTTATACCAATTCCATTGGCCCGACCGCAGCGCGAACTTCTTTGGCAAGCTTGGCTTTGATGGTCCCCAGCACGAGTATTGGACGCCACTGGAAGAGTCAATGGGTGCGGCCGCTGATCTGATCCGCGCCGGAAAAATTCGCCACTTCGGAGTCTCCAACGAGACCGCCTGGGGGCTCATGAAGTACCTGTGGCTGGCCAAGGAGCTGGGCTTGCCCGCGCCGGTTTCCCTGCAAAATCCCTATAGCCTGATCAACCGCAGCGCTGAGGTGGCATTGGCCGAAGTCTGCTTCCGAGAGGATGTTGGGTTCCTGGCGTATTCTCCCATGGGCTTTGGCAGGCTCAGTGGAAAGTACGAGGAAGGAAGCGCATTGCCCTCTTCACGCCTGAATCTGTTTGGTACTCACTTTAAGCGGTATTCCTCACCTCAGGCGATCCTTGCTACGGGGGAATACGCGGCCCTCGCCCGTGCCCACGGAATGTCTCCTGCCCAGATGGCCCTAGCCTTCGTGAACTCCCGAGTATTCATCCGCTCGACCATCATTGGGGCGACCCAGCTCGGGCAGCTTCGGGAGAATATCGCTAGCCTCGATGTGGTTTTATCGGCCGAAGTTCTTGCCGGAATTGACGCGATCCATCAGCGCCATTCGAATCCCGCGCCTTGACAGACTTTTAATCCTGAATACACCGCACCGAAAGACCATAAGACATCAGTCGGGAACTTGAGCCAAGAGAGGCAGAACCACCGGCCATCCATCGAATATCCCTATTTGCTCCAGTAGCGGATGGGGTGGCTGCCCACCAAAAAGCATTATCCAAATTTTGGAATTGAGGAAGTGAGTCCAAGAAGGGTGCCGCTATTGCGGAAAACTTATAGGAATCAGAACTTGGAATGGAGTTGGTGTTCCATTGTGTTGATTTGAGATTGGCACCGGCATCACTAGCCAATTGGCTCCACTCGACATTAGTTGGCAAGTGCCAACCTTCCATGCACGCGGTTTCTGCGGTGGCATAATCGTATAAACGACCAAATTTCCCGCAATTGGCGATGGAATCTTTGTAACACCAGGTTGAACCAGTTGAGGGAGCGAATTGCAAGTTTTCACCCATCCAAACTTTTCCGCCGATGGTGGTTGTTTTATACTCAATGCTATCTCGGCAGTCCGTCACGGAACCCGAAGGGTCGGAATCCCTGCAGGAGGATGCGCTGGAGGAGGAAGAAAGAACTAGGCTCGAAGAGGATGGCAACGCTTGCGACGAGGACGAGGATGTGGATGAGGAAACCTGGGACGATGAAGGGGTTGACGAAGAAGCCTGGGACGATGAATTCAGGGAAGAGGAAACGGGCGAAGATGACCCCTGTGCTGACGAGGACTGGGCTGAAGATACCTGGGCCGATGATGCCTGGGCCGAGCTTTCTGGGTAGCCGACTGCTCCGGAGTCTGTGGGGTTATCGCGTAGCCCGGCTCCGTCGCAGGCCAGGATCAACATTACACACAACACGCCAAAACGGGTTAAAAATTTCGCTGAAGTTTTCATTTCTGTTTTTCCTTAGAAGGCGAATTGTACCACGAGCCCAGCCGCAAGAAGGCCCGCTCCGGCGCTCCATAAAATATTCCGCGCGCTTTCGGCCGAGACAACCTTGTCCCATTGTGCGTTAGCTTCGGTCACAGGCCGTCCGGTGTAATCCGCATTATTGTAAGTCTTGCGCTCTGCTGTCATGTTTTGATGCTCCAACAAGCCAGCCACTCCGCACACCACTCCGCCTAGGGCCAATCCCGCCAAGACAGGGAATTTCCATCCCGGGCGTTTGTATGTAGAGGAAACAACGGGAGTCGTTGAAGATGGGGTCGTCACCGAATCTGGCAGTCCATTTGCGAAGCGCCCCAGGGCCGATGCTCCTTCTTGGCATGCGGTGCGGTACACCTGATGCAATTCACCAGTCTTTTCAAAACTCACGGTTTTTAAAATGACCCCAGTGGCAACATCCAAGTATTCAACTCGAAAGGCGTAGTTGGGGCCAAAGCGTACCATGCTTCCGACGACCAGGTTGTCCACTCCAAGCATTTGACCCATTTGCAACTTGCATTCGCTCGAATTGCAAATTTCGCTTTGCTGGAAATTTTGTTCCTGGAGAATATCCTTCATTCGACTACGTTCCAGCACGGTAAAGGCTTCGGATCGGGTTAATTCGGAGGCAAATTCACCCGTTATGAACGCCAGCTGCTCGGGTGTAACCGTAGCATCTCCTGAGAAATTCAGGACGGCAATGTTTGGCTTCTTCGGGGTAGGGGAGGTAGTCTGCGCCCAAAGGTTAGACGCAATGAAATGGATAAAAAGAATGGGGAACAATCGAATCATGGAGGAATCACTTGAAAAAGGATTTTCCCTGCCAATATAGAATCCTTCACCCTAAGTCCCGTACCACTTGCGCTTCGCCAAATTCCAGGGCCCGCACGGAATCCTATAGATGAAGAAAAAATTGGGGTGGACGTTTTAGAAAGTATTTGCGTATATTTGCAAATATGAAACAAAATGCAGCCAAGTCGGCCACAGAATGTGCCATTGTGCAACCGGCAAAAATGCCAACCTCCCTGGCGGTGATCAAGCGTCGTGCCAGCATCTTCAAGGCCATGGGGCATCCTTCGCGCATTCGAATTTTGGAACTCTTGACCCAAGGCGAAACTTGTGTTTGCGAAATTGCCCCCGTGGTGGGCACCGACATGTCCACCGTCAGTAGGCATTTGGCGGTACTCCGCCATGCCGGCCTCATTGAGGACGACAAGCGCGGGCTCAAAGTATTTTACAAATTATCCATGCCCTGCATTTTGGGGTTTTTCAATTGCATTGACCAAGGGGCATGATGAAGGGGAAGCTCATTATTCATTGGTCTCTGGGGCTCGCAGGCATAATGGCCTGGGTCTCTCTTTATTGGAATTTGGAAGCCTTGTCGCATTTGACCGTGCAGGCCTTGTCCGGTCAATTTTCTTTTCTCCCTGCAGGGGGCCGGGCCTTTGAATCCCTGGCATTTTTCTTTTATGACACCCCCAAGGTGTTGATGCTGCTGGTTTCCGTGGTCTTTGGCGTCGGGATCATTCGCACATTTTTCTCTCCCGAACGGACCCGGAAAATGCTTCAGGGGCGCGGAGCCTTTACCGGAAATGCCATGGCGGCATTGCTAGGTACGGTGACACCATTCTGCTCTTGCTCTGCCGTGCCTTTGTTTATTGGCTTTCTTTCCGCAGGCGTACCTCTGGGCGCAACCTTTTCCTTTCTGGTCAGCGCCCCCATGGTCAACGAAGTGGCATTAGTCCTGTTTTTTGGGATGTTTGGATGGAAGGTGGCAGCTCTCTATATGGGCACCGGCCTTGCGGTGGCCATGCTCGCGGGCTATGTATTGGGCCGCGTCAAGCTGGATCATCTGGTCGAAGACTGGGTATGGGAAATTCGGGGCGGCACAACCGGTGAAGATGCAAAAATGAGCTGGGGCGAAAGGATTCTGGCGGGTCGTGATGCGGTCAAAGAAGTGGTCGGAAAAGTTTGGATGTGGGTCATTCTGGGCATCGCTGTGGGCGCAGGAATTCATGGCTATGTGCCTCAGGATTTTTTTGTGAAAATCCTCGGAGCGGGTTCCTGGTGGTCTGTGCCCCTTGCTGTTCTACTGGGTGTTCCCATGTATTCCAACGCCGCTGGGATTTTGCCCATCATCTCGGCCTTGCTGGAAAAAGGGGCCGCATTAGGAACGTCCCTTGCCTTTATGATGGCGGTGATTGCCTTGTCCCTTCCCGAGGCCATTTTATTGCGCAAAGTGTTGAAGCCCAAACTGCTGGGGATATTCTTTGGCACCGTGGCTTGTGGCATCATGCTGGTTGGGTATTTGTTTAATGCGTTGTTGTAAAAGATTCAAAAGGAGCTCACCATGAAAAAAATCCAAGTTCTCGGCGGCGGCTGTAGCAAATGCATCATCCTTGCGGAGGAAGTCCAAAAAGCTGCGGATGCTTTGGGCGTTGAAATCCAGCTGGAAAAGGTTACTGATTACAAACAAATTATGGTCTTTGGTGTGATGACCACGCCTGCCCTGGTGGTGGATGGAAAAGTCATGTTTTCTGGGAAAGTGCTAAAGGCGGAAGCATTGAAGGAATACCTGATTTAATGGATATACCTACTAAAAATGTCGCTAAATGTGCGAATGAATTTGTCATGCCCGTGCCGGGCATGACAGGAAAGCCAGCATGACAGGAAAGCCAGCATGACAGGAAAGCCGGGCATCAAAATCCATAAATTCTTTGCATGTCGCAATACCATTGACGATGATAGGATGGGAAAATGAAATTGATTCATATCTTTTTGCTTCTATTATGCTTAGCCACAAAAGCCCTTGCCACTGAGCCCAAAGTGACTTTTGTGGAGCTCGGTTCGGTGAATTGCATTCCCTGCCGGGCCATGAAAAAAATCATGGATTCATTGGAAATTAAATACCGGCAAGATCTAAAAATTGTGTTCCACGATGTCTGGACCCCGGCCGGAAAACCCGAGGCCCAAAAATTTAAGATTCGCTCCATTCCCACACAAGTATTTTTGGATTCCACAGGCAAGGAATTCTTTAGACACGAAGGATTTTTTCCGCAAAGTGAGCTGGAAAAAATCCTAGCATCCAAGCGAGTCCGCCGGTGATCCTGGATATTCTGACCCGCCTTTCGGAAATGATGTGGGCAAGCCCATGGGTGGCGGTGTCCGGTGCCCTATTGTGGGGTATCGCGAGCGTAATCCTCTCTCCTTGTCACCTGGCCAGCGTGCCGTTGGTGATGGGGTTTGTAGCCAAACAAAGTGGTGGCACTCCGGTCCGGGCTTTTGTGCTTTCGGCCGTATTTTCCTTTGGAATCCTGGTGAGTATGGTGGTACTCGGTTTGATTACGGGAATGTTGGGCCGCATTTTTGGCGATGTGGGGCCATGGAGTAATTGGCTTGGGGCGCTGATATTTGCCCTGGTCGGTCTTCTTCTTTTAGATGTAATCCATATTCCTGCGTATACCTTGTCGAGCCAGGAACGCTTCAAGGGTAGGGGTCTTGGAGCCGCATTATTGCTGGGTGGCTTATTTGGCACGGTTCTTGGGCCATGTGCCTTCGCATTCATCATGCCGGTGCTAGGGCTAGTTTTCGATTCGGTGGCAACAAGGCCTTTATTGGCGACAGGCCTGGTTTTGGCCTACGCCCTTGGACATTGCTCGGTGATCGTTTTTGCCGGAATGGCATCTACTTGGATCCTGCCCATTTTTCATGTACGGGGCATGGGTCGCTGGATTGTTTGGGCCCGTAAGGCCGTTGGGGTTCTCGCGTTCGCAGGGGCGATCTGGTTTCTGACGAAATAATCCTTGCGCATGGATAAAAGAATGGATGGTTAGTTCCTTTTTACTCCATTTCGAACGTTGTTTTTTTATCTTTGCGTCCCTATGGCACATAAATTGCTCCCCCCCCTAAAGCCCTAATTGCGTTTTTATTCTGCGCTTTCCTAGGCGCGGCACCCGTACATTCCGCATCATTCACCGACGACCATTCCGATGGATCGCTCTCGGGATTCACCACCGCAGGCATGCGCCCCTGGAGCGAAGTTGGCGGAATGGCCTTGCCCGCCAACGGTTCCGGGCAGAACGGATTCTTGTTGCGCACCGATGCCACGGCACCGGACGGTACGCTTGAAATGGACTTGGTCGCCGACATCTGGAATGGACACCGGGGTGGCGCAGTATTCCGCTACACCAATCAGTCAAGTTTCTACTTCGTCGGAGTGCGACCCGCAAACCAATGGGAATCGCATGTCTTTTTCTGCGTCGATGGGATGGCCAGCTGTTCGCCCCTGGGCAAAAAAGATGTTCCGCTCGCGTCCAACGTAAACCTCCGCATCGTCATGCACGGCAACGAATTTAAAGTATTCCTTAATGGAGATTCTGTGGCGACAATCAATGATGCCACCCACGCCACAGGGCGAGTGGGCTACGGGCATTCCGCGGAATGGAACCGCCTATGCTCCTTCGACCGCATCCAGTGGACGGAAACGACTCAACAATCTTCAAGCCTCGCACCCTCCTTGGCTCAATCGTCCTCATCCGTGGCTTCATCTTCGGGCATTTTTACTTCCAGCTCATCTGCCAAAATGTTGTCCTCCGCCTCGCTGGGCCTGGTTCCCATGCCCGTGGTGACGGCTTCGGTGATCGGAAGCAACGTCAACTGGTATGCCGTGGCCCTGACGGTCAAGAACGCAGGCACAGTTCCTCTTGATGCCCCGGAGATCGGCTGGCACTTCAACTGGGCCGACCATTCGGACGAGCTGGAACCCGAGATCGACCACTCCTCCCTTGCCGGGGTCACAGGGACCGTAGAAGCCCGGGATGACTTCAGCGGAACGGTATGGATGCGGATTCCAGTGACACTGAATTTGGGCGATTCAGCGGTGGTGCACCTGCGGATGCATGTCAAGGACTATACCGCGATTAACCGCACTAACGACCCATCGTGGATAGCTATGCCCACGGTGACAGGTGGCGTCAACAATGGCGTGACGGTGCGCAGGCACGCTCAGAACCTGGTTTCCGAAATCCCGCGCCTTCCTTTCCCTACCACGGCCAAACAGGAAGCGAAGGTCAACACCACCGTGACCCAAAGGACGGACAACACCCTGTGGCTCACCTGCCTGGTGACCAATACGGGCGAGGTTCCTTTGCGCCGGGTCCGCTTCAACTGGCATGCGGACACCCTTGCTGGCGAACAGCCGTTGATCGGCCTGATCGACTGGTCCCAAGTTCCTGGTACTACCATTTCAAGGACGACACAGAAGGACCGTCGGGTGCAGTTCACGGTAGCGCTGGGCGAAGGTCTCTTGCCCATTGGCGCAACGCGCGAGGTGCAGGTCCGCATCGCCTCCAAGGACTGGGGCAATGTGAATTTCACCGACGACTGGTCTTGGGCCGGAACCGGCAACACAGCGGGCAATCCCAAGGTCACGGTGACCTCCGACGGCCTGATTGTATATGGCCAGGGGCCATGGACCAACGACAGCGATGGCGACGGGATCCCAGATGCGGTGGAGCGCCAGGTCGGAAGCGATCCCCACAACGCAAACGATGCGCCACTGGTGGGAGTGCCTGACCGCGTGGATTTTTCGGGAATCACTAAGCCTGAATATGTTGAATACCGCTTCGATCAAATCCCGGGTTATGGAACGCGAACCCGAATTGCGGTATCCGTAGCTCCGGGAACCCTGGTGAACAACGAAGTCCCCACCATCCGATATCTGGGCAATGAAAGCGGCAAGCCCGAACTGCTCCGCCGTGACTTCCTGCGCTCGGGTGGGTACTTCCAGGTGCATGCCGACATCGCTCCGGGATCCACTATCGAGATGGCCCTCCCCATGCCGGACTACCAACCAAAAAGATATTCCAAGGAACAGGTCAAGGCCTTCCGCTTTGACTCCACGGCCCAGGAATGGCAGGCTCTGGAGATCAAGAGCTATGACGGCGCCGTGCATGTGGTTACTTCCAAGTTCTCTCCAGCAATGGTTGGAGTAACCATAATGCCACGCAGCATTTCCGCAGGGGATTCCCATGTGGTGGTCCTTGATTCATTGGTGGAGAATTCAACAACTCATACCCGAGTTCTATCCTTTGGAAGCAACGGACAGGGACGCTTGGGGTTCCCCGACCCGGGGCGCGTCTGGTCCGATTCCCTGATCCAGGTAATGGGGGTCGTGGGTAACGTGCGCTCGGTGGCCGCTGGCGCAAGGCATTCGCTTGCCCTGATGGTGGATGGTACCGTGATGGCCTGGGGTGACAACCGCGAAGGTCAGCTTGGGAATTCCAATGCTGGGGATTCCTCGGATGTGCCGGTTAAAGTTGTGTTTCCTGTGGGCATTATTATCAAGGACATCGTCGCCGGAACTGCACACAACATTGCCATCGATGAATCGAACCGGACCTGGGTTTGGGGTCGTGGAGACGAGGGGCAGCTTGGTCTTGCGAGCGGGTCGACTCCGCTTGTTGCCGATGGGTCTCAGCCTGAGCTTCTCACCATGCCCGCCGAGGGCGAAAATACGGTCCGACTTTTTGCTGTGGCAGCGGGACGCGCCCATTCCCTTGGACTTGACAGCCTGCAGAGGCTTTGGACCTGGGGTGCAAACGACAGGGCCCAGCTTTTGATTCCCCAAGGGGTGTGCTCCGATTTGTCTTGGGATTATAAACCAGGCACAGCAAGAACGGGGTGCACCTATGGTTCAGACCAATTGACCCATGCCATAGGGCGCCGAACATTCCAAGGATTCATGAATACCTACGAAAACCCTTCCTCGTCAATAACCGAAATGCCGGTTTCGCGGTTGCTTGCTTCCGGGCGGGATTTTGGCGTCTCGCATCGGCTGAGACCTGCACAGACTGTGGTTCGGACCGTCTGGTGGGGAACAGGCATGACTGGTCTACAGAGCGGCGCTTCGAGACTGAGCCTGATGTCGGCGGGGATCAGCCATTTTGCCACCATGTTTGAGGGCGGATTTCTTTCTCCATATCAGCACCCGCTATCGGACGGTTACCACTTTCTGAACACTGTTGAAGACCCAGACGACCCGGAAAATACACAGTATTTATACCAGTTCAACCGTGTGGACATCTATGGGGACAACTCCACGGGAGCGCTTGGCGATGCCAACCCATTAAAGACAGCAACTAGCGTTCAGGCTTGGGGCGCAAGGGATTTAGCGGCAGGATACGGATATACTGCGCTCTGGTATCCGGATTCGGCGATGGAAAAAATGGTGAAGGTGTATGGCAAGATAGGCTCCAAGGATTTTGGGGCTGGAGGTGGACTGGTCGGCTACAATTCCGGAACAATTCCTTCCATAACCATAACATCACCAACGGCCTCGGTCACCAAAGAAAATTTGCTGACCGTTGCGGGCTCGTTATCGCCCAAGGCGAGTCAGGTAAAAATATTGATCGATGGCGAGTTGAAGGAAACGTTGACGCCAACAGGGGCACAAACATCCTTTTCTGCGTCCTTGGATATTTCCGCATTGCAGGATGGTTCCCATGAAATCGAGGTTCTGGCGATTGATGGTGGCTGGGGACGAGCGACCAAGACCTTTGTGGTGGATCGTACGCCACCGGTGGTCGTGATCACTTCGCCCACTGCGGGAGAGGTGTTCCCCGTTGGAAGTATTGACATTCCGGTTTCGGGAACCGTTGACGGCGTTCCGTTTTCCGAGACAATAACACCAGCTCTGCCTGCAGGAAGTTTTGCAATTTCCAAGACCGCCAGCGACGCTGTTGGAAATACGACTGCGGAAACGGTGAATGTCATTTTGGCTGCGCTCACGGTGAGCAATGTGGTTGTTACGGGAGCGCTGGAATACCCGGCGGCATTGGCCGATGCAACGAAGCGGGTCAGCGTTAGCCTGGACCTGAATATGACCGCTGAGGTGACCCTGAAGATCCGCAATCTCGACAATGTGGTTGTGTGCATCAAAGCCTTGGGTGCCAAGACTCTTGGAACAAGTATTCTTCACTGGGATGGGATGTGTGATGACCTGAAATGGGTGCCGGAGGGGGTTCACTATTTGGATGTATCCGTAGCGAGGTATGGGGTGTCGGCGGAGATTATTGCTCCGGCAATGACCGAGGTGGGGGCTAGTTCTATTGTCTATTGGCCAATTGTGCACAATGTTTTAAAGCAGGCTGAAGATTCGTTAAGTCCTGATAGTGGGCAAATAGTAGTTGTAAGGGCATTTGTCGGAAGTTCAATCAACAATTCTGGTGCCTATTACGTATTCGGTGGTAATCCAAAATGGGGTTACCGTGATGCGTCTCAAGTTTGGGCTCGTGAAGTACAGAACTCTGATATCTATAAAGTTTCAACCTTTCGTTCCACTGAACAAACAATTTTTGCCCGGGTGTTGCCACCCAGTCCAGAACCAAATATTGGAAACCTGCGAGGGGAGTCCTTGCACAATGATATTGTGAGCATTGCTTTGGGTTTAGGCTGGAAGGCGCGGATGTCCGTGGACGGTTCTATTTCAGAGGTGGATTATGAAGAAAATGAAGCTATCCCTTCGATTGAATGGTGGCCATTCAAGAGGGTGGGTAACGTGGAATGGATATTAAGGGAGCAAAAGGCAAACATAATATTGGAGTACTGGTGGGAAGATGGGGTCACCCGCTCTTTTGTTCGGTGCATGTACCTTGGGGAGAAAAAATAATGCGACAAGCACAAATGAAGTTGTCCATAAAAACAGTATTCCTTTTTTTGGGACTTTT
>CAIRAY010000146.1 GCA_903876665.1 uncultured Fibrobacterota bacterium | reverse complement strand
CGTTCTCCATGAATAATACGGACCGATACTATATTTATGCTATCGGAAAACATAGAAAAAGACCGAATATATTGCAACAACTATTTCGCAGAAATTTTTGGTATATTAGACCTGAACAGTAACAATGCCAGTGAGGCTGGATTGATGAGCAAGGCAGACCGTGGCTGCATGCTCGACTCGTTCGGATTGAACCCGTTTTGGGCAAATAGGCCGACAGACATCAATAGGACAGCGAATAGCATCTTTTTCATAGAACTCCCGAGAGTGTTTTGTTAGGAGAGCCAATATAGGTTTTCTTTTTTGACGGTTCCTCGAATCATCCGCCATGGTGTGAAGAGCATCACACAGAGACGCTCCCGCAACAACGACCAGGGGCTGGGCAACGAAGGGGGCGGAAACAGATCCGGCGAGAGGGTATCGGCCATTTCTTTACACTGCCTAAATGAGTTTCCCCAAAAGATTCCCCACAATAGCCCTGCCGATATATATAATTCGCTTTATGCGACTGCTTTTCAAGGGGCTTTGGCATTTTTGCACACGTACAGCCGGAACCTCCATGCGGGACCGGTTGGCCTTTCTGTTGCTGATTTTGTTTTTGCTGCCCCCTCGAATCTGGTCCCAACCCCTGCCCCTGGATAGCGCCTGGGACTCCGCGTTTTTCCAATTGGATAGCGCAGAGCTCGAGCAGATCCGCCTCAACCTGGACTCCGCCCGCAACAGCAAAATTTTGTCACCACCTGCGCCCCCACCGGCACCTGTGGTTCCAACCATTGTGGCAAAACCCGTGGTAGACACGACTGGCTCCTGGAAGCTTCCGGTAACCAATACCACCGTCATACCCGTAAGGCCTGCCCGGGATTCTTCCAAGGAGAACATTTATCAACTTTCCTTGGATAAAAAATCCCTTGGCACTGCAGGACTCCGCTGGAATATGGACAAGTCCAAATTCCGCTTCATTTCCAAAGCCTTGGTGGTGGCTCTGGACTCCATTGTGCCCCAAACATTGAAGTCCCAAATCATTCCGGGCAATGGCCTTTTTTACAGCGACAAGCTGAAGGCGGCAGGCATCAATTTGTTGGCAGACCCCAAAGGGAAAACGATAAAGATGGCGCTGCCCAAGGGTGGCTGGAAGGAGCCACCCAAACCCCTTACTCCAGAGGTCATTCCCGAGGTTCAGGAACCCGCCATTGATTACACACAAATAAACAGAGCTGAACTTTTCCAACGGATTTTCAAAAAGGCTCCGGCGCCCCGACAACGCGAATTCATGGTTCGACTCTTTGTAGATGCCCATGAGCTCGAACAAGTCAAACTCCAATGGGATCCAACCTTTAAAACTTATGGCTTTTTTTCCAAAAGATTTGCGCAATTTTTGGACACCTGCCTCACGCCCGAAAACCGTAAGAAGGTGAATGGAATCGATGGCCATTTTTCCAGTGAACGACTTTTGGCAACGGCTTTTACCCTGGATTTGGATGAGGCCGAATATCTCCTGAAGATTTCGGTTCCCGCAGCATTGCGGCACCTGCAAGTCCACCGGGTAAACGAGCGCCTGGAAGATCAAATGGAAGGCAAAGAAGTCGCTCCAGCAACCTTCTCTGCGTTCATGAACGCCTTTATGTACCAGGACTTTTCCTATTCCGAACGATTCTTCGATGACGATTCGGCCAAGGCCATTTTTCTGCGCTACAACGAAAAACCACGCCCCGTGCGAACGCCCTTTTCTGCAAACCTGGATGGGGCAATCCGTTTTCAGAATTTTGTTTTGCAAAGCACAGCCGATGTTTTGGAACCAGCTGGGGGCAAATGGAACAGGCATGCCCTGACCCGCAGGGAGTCCCAGCTGATTCGTGACATTCCCTCCTTGGACTCCCGCATCACTCTAGGCGATGTATCCCCTTCCCTGCCCCAGGTCAATTTTTCCGCACCTCCTCTGGGAGGAATTCGCTTTGACTTGGGCAACGCCCTCGGCGTTTCTTCTGTCGTGGACGAAAACCAGGTCGCGTTCCAACTGATTCGACCGGCCCAGGTCGAGGTTTTTGTCAACGGAGAACTTCAAAAGACGTTGCAGCTCTCCTCCGGATCCCATGTGATTGCAGGGATTTCCGGCAGGCAAGGGGAAAACAACATTGAACTTCAGGTGACCTATGAAGACGGATTCCGCCAGAGTATTCCCTTTGAATTCAAGCAAGCCACCGCAGTAAATCTCAAGCCAGGAGAAAACCAGGGGAACTTTGCCGCTGGAGTTCGTCGTGATGAATTGAATCTAGATTTTCCATATCCATATAAATCCCAATCCCAGGCGATGGCCTCTGCCATTTACCACCGGGGTCTTGCATACAACCTGACCGGTTCTCTTTTTAGTGGGGGAACCTCCACTTTGCAGATTATTGGTGCAAGACTACTCTGGTCACCCGACTCCACCAAGCACTGGGAAATCACCCAAACCTTCAGCCGAACCCAGGAACACCCTTTTGGCCGGGAATTCCAAATGAGCCTGACCAAAACCTTGGGGGCTGTGTCCACGCGCATTTATGGCTCTAGAACCGAGCAGAGCTTCCGCAACATCTTTTTCAACCCCACGGACCTTGCTCCCAAAGCCAAATTTTCTTTAGGGATGAGCATCGGCGCCCCCCTTTGGAGAGGCTCCGCCAATGCAAACGCCAATGCCTACATCAACCACGAAGACTCTGCGATGGGCTTCATGGATTATTCGGTGGGAGCAAGCTATTCCCTGCGTGCCTACCGGAACTTGAATTTGGCGGTATCGGGCAATGTGGCGGTGACCAACGGTGCATACAGTCCCAATCTTTCCTTGACCGCAAACTACTTCTTCAATTCTGGCAACCACTCCGCCTATGTGATCAATCAGCTGCAAAATCAAAAAACCTTTATCCCTCCCAAAACCAAGCTGCACGCTTCTGGGGATTCGATCCCCAATCAAATAGCCGTGCTATATGATTCCGTGGAATTTTTGCCCAGCTCCTTTGAAAACCAGTGGAGAAACATGGTGAATGCGGGTTGGTCGTGGTCTAGCGGAATGGGAGTGGTGGATGGAAACTCCTTTGGCGCCAACGCAAGCATCGCCTCAGAAAAAGATTACAACGCCCGTCTTTCTTACCAGCACACCTCCAATTTCGGCACTTTTGGAAGCAGCTATTCGGTTGCAGACCAGCGTAGCCAGGGGCTGATGGCCCGTAGCCATTACCTTTCCACCCGCGCCAGCACAAGCTTTATGTTCGCCGATGGGCTGTGGGGATTTGGGCGGCCTGTGAATAATGGATTTGTATTGACCAAGGGTCGTTACGACTTGTCCGGAACCGCCGTAAGGGTCAATCCTTCCGAGCAATACAGTTCCGAATACAGTCAAAGTTTTGGACCCATGGCGGCAACTTTTGGAGAACTTTCCCCTTACCGCAAAGAAAACATCCTCATTAAACTGAGCAACCCGCCCCCCGGGGTGTTTTTAGAAACCGACAACTACACAGTAAACAACACCTACAAGCAAGGCTACGCCCTTCGCCTAGGCAAGACGCCACGCGTGTTTATCCGGGTTCGAATTGTGGATGAATCCAATCAACCCCTAGCGTACACCACCTTCCAAATCTTCGAAAAAAGTTTACCCAAGGATTCCTCGGTGCACCAGAGCTTCACCAATCGCAACGGTATTTTACAGGCCGCCGATCTGGAGGCCGGGAAGACATATATCATCCGGTTTGGCGAAGACGCCTTTGTCAAGGAACTGGAAATGACCATTCCTTCAACGGCACTGGGAATTCATGATTTTGGAGATCGAAAAGTGGAACATGAACGCCTTTCGGTCTTGCAAAGGAACTAAATTTTCCCAAATCCAACGATTCTTCAGAAAATTCCTTTGACTCTGCAAGTTTCCTATGGTACGATCCGATATAGCTTTAAGGACAACAACACAAGGAATAACAAAATGAAGCTGATCAATAAAATTGCTCTTGGACTTTTGGTGGCCGGCTCGCTGGCAACTGTCTGCGCTGAATCCATCACCTTCGGCGTCGATGTTGCGCCTTTGGCAAGCCTCATTGTCCGTGATGGCGTCATCCGCAACCCAAGTGGATTGCTTTTGGCACCTGGTACCAAAGGCCCATCTACCGTCTCAGTTGGTGGCTTTACCATTATGACCAATATGCCCAAATGGAACTTGTATTTTGCCTTTGCAAACAACGGCAACCTGGTGAACAAATCCGGCAACACTTTGGTGAATACTGCCGGAGCCTACATGCATCTCGGGGCAGCCGCCGATGCAACCCTCACCAACCCAGGACAGGTTTGGCTTAAAGCCCCCCTCGTAAACCAAGTCAAGGGAACCGATGGAAAACTGGGAGCCCCCCAAACTATGGATGTTACATCCGTAACCTTAGGCACAGCGGCAGCTGATGGGGTCATTTCTACACTAAAACCCACCTTCACCGCCATGCTGAAGGGAGGCACCACCGCAGCTTGTGGTGCCGCCTGCGAAGATAACGGTTGGGTTTATGGTACGGACGCTACCACGGCTACCTTTGATGTGGGCACTTACATCTCCAATACTGCATTACCCGGCGGTCTCGCTGGTACCTACACAGAAACCCTGTACATCACCCTGGTGACTGCGTACTAATTTATTGCAACTCTCTCTTAAAAAGGAACCCGGTCTTCGGGTTCCTTTTTATATTAGACCCATGAAACGAGTGATTCCTTTATTGGTTCTGCTATTTGCGCTGCAAGCGAATGCAGTCACTGTATTGACTGTATTCACTCTGTCCGCCAAAACCAACATCGACTTTTCGGTGACCGGGGTGGACCAAAAAATCGCGAGTTTTCTTGTCGTGAATCCGACCAGCGATCCAGTAGAGATGATTCTTTCTTTTGCCAACGGGTGCAATGTGGAACATTTTCGCAACTCCACCCTGACAGTCCCCTTGACAAAGGTCCGCGTCGTAGTCAATGGAGATGTCGCACATCCAGTAGACCTATGGACCCGAGCAGGCTCGGACTGCATCGTCATGCCATGGAGCTCCGTGGGGGCCGCAGACAAATATCAGTTTGACGTGCTTCTTTCTTGGACCGCTACTCCCCTGTTGATCGCGGGCACCTATGCCGAATCCTTAACCATCAATGCATACAACCCCTAAGGGTATCTATGAACACCCATCTCACCCGATTTTCCTTGGCCATCGTCACGTGCTTCGTCTGGGTTTCCTTAGCCACTGCAAACTTCGAAGTTTCGCCCTTTGTGCTCAAATTGCGGGCCGACAAAGGTGAACTTTCGGGCTGGCTTGAAGTAAAGCCCAATCAGAACAAGCGCCCGGTGGCTGTGGAGCTCGCCCTTTTTGAACGGAATTTAGATCTCGATGGAATTGAGGATCAAAACTCTCCAGAAAGTCAGGAGCTGACCATTTACCCATCCGAACTGGTAGTGTACCCCGGAGAAAAGGTCAAAGTTCAAGTCAACTGGGCCGGAAAATCCCAGCCCATTGCAGACAAAACATTCACATTGCTCGCCAAAGAGGTCCCAGTTGACATTAATGATCCCGAAGCCAAAGACAAAGTAGAGATCAACATTAAAACCTTAATCAAATACCGCCTGGTCATCGCAATCGAAACCGGAAAGCGCGGAAGCCTTTCTGTGGTTTCCTCCAAAATAGTGCAAAAAGGAAAAGTCGAAATCATTGTGGAAAACAAAGGTGCGGGCCGAATCCCCATGGACGGATTCCACCTGATGATCGGTGGCAAAAAATATGCTGATTTCCCAGGCATCGGCAATGCAATCATGCCGGGCGACAAGCGTCGTTTTATTTTACCCCTGGACGCAGCCCCCGCCCCCGCCGACATCCGCTTTGGCGCAGCAGATAGCCCGCTCAAGTAAGTATCCCATCATCCATGGTTTTGTAGCAATTTTGAGACCCCGTTGGTCGCGTAACCATGGCCATTCCCCTCAGCCCCTCGCATTACGCCCCAAAACAGGTTACAATTAAAGTATGACGCTACTTATAAAAATATCCTCCATCTGCGTGTGCCTTGGGTTGCTCGGTTGTACCCAGTCCGCAGGAAAAAACCCCATTGGGGTTGATGGCCAGAGTAGCTCCAGCCAATCGAGTGGCATCGGTCACTCCAGCTCGGTCAACGGATCAAGCGGGCAGTCTTCCCAGGGGGGATCCTCAACGGGTAGCAGTTCAACGGGTAGTAGCTCCTCAGGCATGAACTCATCATCATCGGGTGCTCCTTCTTCTGCAAGCGTCAATGAGCCCGATCCACTCCTGGATTTGGGGGCTTTTGCCTCATATTTCAAATGGATTCCTGGGGGGACATTTACTCGAAGCGACGCGGTAAAGGTGACCGTGAATGGCTTTTATATGAGCACCACGGAGATTCCGCAAAATTTGTATGAGCAGATCCTAGGAAACAACCCCTCATTCTATTCCAGCCTAGATTCTGCGCCCGTGGAACGCGTTAGTTTTGTCGATGCCGTCACATTTTGCAATGCGCTGAGCGACAGTTTGGGTTTTGCAACCCTGTACTCCAACATCCTGGTGGATGCCCAAACTCGGTTCGACACCACCGGGGTCAGGCTTCCGACGGAAGCGGAATGGGAATATGCAGCCCGCGCCGGTTCCACTCAGGCCTATTCCTGGGGATCGAGCATCAGCTCAGATACCGTATCTCTTTATACGAATCCGCTGGTGGTTTCTTCGACGGCTGCAGTAGGAAAATATTCTCCCAACGCCTTTGGATTATACGATATGCATGGCAATGTCGGAGAGTGGGTCAACGATTGGTATGCGCCCTTAGGTCTCGATTTTGTGCTGGTAAACCCCACCGGGCCTAGTTCTGGTGCAAGCCGAGTTTATCGCGATGGGGGCTTTGACGAGCTACTTTCTTATCGGTCCCTATTCGTCACCCAGCGCAGGAGCGCATTGCCCGGTGACATGCAGCCCAATCGGGGCTTCCGCGTGGTGATTTCCGTCAAGCACTGAAATTTTCTCCGGAATGGAGATGAAGTCCGCATTCCTTTTTGTTGGGATTTTCCCACCACCAGCGACCGGCCCTGGGGTTATCGCCAGGAGCGACCGCACGCGTGCAAGGCGCGCAGCCAATGCTGGGGAATCCTTTGCCATGCAAGCGGTTGATGGGAATGTTGTGTGTGTGAACATATTCTTTTATGGACAATTCATCCCAATCAAAAAGAGGATTCACTTTAACCAGGGAATGATCCGGGTCCCATTGCGCGACAGGGATGCCGGCCCGGTTGGCCGATTGGCCGCCCCGGAGCCCCGTAATCCACGCTTCGCTTCCTTGGAGTGCGCGCTTTAGGGGTTCCACTTTTCGGATGTGGCAGCACGCAAGCCTTAGATCAACGCTTTGGTAAAACGCATTGGGCCCGTGGGCGTTTAAATAATTCTGCAAATTATCTGAATTGGGTGTGAAGACTTCGATCGTCGCCCCGTAGCGCTCCCGAGTCAGGGAAAGAAGGCTTTGGCTTTCTTCGAAAAGCCGGCCCGTGTCAATAGTAAACACTCGCAACGGAAGCGCTTTTGAAAAAAGGATATGACTGATCACTTGATCTTCAATGCCAAGGCTCGAAGAAAACGCGCCCATTTCGGCAAAACGACTTGCAAGCCAAACCAGACGGGCCTCCAGATCCAGAGGAGTCAGGGCATCCTCAATAATGGATGTATCAGATTTCGTAATCACGGATCACCTTCTGTCTGCCAAAGGATACTTTCGTCCATGCCCGTTCATGAGAATAATATAGGCCAAACTTGGTTAAAAACTCCACGGCCCCAATAGAAAGGGCTGCGGCGGTGTTGTGTGTAAAGAAAAATGAAATTGCAGCGGTGGCACAGGATCCAAAAATCCGATAGGAAATGGACTTAATCACAGATCGAATGGGCTTGTCGACAATTTCCACCCATGGACCGTTTAATGTCGCCGAAAAGTTCTCGGGGTTTTGACTCATAAAAGGATGCCTGAATTCAAAAGTTTACTTGTTTCGTAAACAATATGAATTTCAGCCGAAAATGTCAGCCGCCCAGGGAGACAAGCGGATGAAATGGCAAAATTTCGGGATGAAAAGAGGGCTTTGGGGATCCCACGAAGGACTAAAGTTTGAAACGAGAGACCAGCCTGCGCAATTCCTCCGCCGTCTGGGTGAGCTGGCTAATGTTTTCCCCTGTTTTCTCGATTCCCCGCAAGGTTTTTTGGGATGCCTGGTCTAGGCCTGAGGTGTTTTGAGAAATCTCCTGCAACCCCGATGCGCTCTCCTTGACATTACGCACGATGCTCTGGGCGGCTTGACTTGCCACCGAACCGCTGGAGGCAACCTCTTTTACGGTAAGGGTCTGTTCTTGCACGGAGCGCTGAATGTCTTGAGAACTATCCCCAATTTTTCCAATGGTAATATGGATCAATTCCAAAGACTGAGCCGCATCCCCCGTCGCCGAGCGGACGGCCTGAGCCAGGTTGGCGATAGAATCTGTGGCCAGGGAGGTCTGTTTGGCCAGCTCCTTGACTTCGTTTGCCACCACGGCAAAACCTCTGCCAGCTTCCCCAGCGGTTGCTGCTTCAATGGTTGCATTCAGGGCAAGAAGATTGGTCTGCTCCGCAATGTCGTTGATGGCGTCGACGATGGCAGATATTTCCTGAGCGGAGGTATCGAGACGAAGGATGGTTTCGCGGGCCTTTGTGGCCAGAACCTTGCCTTCTTCCGTCGCTTTGACTTCAGCAATGCAGCTCGTTTCGGTTTGGTGAAGCGAGGCTCCCATTTCTTCCATGGCCGCAGCCACAGTGGAAACCATTCGTGCCATTTCCGATGCATTTTGGGAAATACCCTGAAGGGAAACGGAAGATTCCTCCACGGCCGAGGCAACCCCTTGGGTTTTCTGGCTCATCCCCTGAGCCGTGTTAGAAATTTCCCGGGCACTCCCCGTGAGAGGGGTGGTCGCATTGATTAGGTTGTTGGTACTCGTGGCTACAGCCCCTATGAGCGTAGCCTGTTGTTCCAGGAACTGGTTGAAAAGGGAGGCCATTTTTCCAAATTCATCCCCTCTTTCCACAGGGAGGCGCTTTCGCAAATCGGCATCACCGGAAACAAGATCATCAAGAGTGGAAATCATTGCAGACATCGACTTGCGGATTGCAGCAAGGATCGTGAGTCCGAGGAGGAGCACAAGGCCTAGCGCAATCAGTGAAAATAGGGTGATAATTCGGCGCAGGGATTGGATTGCGGACCCTTCTTCGTTTCTTTGTTTTTCAAAATTCTGTTGTTGGGCTTCGTTTTCAATGGAGAGCGCCGAAAGGAAGTGAGAGAATGTCGGGTTGTATTTTTCCACCAAGTTTTGTTGGGCGAGGGCGAGGTCGCCCAGCAGAAGTTTGTCGATAGTCAATTTGCCAATTGTTTTTAACTCCGCTACTAATTGACGCACATTTTTTGAATTCAGTGCGATTAGGAGGGAGTCCGAAATGGAATCTTGTCGAGCAGAACGAGCAAGAAGGGCTTCAATGGAATCTGCATCTGTTTCCCGGGAAAGCCGAAACAGCATCTCCTGGGATTTTGAGGCGCTTGCGACGATCGCAAAAGAAAGTCGGTGGTCTTCCGTCCCATGATCGAGCATCCTTCCAAGCCCATCCCCCTGCCGGGAGGTAAGCTGGAACAGAGCTCCAATGACGAGCGCCAAAGAGAGGGCAGATAAGCCAAGCAAAAGACCCAGGCGTTTGGATACCGACATATTATTCATAGGACACCCAGACTATTTGAGTTCGGCAACTGCGAGTCCGATTACAATGGAGCCAATGGCCTTGCCCCCATCCAAAACGGGAATAGAAAATTGAATGGATTGCTTCCCGCTGGATTCATCCATTTCAACGTCCCCAATCCATGTCTTACCGGCCATGGGCAGGTCATGCTTGGGTTTGCCTTTGTGGGTCCAGCTGGTGGTTTTGGAAATCAGGGCCACCTTTCCTCCGTCGGCCCCATTCACAAACATTTCGGCGATATCGACTGCCTTTTTTCCCTTCAGGTAAACACCCAATGTGCTTTTGGTCAGGGCTTTGACTTCAGGACTGATTACGGTGAGAGCCTTCCATTTGTCATTGGTCATGCCGGATGGGGGAGCCGCATTATAGGCCTTGGTTTCAGAAACGATCGTAGCATCGGTGCAAAGGACTTGCAGCTCCGCAATCCGTTTCTCCACCTTGGCCTTGAGCTCGGGAGGGGGAGCTGCAATCACTAGGGTTGCGGACAAAAGGATGCCGGTGAGGGCCGTCAAAGAAAACTGGTTCATGATTAAACTCCGGGGTGTTTTGGGGTTGCTTTGACACAATTGTCCCATAATTTTCCGAGGTTGTCAATAGAAGTAGTGAACTTTGGAATAGGGTCACTTGGAAGCAGGCAAAGTCGGTTCGGGAGTGCATCCTTTTTTGCACACATCGAGTTCCCATTGCTGCTCTTCGACCAAAATCGCATTTTCGAGCTTTCGGTGGATGCCGTTTTTGGCTCCCTTGATAAACTCCCCTTCAAAGGTGAGATTGCCAATTTCATCGAAATTCCGCACGACTCCGTTGGGCGTCCCCATCAAAAAGGGCATTTCTGCTTTGGGATTCCCGTCAGGCCACCAGGTCCGGAGCAAACCATTGAGCCTGCCGTCTTTATAATTCAGCTCGCGCACCAGGATTTTATTTTCCCAGAGGCGGGTGGTGCCGTCATATTTCCCGTCCTTCCAGGATTCTTCGCTCAGGGGATCACCAGAATGCGAAAATGTTTTTTGAATTCCTTCAAATTCACCTGCCCGGTAATTATTGTCGTTGAGCAAAATGCCCTGCTCGTTCCATTCCTTGGAATTCCCCTCTTCCAGGCCATTTGCATAGGTGAGCTCCTTCCAGGGCTTGCCATCGGGGAACCAGGATTTCCACACCCCATTGAGCTTTCCGGCCACATAGATCCCCTCGTGGGCCTTTTGGGCGTTGGGATGAAAGGATCGGTAAATTCCTTCCCGGACATTGGTTCCTTTTTTCACAGAATAGAAAGCTTGAATATTTTTGGTGCCCGGAATATATTGACGAACCGTATCCAGAGGGGTGGTAGCCCCAGCAAATTGAGCCAGCAGGATAGCGAAGAAAACCAACTTCATAGGGAACACCTGATTTGGAGCGTTAGGATCCATATCCAGAAATGTACCAAATTACGCTCAGACCTTGGGGGCTAGGTTTTTGTATTTTTGGGATCCAAACGAGAGAAATATGAAAATTACCTTCCTGAATCCGCCCTTCCATCCCATGTTCAGCCGCGAGTCGCGCAGCCCCTGTGTGACCAAGTCGAGCACGCTTTATTGGCCCATGTTCCTGGCCTATGCGGCAGGATTTACCGAGGCGGACGGAAACACCATCCAGATTATTGACTCTCCGGCCATGGACATGGATTTGGAAGCGACCCTCCGCAAAACGGAAGAATTCGGGCCGGACTTTTTGGTTCTCGGGGTTTCTACGCCGAGCATTCTCAACGACCTCCATGTGGTCCATGTCCTCAAAGAGCGCTTAGGAAAACCCATCGCGATCATGGGAACCCATGCCACCGCCGAGCCGGTGGAATCCCTGGAGATGGAAGACGCCCTGGACTATTGCGTGATCGGCGAGGCCGATGCCACGGTCCGGAGCCTCGTGCGCTACCTGCGCGGTGACGGGGTAAAGACTTTGTTCGAAATTCCCGGAATCGCCTGGCGTGAAGGTGGCCAAATCAAGCGCAATCCCGAAGGCGCAAAAATTGAAGACCTGGATGCCATTCCCTGGGTTTCCAAAGTGTACCGCGAACACTTGTATGGATGCTACAAGCGGTATTTTTATGGGGCGAACATCAATCCCCTGATCGTGATTCTTTCTGGACGTGGCTGTCCGCACCGCTGCACCTACTGCGTGGTTCCCCAGACCATCACGGGCCATGTCTATCGCAAGCGCTCCCCCAAGGATGTGGTTGATGAGCTGGTGTACATCAAGGAGAATTTTGCCGAGTTGGGTGAGGTCTTTTTTGAAGATGACACCTTCACCGTCGACCCACGCCATGTCAAGGGAATCTGTGAAGAAATTCTCTCCCGCAAGCTCCAAATCACCTTCTCTGCCAACGCCCGCGCCGATGTCCCGGAAGACATTCTTCGCCTCATGAAATCCGCAGGCCTGCGTGAACTTTGTGTGGGATTTGAGTCCGCAAGTCCCGAAGTTCTTAAGAGCGTCAAAAAGGGTTTGAAGGAAGGCAACGCACAAAAGTTCATGGTGGCCGCCCGCAAAACGGGTGTACTGGTTCACGGGTGCTTCATGGTGGGAAACCCCATGGATACCCAGACCACTTTGCAACAAACCCTGACCCTGGCCAAAGACCTGAACCCCAACACCGCCCAGTTCTACCCCATCATGGCCTACCCCGGAACCGAGGCTTATGCGGAGGCGCTGGCAAGCGGAGCCCTGGGTTCCAAGGATTATGCGCAGTGGCTCGACAAAGATGGCCATCACCGCACCACCATTCACCGCGAAGGGCTCTCGAGCCAAGACCTGGTAGACTTTTGCGACCGTGCCCGCCGCGAGTTTTACCTGCGCCCCGGCTACATTTTCAAGCAAGGCCTCATGGCCCTGACCGACCGGCACGAACGCTACCGCGTCCTACGTGGCTTTGGAACCTTGGTGCAGCATCTCTTCAAAAAACACGGAGAAACCACCCCTACCGGGGTTTCTGGCGAAGAGGCGCAAGGTACACGGCAAGCGCCCTCGAATAAAGGATAATTTCTTTAGGGTATGGTGTGTGTTTTGTGCCCGGCATCTTGTCATGCCCGGCACGGCCGATGTGCTGCCAGTTACGGTTACTGGCAGCTATGCAAAGCTTGGCGACTTGCAACTTTGTTGCTTAGTCGAGCGCTATCCACTGTGTGGAGCATCACAGAACTCCGGTAGATGTACGGCGATATGGGCCTGCCCCCGGAACAGGGGGTGCCGGGCATGACAATCCATAAACACTTTGCATGTCGCAATACCAGTGACGTTTTTAGTATTTGAATTTGCGCGATTTGAGCAAAGCAAGAACATCAATGGGACATTCCCGTCGAGGTCTAATTCCCTCTCTTCTTACAGAATATCGTCCTCGCCGAAGTGGCGCGCCATTTTGATAATTTCTTCGCGGTCGGGGTCGCTGATTTCTACGAACACCGCCTTGATGCGAAGACCTTCTTCTACAATGTCGGTATTGACCAGGCGGGCCTTGGCTTCGCGGATTTCAATGCCATTGGGGAGTTGCAGAGCCAGGGCGACGACTTCGTCTTTGGCCCAGTCACCCGAAGCAATGCAGCAGAACCCACCGCCACCGATGTCCACCAGCCACGCAGCCTCGTTGGAGGCGTCGGCCCTCCACAAACGGATGGGCAGAGAGACCTCGAAGCGTTCAAAATTGCGCTTGTCCCTGGATTCGGTTTCAAGAATGCTTGCGATGGAATATACGCGCACCGGCTTGACTTTGCCTTTGACCGTGGTTTCCCGGGAATGGGAGACCACCACATGCCGGAACACCTCGTGGTAGGTTCCAGAGCTGATGAGAATTTCGCCTGCGGTGGCGGCCGAGCAAAGGCGCGCCCCCAAATTCACGGAATCCCCAATGAGCGTGAAATCCATGTATTGGTCCGTACCGATATTCCCCATGATCACGAAGCCGGTATTGATTCCAATTCCGATCTGCATATCTGGCTTTCCAGCTAGCTTCCATTTTTCCCGCAACTGAATGAGGGCTGTTTGCATGTCCATGGCGGCTCTCACCGCCCGCCAAGCATGCATCTCGGGGTAAATGGGGGCTCCGAAATAGGCCATGATCTCGTCACCGATGATTTTATCGATGGTTCCTTTGTGTGCAAAAATGATCGGAGTCATCACGGACAGGTATTCGTTCAGCTGCTCCACGACGAGCTTGGGATCATAGATTTCACTAATCGCGGTGAATCCTCGGATATCCGAGAACAGCACGGTAACCATGACCTTGCGACCGCCGACCTCGGTCCACATGGGAGAGTCGATCAGCTCGTCCATCACCTCTTTGGTGTGGTACCTGGCAAAGATGCTCTCGACACGATTTTTGGCAAGGCGGTCCTGGTATTGAGTAGAAATTACATACCATAAAATGATCAGGAAGGCATTAACGACAATACCTGTAATTGGCATCCAGATCTGAAATGATTGAAAAAGCCACTGACTTGCAACTACGGTCACTGCGACCAGGAGTACAGCTCCCACATGCCACCAAAAATTCTTGCGCAAAAGGAGAAAGAGCAGGACCATGGTTAAAATCAAAAGGAACAGGGTTCGTGCAATCAGGGAAATACTTGAAATGGAATTTCCGGAAAGCAAGGTATTGAGAATCGCGAATTGCATTCCCAGAACAGGGAATTGATTTTCAAAAGGAATGGAAATACTTTCGTAGGAGCTCGGGTCGGCGACTCCAACCAAAAGAATTTTGTCTTGCAGGGCGAGCATGGAATCAATCGGAATCAGTGGCTTCTTGCCTTCCATGATTTGCTGGTAGGACTTTACGATGCGAAGGAAGGAATACTTGGGAATATTCTCCCAAGTGCCGGGCCAGTTGATGAGCATTTGTCCGTGGCCATCGAGGGGAATCCGCTTGTCGTTCTGGTAGGCGATGGAAAGTGGACGCAAAGCCATGGTCCTCATGTCCACTTTCAGATACCGGGCCCAGACTTGAAGTCCAAGATGAGGAAAAACTACGCTATCGCTAGAAACAAAAAGAGGCGTGCGCCGGACTGTGCCATCGTCATCGGGCTTGACCAGCACGAATCCCATTGACTTAGCTACGGTGTCCAGGCCCGGAAGCGGCAGGGTCTGGAGGCCCTTCATGGGAATTACGCCCTCTTGCAAAACCAATTTGTCATGGCGGAACCGACGGACTCCAGGGGGAACCAGTGAGTCAAAAATGGGGATCGCTTCGTTAAAAGGGGAAAAGCGCAGGGGAAAATGGACGCGAGCACTCTGCTTTACCATCTTGCGGAAATACACGTCCCCCTTGGGCTGGGTGGTCCGGGAAAAAACGGCGTCATAGACTACGGACCCTACGCCGAAATTTGTGGCCGCCTCGATGAACTTTCCCTGAATTTCATTGGGCAAGGGCCAAGGACCATATTCCTTGAATTCATCTGAAGAGATTACTGCAACGGCCAAGTTGGGGTGAGGCACAATGGTGCCCCGAAGCCGGAAACGAACATCAAGCAGGCGACTTTCAATAGGATTCCAAAGACCAACCGAATCCGCGAGGATCATGGCAATCGTAATCAAAAGCGCAGGAAGGATTAATCGTCGAAACATATTCCAGTTTAATCTATTTCCTTTTGAGTCAATTGGCACGATTATCCTTGCACGGCTGTATACAAAATCGCTCAGGCCCTCCATGGCAAAAGCATTTTTAAACTGCCCTACAAGCCTGTTGGTCCATTTTGGCGAAAATGAAAATATTTCGCTAGAAAGCGAACCAACTCTTCGTCGCATACGTCAAAATATGCATGAAGAAGCAGATATGCCCCCAATGTAACGCCCCCT
>CAIRAY010000145.1 GCA_903876665.1 uncultured Fibrobacterota bacterium | reverse complement strand
TCTCGGTGCGTTGCCTCAAGTACTCCATCAAACAGATGTAAAAAGAGGGGGTGGGGGAGACTCTACCCCTTTGTTTCTCCTTCCACATGTTTTATCAATCTCATCCCCGTCAAACGCGAAATCGTCGCCGCAGACTTCCGTGATCGCGTGGTGCACCACCTCCCTTACAACTGGATCGCACCCATTTTCAACCGCGAGTTATGTGAATACCTGATTCGCACTGTCATCTATCACGATCCCCTCGCGAACGCCTGTTTCCAAAGCCCACCCGAAGCCTGGGACGACCTTCCCAGCGACAAATCCCTGATGGGCTCTGTATTTGGGATGTAAAAAGTATTTAATGATTGTCATGCCCGTGCCGGGCATGACAAAACAGCCGGGCATGACAAGGCAACCCGCATGACCATTCTATTAGGCCCACATGGTGGTTGTGCATTGCGACAAACAAGTTCTTTTAGATACAATTGCTCCTATCCGGTCCTTTTTGGCAGAGCGCCTGCACTTGACCCTGCACCCCCGCAAAATCAAGCTGCAACCGGCTTCGCGGGGCTTTGCTTTTTTGGGGGTGTACATTTTGCCCTTCCGCACCTATCCTGGCAGGCGTGTGGTGGCGAACTTCCGCAATTGCCTGCGCAACCCTGTATCCAGCCCGCAAAAGCAGGCTGAGCGGGTGCAGAGCTATCTAGGCCTTTTAGTGCATCACAACGCCACAAAAATTTGCGCTGAATTGACTATTTCCCCAGGCCCTTCATGCGTTCGAAGACCTCGGGGGTGATGCCGGTGAGCTTGGTGATCATCTCCCAGTCCGCCCCATTTCGAAGTATCTCGGCGACGAGCTCCATTTTGCCTTTGGTGGGGATCTTTGCGGACTGGCAACGATTCGGTAGCCCAAAATTTATCGCCTTACCGCCGCCCAAGTCAAGGCAGAACTCCTCAAGCATACCTTCCTCGACCCGCGCTTTGATGCAACCTTCAAAATCCTTATCACCGATGAAGAGCATCCGGAACGACTGGTGCATTTTCTGAACGCCATGTTGAGGCTGGAGGGAGAGCAACAAATCGTTAGCGCAGTCCTGCAAGGAACTGAGCAGGAAGTGATTTTCAGATATGAAAAGAAGATCATTTTCGATATCAATTGCAGAAATGAAAAAGGTGAACGTGTCATGCCCGGGACGGGCATCGCAGAACTCTGGTAGATGTACGGTGATGCCCGTACCGGGCATGACAAAGACAGCCGGGCATGACAAAGACAGCCGGGCATGACAAAGACAGCCGGGCATGACAAAGACAGCCGGGCATGACAAAGACAGCCGGGCATGACAAAGACAGCCGGGCATGACAAGAGGGCGGGCACCATAGAATACGAATTGCCTAGGGTCTATATGCTTGCGCTCATGAATTTCTGCTTTGATGAACACCCTGATGAGCATCATCACACAGTGAAACTTGTGAATGTGGAGCATGGCGGGGTATTCGTTTAAATTCCTTAGGAAACCCACACGAAGAAAAAGGGAGCCAAGGGGTTTGGTGCGAGCTCCTTCTGCATAAGGGAATTAAGGAGGTCCAACGTGTGGGTGAGATCTTCGAAATTGACTTTCCCTTCGCTTTCGAAACAGAGAACTTTGGTATAAACTCGGGTTTTCTGTATAGAAATATTGAATCCCTCATCCCAGAAGCTTTCAGAGCTTGGGTTGTTTAGCCAATTATTGATTTCAGGCCATCCCATTTCTTCCCAATTCTGTGCCATGATGTCCTCCCATCGGGCTGTATCACAGGACTGATAAAGGGTGTGGAACTTTTGTAGTAAGTCTCGCATATTCTGTTTGAACATTGTATTGCATGGTCGAAATTCTACACCGATTTTTTGACTCTGGAAATCAAGATGTTCAATATCGAAGGACTTGCCTATAAATGTTTTCGCTTTGGTCAGGTTTTCATCCTCACTGAGATCGGGTGTACGGTATGTAAGAATACTGCAAATTAATCCGTAATGAATGTAGGCTCCCATAGTTGTTCCTTTTGTTTGTGTGTATACGGACAAAGCTAAGATATATTCGTACGTATGAATAATAAATTGCCGGCCAGCGCAAGCAGAGTTTATCCGAAATTGTCACGCCGTATTTGGAAGGCCTCGAGGAAAAGTCTGATCCCTCGGAAAAGAGCCATCAGCTCCTAGAATGTTTTGGTGCTTACCGAATCCAACTCGGGTAAAATCTTGAAGATTTTCGTCAAGGAGCTTTGCTGCAAAAGCAGGGAGGCTGGGTGGGGCATGTTTACGATGTCATATTTGCGCCGGGTTTTACCCCGACATCCCCAATCCATTATCTATATTTCCCACCATGACGGCCCAACCTTACCACCAGCATTCGGCACGGACTTCGCGTCCGTCCGTAAATTCCCCTTTTCTAAATGCGAAAATCATCCCCGCGCAGGCCGGGATTTTGTCCCCTAATTTCCAGGAGGTCTTGTGAAGACAAGGCTGTTTTTTCTTTTGTTCTCCGTGGCCCTAGGCATGAATTTGTATGCACAAAAGGCACCTACTTTGCCCAACATTGCGGTAATTCCTTTTGCGGGGGACGAAAATGTGACTCCCCAGCAGCTCAATTTTCTTTCGGGAAAGTTCGCGGGCGAGCTGATCGCCACCAATGCCTTCCGGGTGCTGGATCGGGGCAAGATGGAATTCATCTTGAAGGAGCAGGGGTTCCAGCAGACGGGAGCCTGCAATTCAAGCGAATGTCAGGTGCAGATGGGCCAATTGCTGGGCGTTGACAACATCGTGGCAGGCAACCTGGTGCGCTTTGGCCGCAAATATGCGTTCAGGGCGGACTACATCGATGTGGGCAGTGGCCAGGTGCTCTTCACCGCCGAGGTCAGTGAATCGGGGGAGCTTGAGGATGTTTACGAATTGTTGTGCCAGGGCGCGGCTAAGAACCTTGCCAAAAAATTCCGTAGCACCCAGGTGCGTGCAACACCCAAGCCTGTTGCCCCCGTTGTGACGGCACCCGCCGAGCCCGAACCAGCTCCCGAGCCAACTCCCGTCATTCCCGCGGAGGCCGAAATCCAGGACCCCGCGCAAGAGGTTCCCGCAGATGCCTTGCCAACGATCCCTTCCAAGCCCATTAGCTTTAAGCGCAAAGTGGCCCTGGCCCTCTGGGGCGGCTCGCTTTTGGGGGCGGGTGGCGGGTACTATTTTGACGGCCAGGGTGTCAAATACCTCACCGACTTCAACGCTGCGAAATCCGCCGGAAACCGCACCGACCTGCGCGACGCGGCCGGCAATGTTGACGATTCCAAGACCTACCGTAGCGCCAGCCTCGGCCTTTCGGTGGGCACCGCGTTAATTGGACTTGTGCTATGGTTTTTACCGGAGGGAAAATGAAATACGAGAGGAATACAAGCTCTAAAGTGGAAAACGTGAAAGTGGAAAATTACACCCAGCATTCCTTTTTGCCTAAAGCGCCCCTTATAGCAACTTTCCGCTATAGAGCTTTAAAACTTTCCACTAGCCTCGCTTTCTGCGCAATGGTTCTTTTATCTTCCTGCACGGACCTGAGCCACGGGGATCCGGAAACCATCATCGCCGGTTGGGACGCCGCTGCGGGTGGTGGGACTTCGAACATTGTTGTGTCGGGGTCGTCGTCGAGCGCGGGTGGTGGGACTTCCGTTGCTTCAGCTTCGCGTACCTGCACTTATGCTGCTGTAACCCCCGGCACCACGCCTGTCACAGGAAGATTAACGTGCCCAACAACTGGCGAAGTCTATAAAACGGTGACCATTGGCTCAGCAATTTGGATGGCAGAGAACCTAAATTATGGCACGCGGGTCAATGGAACAGCACCAACCGCCAACCAATCCAACAATAGCGTGATCGAGAAGTATTGTTATGGCGATGATGTCACGAAATGCACCACCGATGGTGGGCTTTACCAGTGGTCCGAAGCCATGGGCTTCTCCAGCACCTGTAATTCTACCCCCTGCGCTAGTTCCATCAGCACCGGGAACCACCAAGGTATTTGCCCTACGGGCTGGCACATCCCCAAGACGGCAGAATTGAATGCTCTCGCCACCGACCTTGGCGGTAGCTCAATTGCCGGAAATAAAATGAAAACGAACTCCGGCTGGTCAATCAATACGGGTACCAATTCTTCCGGCTTCTCTGGCCTGCCCGCGGGCTACCGCAACAACGGGGGCGGGTTCAACGATCGCGGCGTCTACGCGTTCTTCTGGGAGGCCTCGGAGGACGTTGCGTCGTACGCGCTCTACCGCTACTTGTACGGCAGCTACGCGAATCTCATCGCGGGCAGCAACCTCAAGGCGAGCGGGTTCTCGGTGCGGTGCCTCAGGGACTAGCCGCAAACAAGCCTCCAAGGCCCCCGAACCATGCAGCGGAGCGGAATTCCAAGCGGAGCGCAGGCGCGTAAACTTCATGGGGCATTGGGGGCTGGGCTGTGGCTATTGCGCGCGAAGCGCGCTCGATTTTTTA
>CAIRAY010000144.1 GCA_903876665.1 uncultured Fibrobacterota bacterium | reverse complement strand
GGTCTAGCAACCCTAGATCCTCGCCTGCGCGAGGATGACGAGGGCGTATGGATTCGCCTGTATTCAAAATCTATTCCAGCCTAGAGTTTCTTGAATTTCTTTTCAATAAAAATATCATCTTTTATGTAAAATAGCCTGGATTTATTAAAAGTGGTGTATACAGATTGAATACAAAAAAATGACATCTCAAGAAAAATATGGGGATTGGGTTATGTTTATATAGATATATTCAATATATGATTTGGAGGTCCTTGTGATCCATACTGTACCCAAAGCTTCTGCGAGTCGCGGTTTTACCTTGATTGAACTCATGGTGGTCATTGCCATTATTGGGATTCTGGGTGCGATGGCGGTAAGTGGTCTTCGGGGTGTTGTCCTGCGGGAGCGCATCAAGGGCGAGACGGGTGATGTGGCCGGTTTTATGTCGCGGATATCCAGCGAGGCACGCAAAACCCAAACACCGTGGACCTTCCGTTTGGCAAGCCAAACCATGAGCGCCTACAATGTTTCGCCTTGCACCAATACATCAACGGCAGTATTCACTGAGAGCCTAGACAAATCGGCTGTGCTATCGATTACGGCAGGGACTGCTGCGCCAGGCTCCATGTCCTCAATTGCTCCTGTCGCCTGGACGCTGACTAGCGGTTGCATTGGCTATACCCCTAAGGCGGGTCTTAGCTCCGTTAATGGGGTTGGGCATTTGATCATTCGTCTTGTCGATAATACAAATTATCAAGGCATTATTTACAAGACCGCCACCAACAATAGCTTTCAATACGCCATTTCTGTCGATGGGGGGGGCACATGGACTCTGCAATGAAATCCAAGGCCGGCTTTGGTCTCATCGAGATCGTGGCCTCGATGGTCATCTTTGCGTTGATGTTCTCGGCAGTCATGGAGATGCAGTATGTGAACCGGGCCGCCGCGCTCCGGATGCAAACCCGCAATGAGGCCAATCAAATCGCACAAAATGTCGCAGACTCTTTGCAAACGCTTGGCATTGCTTCTGTTCGGTCCGGCACATTTACCAGATCGGGTCCTTCGCGCAATTTGGCGCAGGGTGGGGCGGTTTCTACGCAATTCACCGTCGCTGTCGTTGCGACGACCGTTTTGGCTAAAGAAATTTCCACAGGCTCAGGATCTTCTGCCATCAACTTCCAGCACGAACAATCTAAAAAGCTAGACATCCGTGTCAGTTGGACCACTAGTGGGCATACATTTTCCATTACACACGAGGCGGTTGTCGAATGACTCGCTCCCAAAAAGGCTTTACCCTGGTTGAACTGCTGGTCTACATTTCACTGTTGTCAGTGATTGTACTCATTGCGGGTCAGGGCTATGTGGATTCCATCCGCTTCAAGAAAACCACCGAGGGAAAAATCGCCGCCTTTGCGGGCACTGCCGAGGTTTCCAGCTATTTTGAAGATGACCTTGCTGTATTGGGGGCCAAGGCCTACCAGGCTGGTGCAGTGGCTTCGATCGTGAGCGTTGTCTATATTGATGCCGGGGGGGGAGATTCCTCCAGCTTTGTTCTCACTAACAATGGAAATCTCGATCGACTAACCTTTCGGCGTGGCGTATACAGCAACTCGGGCGGTACCGCGGGCACCATTGTCACCAACCTTCAAGTGACCTGGTGGGTGGACGGGAATCAAAAGCTTTGGCGTCAGCAAGACACCATTGGTGGCAATGCTGGGGCTCCCATTTTGATGGCTACGGGGGTTACCCAATTTAACATTGAAGCTGGTGTCCAGTCCACCGATGCATCCACCACATTGAAATCGTGGAGCTCAAGCGACAGCCTTAACCTGAAGACCCATGGGTCTGGCCCTGCCTTGACACTGACCAAGATCGCCGGAACGGGCTACCGAATTTCGGGCTTCACGGCTGAGACGGAATCCGATATTATGCTTTGTGTGCCACCGTCCACTTCAACCCCACAAGGCATTAACCTCAGCCCCGGAGTTACCTATGGGGTTTCCTTTAATATGACTCCGGACGCGGTGATGGCGGCGCAGTTTACCAATCAGAAGGACTTGATTTCCGCTGGGTTCCGCACCATCGCTGGTGGAACCGAAAGCGCCCTAGCGGGTGTGGAGGATTACGGGTTCTTTGCTGGGAAGGTCGTTGCCACAAATATGCGCTACCTCGAATTTAGCCATGGAATATCTGGCACCACAACTGCGTATTATCTGATGCGATTCCGCATGCAGGCCAGCGCCATCGGCGGGTCCATTGTTATTGATTCTTTGCGTATCTGGGAATCGCACCTTGCCCAGAACAGCTGGCAAAGTGCGCCCACCTTGGCCCAAAAGAAAAAAGTCAAAGCGCTCCGCTTGAATTTGAATATTTCCAATGACAGTGAAAACTCCCATTTGACCCGAATCATCGCAATTCCCAACAACGGGGTATGATCATGAGATTCAATAAAAAAGGTATGTCCCTTCCCATTGTGCTCGGCATCATGTTGCTGTCCACCGTGGTGGCTACCAGTGTTTATCGCAATCTGACCAAGAAGGAGTTTTCCAGCGGTGCCCAGCTGCACCAGAGCGAAGCTTTCTTGTCTGCCAAGGCAGGTCTCGCAGCTGCGCGCTCCTGGTTTACCTTTAATGCAGTGGATGCTGCGGCTTTGCTGGAGAAATTCAATGCCGACCGGGCCTCAACAGGAAGCGCAAATGGCGTGAAGCTTGACCAGTTGCCCCTGGAAACCGGATCTACGGCCAATTTCAAAGTATTTCTTGTGGATATGAGATATACCGGTGGAACCAGTACCAATATGGATGTCAAGGTGCAGGTGATTGGTTATGGCCCCAATAACGCACAAATTGTCATGACCGGTATTTACCAGGTGCAAGGCATTGTGCCAAGAACGGTTACGACGGGGTCCTCTACATCACCGAAGAGTCAAGCCGTGAAGGATGCGTTCTTCATTTCAGGAAGTTTAACGAACTTGACGAACATGACAATCAACGGAAGCTTGTACACAGATAAAACCGTTGGTGGAAATTCAGGAACGCTTGCTGTCCATGGAAATATGATGCTCGGTCCAAACGGATCCTATGCATTCAATGGCGCACTAAATATTGACTCGAATCTCTATTTTGCAGGCGATTTTTATACCAATGGAATGGCTGCGGCGAATATCGGTGGAAGCGCCTATTTCGGTGGCAATCTCAAATATTTGAATGACAGCGTGCATATTGGGAGAAATCTATTTATCAAGGGAGGGATCGGCACTGAAATCGCGATCACAAAGAAAGTATATGTGGGGGGAAACGCCTATTTTGGCGGTCTTGTATACTTTGCCAACAATGGCGTCCTCCAAGTGAATGGGGATGTGCGGCTGGGGCCAAGTTCCCAACTGAAAAATCAGAATGGATATTCCATGCTTTTCAAGAGAAATGTGAATAGCTATGGTACAGTGATCTTGGACCAGGTAGGATTGAGCATCGGTTCATCTTCCACCGATACGGCCATCTTTATTAGCAATAACAGCCATATTCCCTCGACACCGGCAAGTGGGGCCAAGGTGTATAAGAACATTCTTCTGGCCAATTGGAAAACCACCTTGATCGATACGGCAATTACGGCTCTTCATGTTCGCGTGCCAGATACGATTAATTATGTCGACTCTCTATCCACATTGCGCCAATCGCTAGATGCAGCAACGGGCACAGGAAAGAAAGAACCTCCGTTTGCTCCGGATTCGTTCAATGTCCATAAAATCATGTTTGCTAACCTTCAAACGAAAATTGCCGGTTGCCCTACACCAAATGCTGACGTTGTCGACAGCATGACCGCAACTCTCAATGCCTGCTATGCGGCGGCACCGGATAGCGTCAAGTTCAATGGATTTCTCCCTGTTGATTTGACTGGCCTTGGAGCGAACATCAATAGTTCTCCTACGATCAAACTGAATGGGAAATTTATGCTTAAGTTTGATGGAAAAGCTCCTAGTAATGGCGCGTTTCCTGCGAGTACCAATACTTCGATGGTTTTCATCTGGCTAACTGCCGCGGTAGCGTTTGGTGTGCCTGTTGCTGCCGGGGATACCTGCTACTGTGTGGTTTACAGCGATATAACGCAGACTATGAGTGGTGGACATTTCAAAGGTTCTTTCATTGCTGGTAACGGCCAAGGGGTAACACCCAACGCGGGAACATATTCCTTCACCTTTGACTCCACTATCGTTGGCTCGGTCTGGGCGCTAGTGGATTCTTCAATCATCAAGAGTCCAACGCCTGTTGTTAGCTCCTCTTCATACACCTACTTTGATCTGTTGAGCCCTCGCCTAAAATTAACCACTTTGTCCGAGTACCCTGGCGAGGGCCTTCTGGATACCACGGATCTCGATGTCCCCAATCCGATGGTTGTATTTTCTCCTCCCACAATCCAGACGGCCCAAGATTATTCAGGTACCCTTGCGCAGCTGATGAGCCTCAATAGTGTGGATACAAATATCGCCTTGAATCCAGGCGATGTCGCGTGTTCTCCTGCACCGGTAAGCACGAGTGGACTTAATTTTGCCACCGCTGGCACTTACCTGGTTGAATTCAAGGCCAACTGCGCCACCTACACCACGGGCACAAAAAACCGCAGCACCTGGTTCACTGTGATCGTGACCGCGCCTAACGTTGTGCCTTCTGGTCAAGGCCGGGCACAATTTCTCGCAAGCCAGTACAGTATTTATGATGACAAAGACTCCATTTTGGGCATCCCAATACACCTTGAGGTGAATGGAGCCATGGCGGCCGGGGGCACCATTGTGGTCAATACCACGAGCGTCAGCAGTGCCCTGCACATCGGAACAGATTATCGCATTAACCCGCTTCCCTATGTGATCAATGTGGGTCCTGGCGAGATATCCAAGGACTATGTCCTTCCCTTGAGCATATTCGGAAACTCCACCTTCGACCAAGGCACTCGGAGCATTGACCTAGCTCTTTCCTTTAATGGCTCTGGCCTTGCCGCGGGCTCTTTGATCACCTCCCGAGTCATCATTAACGAGGCCAACAGGGGCAAGCTTTCCGTGACTTGGAGCAATCCAGACACTACTGGAACAGTAACGCTTGTCACCCCATCCGTGGCGGATTCTACACCCAGCTCGAACAAGTGGTTTTTCTATAAAGAAACTCAGAACCTGAGCTTCTTGATTCATCCTCAAACCGGGTGGAAGATTTCCCGGGTGGATAATTGCGACTCCAAGGAAGCCGGTGCATTGCCTGGCGATACGCTTTGCTATTTCTCGGACATGAGCAACGAACACACCATCCAAACCACCTTTGTGAGACGATACACCTACTTGTATCTAAGTCCCTGGCCCGTCACGGGGGGCACCATCACCATTAATGGGCAGTCGCCTTCCACCACTCCGACTCGAGTCAATTTTGGCTCCACGATCACCGTTGCTGCCACGCCCGAGTCGCCCCATGTTCCGGCCTACACCTTTAGCGGGTGGAGCGGTGCCGCATCCGGAACCACGAATCCCCTGAGCCTGGTCGCATCCGCTGATACCCTCAATTTAGGCTACCTGTTCAGCCTTGGTACCTACAACTGTTTCTTCGATGATTTCACAGTCCTTGCAGATCAATCCAAGTGGCAGGCGAATGCACTTTCGGGCACGGCTCGCGCCTACACCTATGCCATTGCAGCGCCTGGTATTTTGAATGTGGGCACGGGCTCCGCTACAGCCTTTGTGCGAAACACTCCAGCAACCTCCAATGGCATTCTTGAAATTAAAATGACTCCCACCGATGCGGTCAACTCCGTTAATTCCGGCGCATTGTTGCGGTACTCCAGTCCAACAGCGTGGTATATGGTCAGCATCAAGCCTGATTATGGAGCCGCCTACAACCATGTCTATTTTTGCTCGGGCTCCACTACCAATTGTGTGAGCGGTGGTGCAGGGTTCAATGTGAATGTCAACAGTGCCTTGACATTGAAGGTCGTTGCGGTAGATAGCGTATTTACCGTATTTGTCAACAATGTCCAGCGGGCCGTATTCACCAGCAAGACTTATGCAGCAGGCCAAGTCGGCATTATCAATACCAATAACAATGCCTCGGAGACCTACGACTTTGTGCGCTACACCGATGCCTCGGGTTGCGGAATTAACAACCAACCGGCAATCACTTCCGGCACTTGCAGGTTGTTGAATGCCCTTGGTACCACGGTGGATACAGTAAGCAATCCCATTCAGCAAGGCTCCATTGTTCGAATCTTGGCTACCGCAACCGATGCGGATATTGGGACTGGAGATAGCATCTATTATACAGCCAGCACCTCCGATGGTCTTTTCTCTCTGCCCGCAACCGTGGTTCCTTCCAATGGTGCCATAGATGTCTCCACTCTGACCCATTCCGCCATTGGTACCTACTGGGCCTCGTTGATTGTGACGGACAGGCGCTCGGCCTTTACTTCGTGTACCTTGCCGTTCAAGGTGACGTCTAATTCTGCTTCGGCGCCTACCATTACCAGTCTCACAGTAAACGGAACAACAGTCACCGACACAGTCAAGGTGAGTGCCTCTGCCAGCACTGCGGTTTCTTTTTATGCTGCGGGAACGGGGTCTATCGGTGAAGTGTTGACTTTTGTTTGGTCCGGCGGAAATGTCCAGAATAAGTACGAAACCGGTGGGACATCAACGAATTCAGCGCTTTACCCAGCCGCGGGATTATACCCCGTTACCGTTACTCTGAATGGAGCGAACGGAGGTTCTGTATCCAAGAAAATCCAGGTGCTCGTATCGGGCACCAATCGCGCTCCATCCGTTACCTGTAGCGCAAGTCCCTCCAGCGGTGCAGCGCCGCTTGCCGTGACCTTCAGTGCTTCTGCAACAGATGCGGAGCAAGGCAGTAGCCTAAGTTATAAATGGAGCGGTGGCGATGGTGTTTCGGGGACCACAGCCTCGGTTTCGCACACCTTCACCAATGGTGGCAATTTCACCGATTCTGTAAAAGTTGATGATGGTGTGGGCGGTGTATCCTATTGCCTAGTGACTGTCAGCGTCACTTCCGGTGGCAACCGTGCGCCGGCTGTTTCTGGATGTAATGTGTCCACATCGGGGACAGACCCCCTTACGGCAACCTTTACGGGGACAGCTACGGATGCTGATGGCGACCCCATCACCTGGCATTGGTATGACCAGACCTCGGGAACATGGATTTCTGGCAATTCCAAAAAGTTCTATTCCTCCGCAAGACAGCTGGCAACGGCCTATTCCATCATTGGCTATGCCGAAGACTCTAAAGGAGCTCAAAGTGCTTGCGCCTCGCCTCTCAGCGTAACGGTGAATCACCCCAATACTCCGCCTACTTGCGTGATCACCACAACGGCAACGAGCTCACCCAATAATTTTGTTGCTTCTACAGGTGGTGGCTCTGCCACAGGATCCAGCACCAAGCCTTTGGCGGTGAATTTTGCCGTTGCCCCAAGTGATGTCAATACCGATGACCAATCATCCTTAACAGTCACTGGCTGGACCCGCAGCGATGGCCAGAGCGGAACAGGAACAACCACAACCTTCTCGCCCACAGCGACAACAACCTACACCACCACCTACACGGTGAAGGACCAGCACGGGGCCACAGGGACCTGCCCCTCTGTCGTTACGGTTAATGTGAACCGAGCTCCTGTGGCCTCCTGTGCCGGAGCTCCTAGCCCAACGACAACCGGCCAAAATGTAACCTGGACTGCGACTGCCAGCGAACCTGATGCCGAATCGATGAGCTATGCCTGGTCGATTCCTGGGGGCACACCCAGTACCGGCGCAGTTTCGTCGTTTACGAATAGCTTCTCCACTGCCGGAGTGAAGACTGCAAGTTTAACTGTAACGGACGCCAATGGGTATGACCCAAAATCAACGACGGTAACATGTCCTGTGACGGTAAATGCGGGCTCCTCGTCCGTTGCTTCGAGTAGCAGTTCTTCTGCAGCTGGGTGTACCTGCCCATCTGGGTGCACTTCACTTGTGTCGGTGGTTTCCGGAACTGCTTACAACCAGGTAGCAGCACAATGTCTAGTAACTAATGACTTGAGCTGGGATTGGATCAGTGCTCAGAACTCAAATATCCAGATCAATGGAACAGGGTGGGGTGGACCATATAGTGCCCAAGTCAACACACCCACATTGCCATCTGCGATTGGAGGAAAGCTCTACATCTATGTGCCATCTTGGACATACTTTGCATGCAGTGGTTGTGGCAATGTTGCGACCAGTTCTTCGTCTTCTGTGACGTCTA
The DNA here is from genome assembly GCA_903876665.1 of uncultured Fibrobacterota bacterium. Classification (GTDB taxonomy): domain Bacteria; phylum Fibrobacterota; class Fibrobacteria; order Fibrobacterales; family Fibrobacteraceae; genus CAIRAY01. The sequence goes on along the minus strand of CAIRAY010000144.1, from coordinate 4,016 downwards.
GTTCCTCCGTTACGTCGAGTAGTTCTAGTGCTGGTTCATCGGTGACCATTGTCTGGAATACAGACAAAAGCGTGCCAGCAGGAACAAATACATTGGTCATTAACGGAACAGGAGTTTTGAATTGGAAGGTTTATTGTACTGGAGGTACGCCACAAGTTGTCGATATGTTGATTGGTGGGGTACACTACAACAATTCCGGTAACGTAAATTCAATACAATTCAACATTCCTTCTGGTTCAACTGGTGGAACTATTACTGCGACAAACCCAACCGCCTGTAAACTGGCCTATTGATCGAATTCTTTCGGTGAACCACACCTTTTTTTAGAACAAAGAGGGCTTCGCATTCGAAGCCCTCTTCTTGTATCCCAGGAAATCCTTTCTGATGCCTGTATGGGCGGTGGGGTGCATCGGATTCGTCGGAGATTACTTCATCTCTGGATGATCTAATTCTTCGACCTGATTATCTGCGAGTTCTCGATTCTTGGTTCGCAAATCCAGGGGTCAAGATATTGGTTGGCATGAGGCACGAGATCCAGAAAACTGCGCACCTGTTTATTCAGCACTATTCATTTGGAAATGTGGATTTGGATTTCTGGAAAAGCTGAGTGTGTTTGTGCAAAATATTTCCGCGGCATCAAGGGTAAAAGGCGCTTCTTATTGATGAGGGGAAAGTGATCCCGGGCGCAACGGGATTGCGCATCGTTATACCCCGGAATTACTTCGCGCAGCGGAAGCCGAAGTAGCTTTGCTTTTCGTTGGGGCTTCCCCAGCCACGCGCAGCCATGCGGAGGTTGTAGGGGAAGGCGTTGTAGCTTCCGCCTCGGACGATTTTATCGAGCCCGTCCACCGGGCCCGTAGGGTTGTCTTTGGGGGAGTTGGAGTAGTATTTGATGTCGGCCCAGTCGTTTACCCATTCCCAGGCGTTTCCGCTCATGTCGTAGAGGCCGAATTTGTTGGCGGGGCAGGTTTTTACAGGCTGGGTGGTTCCCTTTGAATTTGCGGAATACCAGGCCTGGTTGTCGTCCATTAAGGGACCCCAGGAGAATAGCTCCGTCGAGCCGGCGCGGGCTGCGTATTCCCATTCCGCCTCGGTGGGCAGGCGTTTTTTGATTTTTTCGCAGAAGGTCTTGGCCTCATTCCAGGAGACCATTTCTACGGGGCAATTGGGACATGTATCGAAGTGGGAGGGGTTGGTGCCCGTGACCTTTTTGTACTCGGCCTGGGTTACCTCCGAAATGTCCATTTTGAAGCCATCGAGGCATACCTGATGTTTGGGGGCTTCAGAGGGGCGGCTTGCAGATTCCGAGGGGGATGCACCCATTTGGAAACACCCTGCTGGAATGTTGGCCATTCCTTCAATGTCGCTATTTCGGAGTTTTAGAAACAGGATAATCCCTATAATTATCAAGGGAACCACGAGGACCGGGGAAATTGAAGGAAGCTTTAGGCCTGGGAGTTTAAATGAGAATTTGGAGGATTGCACCTTTTTGCGCGCCTCTGCCACGGCCGCGTTGCGCTGGGCAAATTGATCCTTCAGAGATAGTTTCGGTTGTTGCATAGGGGAAATATAGCACAAGGACTCCCATTCGGAACTCGCCATTGTGATCCATTTCTGGATAGAGAAAATCTGGCGAAGAACAATGCGCAAATGGGGCGAATGGTTCCGCTGAAGGACGGGTACCGGCCGCAAGCGGTCACAAAATATTGTATTATTAATAACACGGAAATAGTGTACACGGAGGTTGTGTGGTTAAGAATATTACCCTGAGTGCGGAAGATGTTCTCATCGAAAATGCCCGGACTCGGGCTGCGATGGAAAAGCGGACTTTGAATGATTTGTTCCGTGAATGGCTCCTCAAGTATGCCGGGGGTCAGAAGCGAACGGACAAGTTGGAGTCCTTGTGGATTGACCTCGATGGGGTTCGCGCAGGCAAGACGAAATTCAAGCGGGATGAAGCTTATGTCCGGGATTAGGGGCAAGCGGGTCAAGTTCTTTTTGGACACCAATATTTTCGTGTATTGCTTTGATCCAAGCGCTCCCAAAAAGCAAAAAATGGCCAGGGAGCTGGTGCTTGAGGCGGTGCAGTCGAGCCGGGGCTTTGTGAGTTGGCAAGTCGCCCAGGAATTCCTCAGCCTGGCGACGCGAAAATTTGCCACGCGCATGACTTCCGAGCAGGCGGAACGGGTCTTGGATGAAATGTTTATGCCTTTGTGTGAAATATACCCGGGCCTCGAGACCATGAGAGCGGCCCTTGAACTCCATCGTAAAATACAATTCAGCTTTTACGACTGCCTCATTGTTCAGAGCGCCCTGGACGCAGACTGCCAGATTCTCTACAGTGAGGATTTACAAGCCGGGTTTAAAATTGGCGGGCTAGAAATCAAGAACCCGTTTGCCTAATTGGCTGAAGTTTGGACTTCAAAAATGTATTTTCAACATATACACAAACCTTGTGGGAGTGTAGAAGATGGATGCAACAGTATTGGATTTGCGCTACCGCATGGCTGATGTCCTCAATGCTTTGGATCGGCGGGAAGAGGTTCGGGTCTTGTACCATGGGAAGCCGAAGGGCCGTATTATTCCTGAAGGCGTTTCCGAGTTGAAAGTGATCGATCACCCCTTTTTTGGCTCGCGTAAATCGGTATCAAAATCCGTGGACCAGGTTATGGACCAATTGCGCGGAGGGCGCTTCCGTGATCTTTGATACCGATGTCTTGATCTGGCTTCAGCGAGGGAATACCAAGGCCGCCAAATTGGTGGAATCAGCCTTGCATCGCCATATTTTAATTCTGACGCAGATGGAGTTAATGCAGGGTGCAAGGGACCGCCGGGAAACCATGCTTATCTGATCCTTCCTTTCTGAGCTAAATTTTCCCGTGTTGCCTTTGACCGAGGCCATTGGGCACCGGGCTACCGTCTATGTGGAACAGCTAAGTCTTAGCCATGGGTTACACGCAAACTATGCCATAATTGCGGCAACCGCGATTGAACACGCCGAGCCATTCTGTACTGCCAATGCCAAGCATTTCCGTCCCATTCACGAACTTGATTTGCATGTATTAAAAATCGCGTAGTGGATTTGCTTTGTTAGCCTCGAAGCTTTGTGTTTTTGCCTACTCCAACCAGTCTTCCACTTTAAGGCCCTTCACGCGCTTGAATTCCTTGAGGTTGTGGGTGACCAGGGTGGCATGGTTGGCCAGAGCCGTGGCCGCGATGATCATGTCGTTGGGTCCGATAACTTGGCCTTTTTGTTCCAGGTCTGCGCGAAGTTTGGCATAGATGCCTGCGGTCGCGTGGTCGAAGGGCATGATTTCAAAAAACTCGAGAAACGCCTGCACCTTGGGAAGGACTTGACGGCGGTGTTCGCTTTTTTCTGCACCGAGCAGAAGCTCACCTGAAACCAGGGCTGAAATTTGTAGCTCTGCCGGGGCTTTGGAGCGGAAATGTTGGGCCAGGACTTCGGACTTGCCCTTCAAAAAGTAGATGCAGGTGTTGGTGTCGAGGTGCCAATTCAAAGGGGCTCCCGCTTAGCGTCTTTGGTGTGCGAGCCCTGGGCGGGGCGCTCCAGGGAAAATGGGGCGAGACTTCCAAATAAGGAGTCTAGGGCCGTAGATTCACGGGTTTGCAGGCTCCGCTCGATCAGCCGAGTGACAATGAGGGACGCCGGCGTGGATTCGGCCACGGACATTGCCTTGACCTTTTGGAACACGGGTTCGCGCAAGTAAAGTGACATTTGTGGCATGGGTTACTCCTATGTTATAAAATATAACACTATAATAGGGGGAAAATGCACCTCCAATTCATTTTGTGATGCAGCAGAACCAGGTGTACCCGACAGTGCTAAATCGCACTGCGGGTAACCTCTCCGTTCTGCTGACGGAGGGGGAATGGGAAAGATGAGGGGGAAAATGCACCTCCAATTCATTTTGTGATGCAGCAGAACCAGGTGTACCCGACAGTGCTAAATCGCACTGCGGGTAACCTCTCCGTTCTGCTGACGGAGGGGGAATGGG
>CAIRAY010000143.1 GCA_903876665.1 uncultured Fibrobacterota bacterium | reverse complement strand
CGGCCCACCAATCCACCCACATTGGTCCCACTGCCATTCACACTCATCCAGGCATGGCCCTCATGGATTTCGGAGGTATCCGCCAAGTCCCCGACCATTCCTCCCGCGTCATTGCCCGTCGCCCAAAGGGTGCCAAAGGTCTCGGATTTTTCGATCACGGTCTTTTGGCTGGTAAGCCCCACCAGACCGCCCACCCGGTAAGCGGTGCCGGTGACGGTACCATTGTATTGGCCGGTGCGGATGGAATCCCCGATGGAATATCCAATCATGCCCCCGACTTCGCTGGTTCCGGTAACCTGTCCGCTCACGCGGCAATTGGAGTATTTTCCTTTTTTAGAAAAGCCCACCAGACCCCCGACAATATTTTTTCCATTTATGGTGACAGACAGAGTCAAATTCGAAACCGAACCTTGAGTCACCACCCGGAATAGACCGAGCATACTGGAGTCGGGTTGGTTCATGGTCAGGTTGAAGATGGAATATCCATTGCCCCGGTAGGTTCCGGACAAGCCTTTGTAGCTGTAATTATCGGGATAAATCCCAATGGGCTTCCACCCTAGGCCTCCATACCAAGTCTGGGTCTCGATGGCATTGATGTCTGCAGTCTGCAGGAAGTGCTTTCTCCAAGAACTACTGTCCTGTTGCATCCAAACTAAGTTTGCCAAGCTGCTGACCTGGTAGGGGTCGGCTACAGTTCCCGTTCCTTGCGTGGGCATAAGGCCGGTTTGACCAAAGGCCACTTGGGACACCATGCATGCAAGGGCAAATATATAGGGGAACTTTTTCATGAATTTCCTGGTAAAAAGAAACGGCAATTTTGGAGCGGTTTATTCGCGAATCAGCCACGGCGCCGCAATCAGTGCCGCACAGGCCGCAACCATACCCAGCGTGTTCTGAATAAAGAACGGAACCACAATAAGGCCCACACCAGCAATAATGGCGACGTAGCGGGATTGCTTTTTTCCGTAGATGAAATAGCCGGTGCCTATTGCGGATGTAACGACTCCAATAAGCAGGCTTGAAGTGCTCATATCCATCATGGAGCGTTGCCAGTGGTATCTGCAATAGCCTCAGCTGGGTTCAGGCGAAGCTTGGAGTTGTGAACCGCGCGAGCGAGGTCTTCGTCTTGGGGTTGCAGGGCCAGATAGGCTTCGGCGGCCTGCAAAAAAGGGCGATCGATGCCCATGCCCATATAAAGTTTGGCGGCCCGCAAATAGTATTCGCTCGCCAGTAAACTGTCGGTGCCTTTCTGCGCAAGTTGTCCCAAGCGAATCAGCACCTGACCTGCGATCCATATTTTACGGGACTTCTGGGCGTTCTTTAGGGTTGTTTCGTAGAGCTTGGTGGCTTGAGCAAGGTCGCCCTGCAAGTCCGCAATGCGGGCCTGGGCAAGGGACAACATGCCCGGGGCTTCGTCATCCAAAAGGTCTGTGGCTTTCTCGACCATCTTGCCCGAGCGGGAAACGTCGGCGCCCGTTCCAGCATTGGCAACGGCTGCGGCCAGGAGGATGGAGCCGTGCAACATTTCGGGAGAGTCGTCGTTCAGTAGCCCTTGTTTGGAATCAAACAGCGCCCAAGATTCCGCATATTTGCCTTGCTGGTTGAGGAGCTCAAGTTGCATGCGTAGCAAGGAAAGCGTTGCGACAGGGTTGAGCGAACTGGGGCGGATGGTTTCGAAGAGTTTGTTTGCTTTTTCGTATTTGTACAGGTGTCCCATGATCTGGGCCATATCCATGATTACACGGTTTTCGCCTTCCAGGTCAGCTTCTTTGGCGCTGGCCTCCAAAGCCTTTTGCAAAAGGCGGATGGATTCTGGATAACGACCGTCATTATACATTTTGTGCGCACGGTAGGAGAAGGAACCCGTTTCGGCGGCCTGAGCCCAGGTCAAGCCCAGGACCAGCATGGCCAGGAGCAGTGCCCTGGAATGCCTTACCACTTCTCATCTCCCAGGAGTGGCACGGTGTCTTTTTGCGGAAGGCGGTTCTTGATAAACCAGAAACTTCCGATCCCTGTCATCAGGTCGCTTGCGCTTTCGATTTTAGCATCGCCATCGACTAGGAGCTCATTGGCGCCCGTGGTCAAGGTTTTTAAGTCGCCGAGAATCAAGCCTGCAGTGACCATGGTGGTATCGAGGGACTGCAGAATGCCAATGGCCTGATTGGCAACGGTATCGAGTTTTCCGCCCACTAGCGCCACTTTGCCGATCAGAGTGTCGGTGCGATCTAAAATCGGCGGGAGACGCGCTTCAACGCTTCCGATGAGGCGATCGGTGTTGGTGGTAATTTGATCCACTTTATTGACTTGGAGCATCAATTGGTCATACAGCTCGCGCGACATGATCAAGGCGCCCAAAGTGGACTTGGGATCCAGGGCGTTGGTCAGGATGACATTGGCTTTTTGGGCGAGGGTGTCGGCGGTTTCGAGCAGGGCCACGGCTTTGGCAATAACGGTTTCGATGTCCTGGGCCTGCCCGGCATAGATGGTGTCATTTGCCGGAATGGGGGTGCTTGAGCCCTTGCGCATTCCCAGAGGCGGGTCGATGTTAATGATGCGTTCGGCGATCAGGTTTTGGTCGCGCGTGGCATACACAAAGGCGTCGGTGACAATCCAGTCCTTGAAGTCGTTTTTGAGGGTAAAAGTCAGCAGGACTTTGCTTTCGTCAGTCAAAGTCAGGGCGCTGACACGACCCACCTCGACACCATTGACCTGGACCTTGGTTCCGACCCGAAGTCCCAGGCCCTTGTTGAAGATGCAATAAATATTGTATTCGGCGGTTCCGTAGCCCTGCGCCTTGAGGGTCATGGCGGCCACCGAAAGAAACAGGATGATGATGGCAGCAAGAGCCGCACCGACCAGCAGTCCGGAGAATTCCATCCATCGAATGGATCGCCATTTATTCAGTATTCTCATGGATTCCTGAAATATAGTTTCCCAATTCGCTCCCGATTAGGTGGGGCGAAGGTCCATTTCCTCAACTAGCTCGCGGATATGTTCTTCCTGGGCCAAAAGGAACTCATCGTGGCGCATGGGGTCCGACAGCTTTCCCTTATGCAAGAAGCAGACGCGGGCATCCAGGTCCTTGGCGATGGGCAAATCGTGGGTGACCATGATAATTGTTGCATGACGGAGGTAGCGCTGATTGTCGATCAGGGCCAAAAGGGAGCGCCGGCTTTTGGTATCTAGTCCCGTGGTGGGCTCGTCCATCAACAGGATTCTGGGTTCCATGGCTAGGGCCCGAGCAATCGCCACCCGACGAAGCACGCCCGCACTGAGCGCATAGGGGAAATGGCCCGAATACTCCTCCACCATCATGGAAGCCAGCAGGCCGTTCACCTGCTCGCGGATGCTTTCGTCCGTGCGGTGGGGCTGGTGGTAGCGGATGGGCAGGGCCACATTGTCGAACACCCGGAGGTTCGAGATTAAGGCGGAATTTTGGAAAACGAAGGCCACCTTGTGCTCGAGGGCCACATTCAAGGCCGTATGCGTGTGCAGGTTGGATTGGATTCCGGAATAAAAAATTTGCCCGGAGCGCGGCTGAGCCAGGCCCGCTAGAATGCGTAACAATGTGCTTTTGCCTTGGCCCGACTGGCCGGCAATGCAAACGATTTCCATCTGGTTCACCACGAGACTTGCATTGTCGAGCACTGTGCGTGGCTCATGCCCGAATTCGTGGTAGGCAAAGGATAAGTTTTTAAAGGTGACGCTTTCCATGGAATCCTAGAAGAGCGAGTTGATACCCGAAAGATAACCAATCCAATAGAACATGGAGAGCAACAGATCCGCAAGCACCACAAACGTGAAGGAAAAGACAACAGACTTGGAAGTGGCTTTAGGAACTTCGCGAACATCGTTTTTAACCGACATTCCGAAAAGGCAAGCATTTGCAGTGATGATGCCTCCAAAAATAACCGGCTTGACCACGAGCATCAAAAAGTCCATGCGCCGGAGGCCCAGCAGAATACTTTCCAAATAATGTCCCCACATCAATTTCATTTCAAACACATTGGGCAACAGAAAGATAATCGACTTGGCCACCAAAAATCCGACCACGATGGCTACTGTGCTGAACATGACACTCATGATCAACATAGCGAACATTCCGCCAATAAGCGCGGGCATAACCAGATATTTGATGGGATCAATTCCCATGGTTTCCAGTGCGTCCACTTCGGACTCCACCTTCATATTGGCAATGTAGGCGGCAAGTCCCGCACCGGAACGCCCCGCAATCAAGAAGGCCGTAAGCACCGGTCCAAGTTCTCGTATAATGACAATGACCATCAGGTTTCCAAAAAAGTCCCCGAACCCCACCTTGGGCATCACGGTCATGGCCTGGATAATGGTCAGGGACCCCAGTAGCACAGCGACCATTCCCACTAGGGGAAATGCCTCGATTCCGGTAAAATAAATCTGCAGAATGATTTGCCGAAATTCGGTGCGGAAGCGACGGGTATCGATGGTAAAAAAGGCAAATATGGCCTTAAAAAAAAGAGTGGACAATTTTCCGGGAAGGGACCGTAGCCAAATCGCACCCATCCAGAAAAGGATGCGCGCCGGGATGCTGTAGTATTCCTTCTGTTCGGGGCCCATCAGCTTGGTTCCGTGGCGACAGCTTCCAGTAGATTGTTCCACAGCACTTCGATGCTGGTGCGCTTGAGCACGCTCACGCAGATGGGTGGATGGGGCAGTTCAAACTTGGCTTGGATTTCTTTGACGGCCTTGGCGGCTTCACTCTGGGTCAGTTTGTCGCGCTTGCTCCCGACCACCAGAACCGGTTTGCCCAGCCCGCGGAGGATTTCCACGGTTTCAAGGTCGAGCTGGACTCCAATGTGGCGCATATCCACAAGATAGACGATTCCTCGGAGCTGAGGGCAATTTTCCACGTATTCGCGGATCATGTCGCCCATTACGTAGCGTTGCTTGATGGACATTTTGGCGTAACCGATTCCGGGAAGATCCACGAAATAAAACGCCTCGTTGACCAGAAAGAAATTCAGCTCCCGGGTTTTGCCGGGGCTTGAGCTGATTTTTACCAGGCTTTTTTTGCCCATGATGGCCGCGAGCAGAGACGATTTTCCCACGTTGGACCGCCCGAAAAAAGCGACCTGAGGGCGTTCATCCTGAGGGAATTGGGCCTGGGTCGTGGCCCCCACGACAAATTTGGCGGAGAGGATCCAAGGGGCGACTTCATTTAGCATTTACAATCTCGGGTCATAGGGATACGCGCCCTTCGAAGGCGCGAAGCATGGTCATTTCATCGACAAATTCCAGGTCACTTCCGACCGGAATCCCTCGGGCTAAGCGGGTTCGGCGCACTGCATTGGCTCCCAGCATCCGGTCTATCAGCAGGACCGTGGCATCGGCTTCGGGGCTGGATCCTAAGGCGAGGATCACTTCGGCAACCCCTTGGGAAACCCGTTGCATAAGCTCGGGGATGCGTAGCTCGCTTGGGCCAATTCCGTCCAGGGGTGAAAGGGCTCCACCCAGAACATGGTAAAGGCCCTGGTAAGCGCCACCTGCTTCAAAGGCCTCGATGTCGGAAGATTTTTCCACCACGCAAATGCGGGTGCGATCCCTGCGGGGGCTTGCGCAAATGGGACAGGGGTTGGTTTCGGTAAACTGGAAGCAGGTGCCACAAGGGTGAACCCGTTCCTTGGCTTCGGTGATGGCGTGGGTCAAATCCTGAACGGAATCCAGCGACAGGCCGAGGACATGGTACGCGATGCGACGGGCCGACTTTCGGCCAATTCCAGGGAGACCCGAAAATTCGCGGATCAGGTTGTCTAGGGACGGAGGGGTAGGCATCAGGTGGAAAAATAGCTTCTGCTCGGGTGATTGGATGCCAAACCGGGGATTTTGCTTTGGCAAACGCATTAAAAAATATCGCAGGCCAATTGGGTGGTTATGTTGTCCTTTTTATCCGGATTGTCATGCCCGGAACGGGAATCACCGTACATCTACCAGAGTTCTGTGATGCCCGTGCCGGGCATGACAAAATGCCGGGCATGACAAGATGCCGGGCATGTCAAGCATTCCAATTCCCATGTTTTGGCCCCCGTTTGCGTTTTTACGCGTTTGGCCCGGGGGATTTTACTCACTCGGTGCTCGTTCCGATTCCCTTGTTCAGGCTGTCGGCCTCTTGTTTCAGCTGCTCCGGGGTCCGGTGATAAAATGCCTTGTAGGCTTTGCGGTTCTCATCGGTCTGTCGCAGAAGCATCCAGGTACCTAGGCAAAACGAAAAAACCATGATCGCAATACCCAGCGCAATCATGGCTGGGCTGTTTTTATGGCGTCTAGCCATTTTTGAGCCAAGCCTGTAGGTGTTTAATGGCTTCGCCCCGGTGGCTGAGGAGTTTCTTTTCTTCGTGGGACATTTCCCCGAAGGACCTGTGATGGCCCTCGGGCTCAAAAACCGGATCGTACCCGAACCCATGGCTTCCCCGCGGAGTCAGGAGAATGCGTCCACTGCAGTGGCCCTCGAAGTGTCGGGGTTGGTCCGGCTTGTTGGGTTCCATCCAGCAGAGCCAGCAAACGAAGCGCGCTCGGCGGTCATGTTTTTCGGCCAAATTCTCCAGTAGCTTCTCGTAATTGGCTTTGTCCGAGGCACCGGCGCCGGCGTAGCGCGCGGTAAATATGCCCGGCTCTCCATGCAGTGCCGCAACCTCCAGGCCGGAATCATCCGCAAGGACAGGCCAGTTCAAATTTTTGGTGGCGAGAAAGGATGCCAAGGCCCGGGCCTTAATTTCTGCATTTTGTGCAAAAGTGGAACCATTTTCGTCAATATCTGCAAAGAAGCCCACGTCTTTCAGCGTTTTGAAATCAAAGGCTTCAGTTCCGAGAATGGCTTCAAATTCCTTGATCTTGCCGGGATTCCCGGTTGCAATGACAACGATAGGCTTTTCCATGCGATAATTATATAAAAGCACAGGGAGGATTGGTGAACCCGATTTGAGGTTCCCATGCCTAGAGCCGTGGTTTTATTTGGGCAAGCAAGGAACTTCGACGATGGAAAAGAAAAGTCCAAGCTGGCGAATGGCTTCGATGAAGCGGGAATAGTCCACGGGCTTGGTGATGTAGTTGTTGCAGCCCAGATTGTGGCACTGGTTGATTTCTTGGGGATCGTCGGTGGTGGTGATCATGATGACCGGGATGCGCCGAAGATTTTCGTCGGATTTGATCTGTCGCAAAACTTCGATTCCGTCAACCCGGGGCATGCGGATATCGAGAAGCAACAAATAGGATCGTGATTCTTCGAGTTTTTCGTCGCCTCGGCCAAATAGAAAATCCAGGACTTCCTGTCCGTCGCGGAAATGCCGGAAATTATTGGAGATGCCTGCACGGCGCAAGTTTTTTTGGATGAGCATGGCATGCCCATCGTCATCTTCAGTAATAATGATGCAAACTTCGTTATTCATAAATGACAAATCCCGTCACCCTATGATAGATCAAAAAATGGGAAATGGCAAGTATTTTGTGACTGCATCCATAGTAGAATTTGGAGTATTCCGTTCCGCTCCGTTCCTTTGCAGAAGGTGGCTATCATAATGATTTGGGAAGTTGCCGCCCGTCACTAATCATTTGCATACTCGAGCTGCAGTGCCGCCCGGAATCCGTTGCGGAACAAGCCACTCCCTCGACCCGAATCGGAATTGGATGCTCCCTGGCCGGGCGAGCCATTGCCTGGCGTTTCTGGACTTGTCGTATCTAGATTCGGAGAAGAAGCGAGGAGATCCTTTCCCTTGTGCCACAAATGGGCTGCAAGCGGTGCAAGTTGTTCGCAATAGGCTTTGACCGTCCAATGCCCGTTCGGATGGTCCCGTAATCCAAATCCGACCTGACCCGTAAACAGGAATGCATCCAACCTTGCTGCTCCATCATAGTTTTGGGAGGTGCTGGAAAACATGTTGGCGGTGCGAACGCGGGCCTGATAGTCCACCTGCCCAAGGTAATGGGAGAGGCCTGCCCCGAGCCATGCTCCGGCATGTTGCTTCCAATACGGAACGGAGCCTTGCAGATGGAACCCCCACAAATCCGCAGTTGCCGAAGCCAGCAAAGTCTGCCGATAAAAGGTGAATCCGAACAGGGTCGCTAGACCCGGATCCAGGAGGCGGTTTGCGTCAAACGTTCCTACGCGATCTTCTATCGGTGGCTCTAGCAACCGTGCCCGCAAATGCCCGAGCCCCATCTCTAAGTTGGGCTGGTGGACTGAAGGCTCAAGCCGGGGGATGGTGAGACGCTCCAGCGGATGTTGGCTAGTTGGAAGAATGGACCCCTTTCGCAATGGCGTCAAAGTGAGCCAGCCATCGGAATAATCCCAGGTAGTTTGTGTGCTGAAAAAGCGCCGAGAGTCTCCGTCCGTGAGGCGTTGTCCAGTAAGATTTAAAATCCCCGAAATCGATCGAACCCTAAAGTCGATATCTATGCTCCTCAAACGAATTCCTGCCCCTGCGCTTCCTTCCAGCCAAAAAGAGGAGTCTCTGAGTCCATAATGTTTTGTCATCGCCATCGGGGTACTTCCAAAGAGTCCGAGGGACGTTTCCAAAGTTACCCAGGGTAGTGTGGATTTTCCCATGAATTGCATGGCCCAGCGGTCGCTAGAGTAGTCCCCCGCTACTTTTCCGGCGTCTTTTGGAAATAGGGTATCGGACCAGGAAAATCGGAAGGGATGGGTGAAATCACGGGTGGCTTCCGTCTGCAATTCCCAGCGCGGAATGTGCCATCCCAAAGAAAATCCGCCCCCCAATTCATCGCTGGAGCCTGCCTGCACATGAGCACCCACGTCATATTGCGACCCTTGTGCGGTATAGGCCACTTCCATTCGCGGAAGATTGGAATGCAGAACCACTTCCCGGGCGATCCAGGGTTTTTTATCCAATGGCTCTAGGTAATCCAAATTGCCGGATTCGGAGCGCAGAGAAATTTCCAGGGATTGGCCTGCAGAGCTCCCTCGCACAAGCCAGAACTCTTCAAAGCCATATAGCGAAAGGGAATCAGACTGGGCAACGCCCTTCCATTCTGCGCCACTCGCAACAAAAAAGGCCGGAGCACCTTGTGGTGTCCCGGCAAAAACAGAAACCCAAACCATGGCCATAACGGCCATGGTCCGAATGAACAAATCAGTCAAAGTAGTAGTTTAACACATCAAGGTCGGAGGGATTGGAAGGAAGCTTGTAGCCATCCCAGCATTCACCGCTAGATCCATATTCGATTGCAGGATCGTTGGGGTTTTTGCATTCGCCGCGACGGACGTGGACTCCATCCAGAGACGCAATCGTTGTCCAAAGCGAGGCGTTGGTTTGGCCTGGGAATACACCACCGAAGGTCGGATCAGGGAAAATGATCTTGGAGCCGAGGGAGGCCAGATTGTCGTTTCTGGCGATAACTTCGAGTTCGCCTTCGATGTTCTTTCCGAATGTCTCCTTACCGCTCGCATCGGTAAATACGAAAGGCACTTGGGTGACCGCATCGATCCAGTTTACATACTCTACTTCACCCGCTTGGACCCGGCAACCCTTCAAGGTAACCGTTTTTGTGGTGGTGGCATTTTTTGCGGTTACCTGGCAAGTCGTCAGGCTTGGGGCAAGGGTCACGGATTCACCATTGGACATGATGGCGGTAAATATTTCGTCATCGAAGCCGTTGTCCGCATTGTAAATGTATTCGGTGTTGTAGTAAGAGACCGAGCTTGTGCCCTTGTACAAAGCCACGCTGATCAAATTACCCAGTTCCATTCCCAAATCATCCCACTCGGGATCAAAAGGATAGAACCCGGTGGTCCAGCTGGTGTCTGCAGAAATGGTGTCGTTCCACTGGGTGTAGGGCAAAATTTTGTGGTAGGGCAGGTAGTCCTGGAATCCATTGTAGATCTTGAAGAATTTGGGAATGTTAAGAACTAAGGATTCGGTTCCGCTATTGTACTTGATGGTGACGTTGCCTTCCAGGTATTTGTGGATACGCTCCAGATTGTCGATAGCTGTCTGGGCATCGGTGATGCTCAAATCGGCATCGCCGGTCCCAACGGTATAGAGGTCATTTTCCTGGACCGATGGATCCAAGGCTGCCTCTTTAATGCCGTAGCGCAAGCCATTCTGCAGATCATCGATGGCGCTATTGAGCAAGGTCGGAATGGCGGAATACTCTGCCTGCCATGCGGGCCGTATGGTGGAGAACATGTTGGAAGTACCGGTCAGGCCAACAGCATGGTCAAGTGCTGCGGTTTGTTCTGCGGAAAGGTTGTCAAAATCCCGGGAGCGGATTTCGGTCAAGGTGCTAATCCAATCGTAGTTGCCATTTTGGCTGACATCCAATTCGGTGGAGACAAATACCACCAGGAGAGCCTTGATGGCCTTGAGGGCTGCTAATGCGGGACCCACTTCACCCTTGTCAAGCTGCACCAGGCGCTGATCGGGGGTGCCTTTTTGCACGGTGAATTCGTATTTGAAGTTGTCGTACTCCATGACATTTTGCAAATAGCCGATTGCCGAATCTGTGCGTGGCAAAATGGATTTCGCCACGATTTCCTGCATGCGGCTTACGGTGACGGGGCTTGCTTGATTAGTGGCCTGCGAAACCTTGTACAATGCCCCGGGGAGCTCTTCGGGGGAAGAATTCAGGTAGGCCTTGTAGGAAATCGCAGCCACTTCGCCGTTTTGGCTCTGGTTGATGGAATCCAAGTCCTGCATGGCTGCGTCCAGGTCGGGATCGGTGGCCACATTGGCGAGGGATGTCATGGCCAGGCCAAATTGTGCGCCACAATCACCGGGGTGTTTGGCTAGAATGGCGCGGTATTGTGCGGCCGCTGAAGTGGGGGCGCTGGCGTTGATGTCGCCCCACTGATTTGCGGACAGGCCGTCGCCCATGCCTTCGATGCTTGCTTCGGCGGCCTGGTTGGCGGCCAAAAGCGCAGCCTTGTCGGTTGCGTCTGTTGTTTCGGAGCAATCCGCAGGCTTGACGACGATGGCGATCGGGCTTGGGCCCGTGGTTGCGGTGCCAGAATCTTCCGAGATAAGCCCGCAACCGACCATGGAAAGTGCGCCGGCGAGGCTGATGATTGTTTTTAGTTTGATGTTCATGTTGTTCTCCTAAGATGAATGCAGAGATCATAGCTAAATTGAGAATCTAATCCCAGCGCCTTTCAATGGGGTTGTGATTTAGCTCACAAATTTCTGTGCTCATTTTCAAGGAATGTGTTTATGGCGGTCAATATCGGAAAATTGGAATCATTTGTGCGTAATCACATGCAAGGGGACGCTTCCGGGCATGACTGGTTCCATGCCGACCGGGTGCGCAAAACGGCCTGTGGCCTTGCGCGCAGCGAGGGTTGCCAGGATTTGGATGTCGTCATCGTGGCCGCACTTTTACACGATGTCGCGGACCGCAAATTACATCCGGATCCCACGGCGGCAAAGCAAGAAATCCGGGCTATCCTGGTCGAATCTGGATTCAATGCCACCCAGCTCGAGCATGTGATGGAGATCACAGAGGGGGTCAGTTACCGGGGCGCGGGAGTCCGCACACCCATGCGAACCTTGGAAGGGCAGGTGGTTCAAGATGCGGACCGGCTTGACGCCATGGGCGCCATCGGAATTGCCCGTTGCTTTGCGTATGGCGGCCGCAAAGGTCGCCCCATGTATGACCCAAGTCGACCACCTGTTCTCCATTCGGATGCAGAATCCTACCACGGAGACGATGGTCCCAGTTTAAACCACTTTTTTGAAAAGCTCCTTCTACTGCGGGATCGCATGCAGACCGGGAGCGCAAAAAAAGCGGCAACCCAACGGCACCGCTTTTTGGAAGACTTTGTTCGCGAGTTTCTTAGCGAGTGGGATTCGCAAGATCTGCAAGGCTGACTTTGACGGTTTGACCCTTGAGTGTGCAAACTAGGCGTACGCTCTTCTTGGGAAGGGGAATTCCAAAGGAACTTAGTGTGCCCATTAAGGAAATATTGGCGTGGCTGCCTACAGCCCGAATATTCAAGTCGCCCTTTTTCTTGAGCACAGTCAGGGTGAGTTCTTTCTTTTTGGCGTCAAACTCGGAGCTTGCTGTATCGAAAGCAGGAATTTCCAGAGCGGATGTGCAATTGCGATCCAAAATCAAGGTGCCACGGGCATCGAGAGAGGCCATGGGAATGGAAGCGGAATTGCGGCAAGGGAAAAATTCCCAAGCACCGGTCTTGGTGGACTTGCCCGAAATGATGGTCATTCCTTCGGACTGGGTGTAGGGATAGTGCCCTGGCTTGGCTACCATTTTGGCCTCGCTGAAGGCGCCCTTGATGAAAACGAGGGCGCGGCCACCGTGGTCCAGAAGGCGGAAAGAGCCTGGGCGCTCTTTTTTGGCCATTTTGAGTCCAATTCGCTTGCCGGTGCGGTCGACAAAGATGTCAACAAAGCAAAGTTGCTTGGCGAGGAGCTCGGTGGCGGAGGTTGCGACGAAGCGGAGAAACCCGCGGGCATCGATGGTAACGACTTGTTCTTTGATTTTCGGCATAAAATTCCTTGGTTGGAAGCGCATGCGAATTTAGCAAAGCAAAAAGGAAAACCAATACTCGAGCTGAATTTTTACCATTTCATACAAAAGAAATAATAAAGTCCGCCGGGCGAACCTAGCGGACTTTATTTTGGGGATTGGGGATTTGGGACCTGGTTTGTTCTCGTAAATTACATTCAAATTGCCCAGAGTAGTACAGTCTGGAATAGAGAAGTGTTCTCAAAACGTTCTCACTCCTAGGGCTATTTTAGATTCAAAGTGCTGAAATTATTGATATTTAGGTAAATCTGGTCAAAATTCGATACATCTAAAAGCATTTGCAAGTGTTCTCAAATATTGTGGATTAATTCCTATGTTTAAGAAAGAGAACCCCCATGAATATCTTCGGCTACTACAATTACAGAAAATACTTGCAGGACTTCTACGAATACCGGAAGTCCGCTCATAAGTACTTTTCTTACCGGGCATTTGCTCAAAAAGCGGGTTATACGTCATCTGGCCTTTATCTGGATCTGGTCAAGGGTCGCAAAAACATTACCGATCAACTGGTATCCAAATTCGCAAAATCCTTGGGCCTCAGCGAAAAAGAGGCTATTTATTTCCAATTGATGGTGGATTACACCCACGCAGGCTCTCCCGAGTCCAAGCAAGAAATTTTTGAAAAAATGTCGGGAATGCTTCCCCGCTCCATGAAGATTCTAACTCGCAACCAACGGGAGTACTACAGTAAGTGGTACTATGTTGCGGTCCGCGAATCCCTTGGCGTTCTTAACATCACCGACAACTACCAAGATCTCGCCTTGTTTTTGGCACCACGAATTTCATTGCCCCAGGCCAAGCAGGCCATCCAGCTCCTCGCAAGTCTTGAGTTAATCGAGAAATGCGATGGCTTTTGGCGTTCACGCAACAACACCATTTCTTCCGGTTCCGAAGTCGATCCCCTGATGGTGCACCAGTTTCAAAAAGAAATGGTGGACCTGGGAAAGCAGGCGATTGGCCATTTCAGTCGCGAAAGGCGCAATATTTCTTGCACCACCATGAGTGTTTCTCCCATGGGACTTGAGCGCATCATTCATAAGATTGATATATTCCGTAGAGAGGTAATCGAGATCGTGCGTTCCGACGAAAATGAGCGCCTCGTTTGCCAGTTGAATATTCAGTTCTTTCCACTCAGCAAGGAAAAAGAAGGATGAGCGTGGCTTTTTGCCTTCGGTCCGTTAGCACGGCAAGCCTCGCGGGCTTGTTATTGTTGGGTGGCTGCGGAAAGACCAAGCTCACGGGCACGGCCACCGACACCGAAAACACGGTTGCCGGAGTCGTGGTCGATTCGGCTGGCAAGCCCGTCTCGGGTGCGCGGGTCCGCCTGGTCAGCGATCCTCTGGCCTGGACCACATCGTCGAATTTAGCCCGCATCGCCATGAATACGGACGACACTTCCGCGCAGCTCCGCGAAACCATCTCCGGAACCAAAGGCGAATTTAGCTTTGAAAATGTCGATTCTGGCTTGGTGTTTTCCTTGAGTTTCGACTTCCAAAACAGCGGGGAACATATTCAGGCCAAGCTGCTCACAGACCTTACTCTCGCAGGCGCTTCCGCCGACACAGTAAAAACCGTGCAATTGCGCAAGGCCTCCACCCTGATCGGCAAGCTTTCGTACATCCGGGGCGAAAACCCGCTTTACCAGTTCTCGGACCAGTTCCGCGTAGGCATCGAAAACTCGGGCGCAGTGATTCCTGTCCTGGTGAATCGCTCCTTCACTTTGGACGGAATTCCTCCTGGACTGCAGACGCTTGTCATTTATCCAGCAGATAAATTCCTAATGCAATCGCTCATCGAGGCGGGGATTCCGCTGGATAGCCTGGTGCAACGTGTGGTCATGGATTTCCCCGATGGAGACACCGTTTACGCCCAAGAAATGCAGTGGCAGCTGCCCAAGAGCTTTGCCTGGCTAAAGCCAGACAGCGTTGTGACCCGCAGGCACATGATGACCGGCGTTGTTGTTTCGCTACAAGGCCAGCCCCTTCCCAATATTGAGGTTCGCGTCGTCTCCGACTCTCTGGGTTTCGCCTTTGACAATCTTGGTCAAGTGGATTTTCCTGCCAGTGACAGCGTGTGGACCAAAACCAACGCCCACGGCGTCTGGAGTCTTCCCGTTCCGGCAACGGGGGCCTTTAATTTGGAAGCACTTCGCTTTGAGGACGATTCCATTGTGGGCGTAGGCCTCCTCAAGGGGTTGTCTGCAAAAGGCCTTTCGGACAGCGTAAATACCATCGACACCATTTCGCTCGAAGCTCCGGCCACGCTACGGGGGCAGCTGCTATATACTGCGGAGCTGGGGAATTGGATTCAAATTGGCTCCCACTTCCGCTTGGGAATCCAAGGCACTAGTCGTTATGTTGATATCAATGTGGGCGATACCTATGAGCTGACCGGCCTGCCAAAAGGCGTGCAAACCTTGGTCTTTTACCCCGGCGACTCCTTCCTGTGGCCAACCTTCGCCGATTCTCTGGGAAGCCTCGAAGCCATGGTCAAGAACACCAGCACCCTGGGCTTGTCCCCTGGAGCTTTGCAGCAAATGCAGTTTGTGACCTACACGCTCCCCGCAATTCCAAGTCCTTGATCTTGACCCAATTGCGTGGGATTACTAAATTAACCGACCAGTCGATGACCTATAGTGTAATGGTAGCACAACAGATTCTGACTCTGTTTGTCTAGGTTCGAATCCTGGTAGGTCAACTTTTCCCCACATTTACGTGCGTCCCGTCACACCGCAAGGTTCCCCCTAGCGGGTTCAATTTTCCGAAAATCTTCATAAATTTGACAAAAAGTGACATTTGTCAGGTTATTTTTCTTGTTATTCCAGGTTGCACCACTTGAAACAGTAGCGTTCAGATAGGGTATAATAACCTATGATTCTGATTAGGGCTCTACCGAGGTTCGCGTATGACAGGGAAATTCTGCAAATTGTTGATTGCTTTGGTTGTCTTTGTGCTTGCCTGGGATACCCAAGCAAGTTCGTCATCCATGGCTTTTCTATCCAGCTCATCGGCGAACAATGCCGCACCCTTTGCCTATGTTTTGAAGGCGGATGGCGCCATGGAGCGGTTGCCTCTCGGCACGCTGGGAACCCGCGAAATCCTCATGAGTCCGCGCACCAATGTTTCTAAGGCTTTGGCTCTAGATTTTACTAACGGCGTCACCGTTTTTTCTCAGGACATTTCGGGATTAAAAAAGCTATTCCCCTACCCAAGCTCTTTTAAGCTCGATACCTTGGCTCTTATTGGTGGAAACACAGCAAAGGCCATGGAATTTGATATTTCGGGTCTTTTTGTCCTCGGCGCACAACCGAGCGGGAACACGGCCCTCATAAAAGTCAATCCATATAATGGATTTATGGATACCATTTGGACAAATGATCCGATGAATCCAATGATTCCTGTGGACATGGCTTATCAACCGGTTCGCAACACGAATCTTTACCTTTTGCAATACAACGCCTTGTCCTCCGCGAGTTCCATTTCAGTGGTTTCTTCGTGGGGAGCGCAGATGGGTGCGCTCCTGAATGGTGCGGATGCTTTCCGCAGGCTGGAGGGGCTGGCACTGGACTTGAGTGGAGACACGTTGTGGAGCTTTGATCCGGGCTTGCAACTCTTTGTAAAAACATCCATCAGCGGAAACACCCTTGCTGCGACTACCATTGGCACGGACTCCGTCAGCGACATGAGGATCGGAGATGATGGCTCGCTTTGGTGGTCCAATCAAAATGGACTTTGGAAATCTAAAAATGGCGCGCCAGGGGTTCTGGTCCTTGCGGGCCTTGACATTGTGGCTTTTGGCTTAGACGAACAGAATAAGAGATCACACTTTTTTTCGAAGCGGATGACAGTGAACAGGGCTGTTCCTCTGGGTAAGTTATTCCGTCTGCCTACCATTGGTCAGATGCAGGAAGACATGGATCCCTTGTCCTGTCTGATCAGTCCGCTGTCTGCCGTGCGGGGCGTTTTTTACCCTCTTTCCGGAGATCCCTGCAATTTAATGTTCAACCAGAATGTCGCTGGGGCACTGGCCAACCAGGGTGATTCGGTTTTATATATATCGGCCGATCCGCGCGGTGGTCGCGATACCATGCTGGTCAACTGGACTTATGGTTCCAATGTGGCTCCCACCCTCACCATTCCCAGTGTTTATGCGGCGAATTCCTATAACGACGGATTAATCAAAGGGACGGTGAGTTGGGAGCCCAATGATCAACGCACTTTGCAATCCTGGGTCGAAAGCGGTAAAGTCAAGAATGCCCCCTTGGACACATTGTGCGCCATTCAAAATGTCTCCTGGGCTGCTCAATCCTTTGTGCCTCAGGCTTCTGGAACCTTGGTGCAGTTGATTCTGGGCATGAGTTATTCCGTTCCGGTTCGTGTTTCCATTGTGAATACTGCAAGCTATGTTCCTGGAATGATGGGCGACCTTTGGAGCACCATTGTGGAGCCCCAATTTTCCCAGAATGTTCAAGTGTTGCCGGTTAGCGATGGACCCAATCTTTCTAGCCTTTCCAATTACTCCCTCGTGATCACGCCCATGGAAGCCTCGGGTGGTAGACTTTGTGTGGACACCACCGGGACTTATGCCGAGGGAGGCTTTTATTCCAGTGCCAATCCGGCAACAGTCACCCATGATCTCTTTTTTGGCATGAGCCTTGGCGACAATTACTCTTCCTGGGCCAGGCGTCTTTCCTATCCCACTTCCGACTCCATCCAGATTGGAATCCTTCCCACCAAATCCCAGGTCGGAATTCCGCAAAGGATCCACGTAATCGCATTTGATGGCGCAGACCAAGCTTCTGCAATAATCACCGTGAATGTGAGTGCCGGATCGTTTCCGAATTTTCTGACTCCGACTACCGTGCGCATTGCCTCCCGGGCATCGGCCCTGAGTCCTTCCGCCCTCCTTTATGGCTGGCTGAATACAGAGTATCCCTGGTTTCCAAGATCATACTCCACGGAAATTTTGGATTCGAATTTCTTTGCCAGTGCGCCCTTGCTGAATCCCGGAAGCGGAGAGCTTTCGCTGTCCGCAAATCCAGGTGCCACGGGCCAGGGGCGTTTTCGCATCCAACGTTGCCATTCTGACACCGTCGCCTGCTCCAATTGGGATACGGTTACCGTAACCATTTCTACGCCCCCGACCATTTCCATGACAGGATTTGACACGCTGGAGGCCGGCGTTGTCCACGATCTTCCCATAACCATTACGGATCCGGATCTGGGAGACTCGACGTTTTTACAGGTCACCACGGCTTTGCAAAGTACCGCATCTGCGACGGGTGTGGGAGTTCAATCCCTGACCTGCAAATCTTGCGTACAAACGTTCATTGCCCAAAAATCCGGATTCCTGAGGGACATGCAAGTGTATGCCATGTTCACCACGTCCTCTCTTCCCGTGTCGCTCTGGAGGATTTCCAATGCGGGGAGTTTTGACCGCTTTTCCGGGGGAAGCCAAATGTATTTCGGCAATCAACCCGTGACCGCAAATGTGAACCGGTGGCACACTTTGAGCACCAACATGGGAAACTACCTGGATTCCGGCGTAGCTTATGCGCTGGTACTTGGAGATCCATATTCCACCTCGGATTCGGTGACGTGGAATGTGGTCCCCGACTCGATCCCTGGGAGCACTTTTGCCTCGGAATTGGAGGTGACGACTCCTCTGCAGGCCAACAAGGATTTTGCCCATCGCCTTTTTGTAGAGGGAAATCAACCCATGTTTGCCAATGCCTATAAAGCAATGGACGGCTCATGGAAATTTCATTTGGGCCCAAGTGGCAGCCAGGTAGGATCATATACGATGGTGGTTCGCGCTACAGACGGAACCGGAAGTTCCAGTTCCCTCATCCAGGTCACGGTGTTGCCCTCCAGCGTGGCACCCTCTTTTGTGGCAGGTCCGGATTTGCGCTTTGCGGTGACTCCTGTGGCAACGGAGCGTTGGGTGGGAGGCTGGGTGAACATGATGGCCATTCCCAATGGGTCCGTCATGGATAAAAAAGCACCCTCGCGGACCGATTCGCTATTCTTCGGCTCAAGCCTGCCTTCCCTCTTTTCGGACGGATCCTTCCAGTGGGTTCAACCCGCGAACACCAGCGGCTCGGGAAGAATTCTGTTTCGCGCGTGCGCTTCGGCCAATGTCTGTTCGCCTTGGGACACCGTTCGGGTTACGCTCAAAAAAGCCCCCATTATGGTGATTCCTTCTCTGGATTCTTTGAAGACTCTCAAGGATACTTTGCTCACCATTTCCGTCAGCGATCCAGATCTGAATGACATCGACTCGGTTCAGGTTGGGCACCGCATTTTGAAGTACTTGACCGGACAGAGCAATAGCAACCGCACGGTAACCAGCACATTGGCTGGGCAGAGCTTCATGTTGGATTCGCTAGCGAGTCCGGGTGAAATTCGGGTGTTCGCCAAATTCCCCTCCAGTTACGCCGAGGTAAAGGTTTCCTCGCTCCTAGGTTCGGGGGGCGTAGGAATGGGCTATGGATTTGACTTCATAACCAAGGTGACTTCAGGCGTTCTGCAGTGGCATTCTTTGGTGGTGCCCATGGATGTTTACCTGCCTGGCGGACAACAATACGAGCTGGAAATCCGCTCCGCGGCCGTTACCGATTCGGTGCAATGGGGTGTGGATAGCTTGAATTCATTTGCTTCCGGAGATGCGTATTTCCAAGGACTGGGGACCTCCCAGGATTTGGCTTTTGAAATCTGGAAGCGCATGCCTCCTCCTGGTTTTTCAAACCTGATGACCGATACCAAGTCTTCCCGCAAGTGGCAGCTGAGGCCCTTTGCTTCAGATACGGGAAGCTGGAAATTCTTGTTTTCTGCGACCGACGGCGTCGCTTCCACCGGGCAAATTCGCGAATTGCGTCTGGTACCTGGAATCTCCATTTCTTCTTCATCCTCGTCCTATCCCTTTTCTTCCTCTTCTTCCTCGCCTTCATCCTCTTCGTCCAGTAGCAACATGCAGCCCTTCAATATTGTTTCACAGGGGCAGGCTGTTGCGTTCATGGTTCATGTTCCCCTTCCGGCGGGAAGCCAGGTTTCGATTCAGGTCAAAGGAGATTCCCTGGATTCGACTTTTGTGATGGATACATCTAAACTCATTTGGGCTCCTGCACCGGTGGGGCAATACATGGCAACTTGGTCCTTGGGCGGAAAAACCGCAGTAATGCCGTTTGAAGTGCGAATGGAGGTGCATGCCCCTCCCAAAACGAATGCCTGGTATTTGGTTGGCTTTGGAAGTCAAGCCTTCGACTTTGGCGTTCTGAAGCCTGCCTCCCAGGTTTTCTCCTGGGATGACAACCGGACTCCGGGAGAGTTTTCCCGCTATGTCGGGCGGGCCGATCTTCTTGCTTCCATTCCTGGGTTCGGCTATTGGTATTTCGCAGAAGTGGCGGATACCATGGTCCTGGCTCCGGTTTCCCAAATGCCCGCGCCTCTGGCGGTTCCGGTAACACGTGGCGGAACCGGATGGAACATGGTTTCGAACCCCTGGTCCTGGCCGATTCGTGTGGCGGATTTGAAGCTTGCTGGAGACACCTCTCATTTGGAATTCTGGACCTGGGATGACTTGACTTTGGGGTACCGCCCCGCCACCACCATAAACCCTTACATGGCGGCCTGGGTCAATGTGCCCCAGGCAGATACGCTGACGCTTGATCCTACTCCGGACTTCACCCAGAACGGGCCAAACACGCCTTCATTGGCCAAAACGCTGTTTGCCTCGATTGCGGATTTCCGGGTCCAGGCGAAACTTTCGGCCGGGTCTTCCGTGGACGAATTCAACTTCTTTGGCGTGAGTCCCCGTGTCCAAAATGGGCTCGAGCCTCCGGCGTCCCCGGCGGGTGGAGTGGCGCTTTCTTTTGGCGATCCAAGCCACCCTCTGGCGCGGGATTTACGGACTTCGCTTTCCAAGGCTTCTTGGCCGGTGCGTCTGACCGCCTCCCGGGAAGAATTGGGAACCTTACAGTTTTCCGGGGCCAATCGTTTAAGGTCTGCAGGCTGGGATCTGGTTCTGGTGGTCGAGGGGAAATCCTACGCCATCGAAGATGACGCGCCCGTGCAGGTGGCTTTGCGACGTGGATCCGTGCAAGGGACTGTTTACGCGCTTCCCACCGGTTCCGCCCTTGCTGAGGCGGGGCTTAGGGAGCCCAAGGTGAGCCAAATCGGCAAAACAGCCCTAGTTTCCTTTACCGTGCCCGTGGCTTTGGCTGGGTCGGAGGGTTTGGTGGAGCTGATCGGTGCCGATGGATCCATCCTGGCGCGAAGCGTTTCATCCCACTTTGCCTGGGGTGAAAACCAAGTGCGCCTAGGGGCTCATGTCCGGGGCGTGGTGCTGGTCCGGGTGAAGATCGGGTCTGTGCAGTCCAGCGCGCTTGCCGTCTTCAAATAAGGCCAACAAGACACCCAAACATGACGGGGGTCACCTCCCGCCCTGCTTCATGTCTGGATTTTTCTAAAATTGCTTAATCATTGCTTTTTTGGGAGGAATCATGGTCTCTAAATTATTGGGAACCTTCGGATTCGCGCTATTGCTTTCCCTGTTTGGGTGGTCGTCCGTGCAAGCGGGCTCCGGTGCGCAGGCCTATGCCATTTCGGATCAAAACTATCTATATCGCATCGACTTGGCGACGGGGCATTACGACTCGCTAGCCAATCTTGGTCCTGGCCAAGCCATGGTGGCCCGCTGGAACGGCGGAACCGTGCTGGGTCAAAACTTGGATGGGTTTGTCTATGCGAACGCATCCTGGTCCGGCTTAGTTGGAGGTCAAGGGCCTCAGAACCAATTGGATAATTACTGGAGTGGCAATTTTGGGGGCTCTGTTTACCAGGATATGGTCTCCATGGACGGTGGAAGTGTAATCTACCGAACAAGCTTGGATGGCAGTGGGTTTTCCCAAATGGAAAACTGGAGTGCCAATAGTCCCTACACCCAGGCCAACCCATATGACTTTGGTGGTGAAAACGACATGAGTTTTGAGGATATTGCCGTCACCTATTGGAATGTATTTGTGCGGGGCACCAAGGCCGGTGCAACGATTATTCGCAAACGCTCCGTTGCTCTGGCTTATAGTCCCATGACTACGTTGTTCTCCTCCACTACCCAGCCCTTGGTGGGTCTTGCCCTCAATGTGGCTCAGGATACTTTGTATTCATTTGACAGTAATTCGAACTTATTTGTCAAGATGGACACCTTGGGCTCTGCTCCCGTGAATACGCTTCTCTCCTCTACTTCGGTTCAAAAGATTCGCATTGGATCAGATGGCGCTATTTACTGGATCAATGATATCGGATTATGGAAGTCTACGGATTACGTTCATGCAGTACAAGTTGGCCCAAACCTGTCTTTCCTTCATTTTTCCTTGGACTTGGAAAACCAGCGTGACACGATTATTGCAGACTTTCCAAATCCTATTTTCCTTCCCCTGGGGCAAGGCAAACAAGTCACGTTTAACAAGGCTACCCTGGATATTGATGGACTGGCCTGTCGCGTAGACACCTTAGGTAATGCCCGTTTTTCAGCCCTCCCCCAGGGCTACGATGAGAATTCCTGCAGCTATCTCTTTGTGCAGAACATCGGCACGCCTTTCGTTGGCGAACAGGATTCTGCGCGCTTGATTCTTTCGGATTTGCGTGGTTCCTTGGATACCACCATCGTTCGCGTCATCTACCGCGCCGACCAGGCCCCCGCAATGATTTTACCACCCCCAAGCCCCTATCCTATCGTGGCCTATGCCGACAACCGAATTCCCATTCCTCTGACGGTGGATGCCCAGGATTCGGTGAGCTTCCGCCTGTGGAACGCGCACTATCCCATTACCTTCACACCACCGTCCGCTACGACCTGTTCGCCCACCACCGCCGCTTGGATGGGGACCTCCTTTTTTGTGCCTTCGGGTGAAACGACTAGCGGAGGGGTGTTAAAGAGCATTGATGCGGGCTTTGGATACGAAGGCCCCATGCTTATGAAAATTTATTATGGAGACCTGACGAATTTCAATCCAGACACAACTACAATGGTGTTTCAGCAGTTCGTTCCTGGATTTGGAGCGACACAGGGCGTGTCCCACTATGATATTCGTGGCGATCATTACCTGCCTTGGGGACCCTACACCATGGTAGCCGTTCCCCTGAACGCTGACCAGCTCGGGTTTTTCTGCACGGTCGATGCCGGCCAGGGTCCAGTAAACTTCTCTGGATACGGCATATCCAGTAATCTAGATGTAGAGTCCTCGGTGCTTCTGGTAGATAGCATTTCCCTAAATACGGGATTTTCCGTGGAAAAGGTTCGCGGAGACACGGCTCACCTGCTCCTCATTCCCGATGGAAATAGCTACGGATCCGATATGCCTTTGCTTTTGGAATTCGACGATGGTCATCGCGTTACCCGGCAGACCTTGACTGTGAACGCAGGCGAAGCCGTGATTCCCGTGCCTGCCTTTGTTCCTGGCCCAAGCGTCCGGGTTGCCAAGCGCAACCGTAGCTCGGATTCGGCGACCATTGTGCCGAATTGGTTCAGCGAATCGACCGCCCTTCCGCGCCAATACACCCTCTCCCCACTTTCGGCAGATGCTCCTCTTTTTGATTACATGAGGAACCCTTTGCTTCCTGTGGGGACGTCGCTCCAAGTCTCTCCCGCCATCGGCCAGGCTGGGGTGGGGCGCTTCCAGATCCAGCGCTGCTTCCCGAGCCAGGAAGTTTGTGACATTTGGGACACGGTTTCGGTATATATATCCACACCTCCCGAAGCCACGCTCAATTCCCAGGTGGATACCATCCAGGCAACCAAGTCTTCGTCTGTCGGTCTTACGCTTTCGGATATCGATGCGGGTGATTTGGCGCTAAGCTCCATTTCCCTTTTGGCTGAAACGCCTGTGGCCTCACATGCTTCTATGGTTCCTGCGGGCTTCCATGGCGCATCTGCGGTGTTGCAAACCTTCCAGCTTGGCCAGGATGCATTGCTTTCGGCCATTGATGTCTATGGATCTTTCAATCAGTCCACCATCCGTGTCGCAATTTACCCAAGCACCTCCTTGGCAATGTTGGATGAAATGGGTGGCTACAGCATTATTCAGGGCTACCAGACACCCCTGGATTCCTTTACCTTGAATGTGACTGCAGGGGATACGGGATGGCATCGCCTTGAATTTCCGCAGCCCTTAAACCTCAAACAGAACCAGCCCTACGCCTGGGTTTTGGGGATTCCCAATTTGATGGTCGATCAGGTTTCTCTCGCCTATGCCGGGCCAGGATTCTACCCCGGCCGCGCCTTCTTGGCACAATCCATGTCTTTCCAACTACAGGCACAAACTGAAGATTACCTGCACCGCCTGCAGCTCGTGAAGACCGTTCCTTCTTGGGCTTCCGTGTCCAAGCAAACCAATTCGGCCTGGACTTTGCAAATGTCCCCTGCTTTGGTGGATACGGGCAATGTGCACCTGCTGATCAAGGCCTTTGATGGGGTGGCCAGTTCCTATTCGCGTTTCTCGACCGTGATTGCACGCCCTCATCCCATTGCCCTGTACACCAAGGGAGCAGACCTTGCGCGCCCCACTACGCCGGAAGACCACCTGTTGCAGATCAAGTACTGGGCCAATGTGGCCTCTCTTCCTGCAGTGGCAACTTTTGAAACCCAAAGGTTGCAGACCCTGGTTGATTCGTCATTCTTCGCGACTAGTTTGCCAACAATCTTGACAAGCGATGGCAGTTTGCATTGGACCCAGCCAGCCAACAGTGTTGGCTCGGGCAGGTTCCTGTTGCGCGCCTGCAACGCATGGAGCGAGTGTTCCAGCTGGGATACGGTTCGGGTATCGCTCAAGCCGCCTCCCACTCTGACCATGCCCGTTCTGGATTCCATGCCCGCTGGCGGGGACTCTACCGTGGCGATTTCCATGTCTTTGGCGAACTTTACTATTTCCCAGCGGAGCCTTGGCCTAGTAGCAAGCCAGGCCACCCACAATGTTCTGGTGAGTGCTTCGCAAATGGGACAAGCCGTTCGGTTGCCTGCTGCGGGCGCGATCGGTGAGCTCAAGGTATTTGCGCGCTTTCCTCTTTCGCGTGCGCGGGTTGTGGTGAAGGATTCGAGCGATTTGGCCGGTCTTCCCTTGATCGATGTCTATGTTCCTGTAGCCCCCGATACCCTGATGTGGCAATCCTTGGCGCTCCCGCCTGAGGTCGCCCTCCTAGGTTCTCATTCCTACCAGATTCAGGTAAGCAGCCTCAATAACACAATCGTGGCCTGGGGCATGGATTCCACCAACGCCTATGCTGGCGGAACCGCATCGGTCCCCATGATCCTGGGTCTTGATGAATCCCGATACGATATGGCTTTTGAAGTCTGGACCCGCTTCGCAGCGCCTGCATTCTCAAGCCTTGCGCCTGTTTCTGGCTACAGCTCCACTTGGCATTTGACGCCTCTGGCAGTCGACACCGGCTCCTATCGGATGCTGTTTGCATTGGATGACGGAACCACCTCCACGGCGGTCGTGACGCAACTTAAGATTTTGGCCCCGCTGTCTTCGTCCTCTGTGGCACCGTCGTCTTCGTCAATCGAGGTCTCTTCATCCTCTGTGGCACCGTCGTCTTCGTCGATCGAGCTCTCTTCGTCGTCGCTTGAGGTTTCCTCTTCATCTGTTCTTCCTTCCTCGTCCTCTGAGGCACCGTCTTCGTCATCGATAGAGATTTCTTCCTCATCGCTTCCTCTATCCTCGTCCTCTGAGGCACCGTCTTCGTCATCGATAGAGATTTCTTCCTCATCGCTTCCTCTATCCTCGTCCTCTGAGACGCCGTCTTCTTCATCGATCGAAGTTTCTTCGTCTTCTTCGTCCCTAGAGGTTTCCTCCTCATCGGTTCTTCCTTCCTCGTCCTCTGAAGCACCGTATTCTTCGTCATCAGCAATGCAATCCTCGTCTTCTGCAACAATCGTGATGACTAAACTCGCGGTACGTAGCGAAGGTCAGGCAGTCCTCTTGACGGGATCCGGTATTTTAGATGTAAACATTACCAGCAATACGCTAGATACCATGATCCAGCTCTACCAAGGTTCCCGCCTGTGGTTGCCTGCGCCACAAGGCACATACACTGCAACGTGGTTCAATGGAAAAAATTCCGAATCGCTCGAGTTTGAAGTTGGGACAGAATCGAGCATTGCATTGGCACCGGGAAAATGGTACCTGACAGGGTTTGGCCACACCGCCTCTTCGTTTGCGCCTTTCGAATCCATGACCCAAGTCTTCCACTGGGACGACCAGGCCTCCAGCACCACCTACTCGCGCTACCTCGATCGGGAAAATTTGGGGCAGGCGCTTCCTGGCCGTGGCTACTGGGTGATGGCGGAAGTGGTAGATTCCATTGGGCTCAGTCCGATCCGCGTGGCGCCTTCGGTTCTTCATGTTCCGGTGGCCAAAGGCGCAACGGGGTGGAACATGGTTTCCAATCCGTGGTCGTGGCCGATCCATCTTCCCACCGGGCAGGATTTCTGGATGTGGGACAAGGCTTCGGGCGGATATATTCCTGCGACCTTCATTCCTCCCTTCCAAGGTGGCTGGGTGAATGTGGAGAGTTCCGGCACCCTGGCGCTGGATCCGGCACCAGCATTCGATGTCGACTCCTCGAGCTTGTCCAAGGTTGGCGCTCCACTTTTTGCTTCGCTGAACGACTTCCGGGTCCAGGTGAAGGTTTCGGGCATTGGCTCCAGCGATGCTTGGAACTATCTGGGTGTGACAGCCGGGGCCTTGGAAGGCGCCGACCGTTTTGATGGTGCCGAACCACCCGCATCTCCAACGGGTGGCCTTGCCCTCTCGCTGGGTGGTATTGCGCATCCGCTGTCGCGCGACATGCGGCCCGCTCTGAAAGGTGCTTCATGGCCCGTGCGGATCTCCTCTGCCCAAGAAGGGCGAGCGCAACTGACTTTTGTTGGCGCTGATCGCATCCAAGCTGCCGGATATAATTTGGTGCTTGTCCTAAACGGGAACGCACAAAATATTTCCGATCAAAAGTCTATTCAGGTTTCATTGCAGCGTGGCTCCGTGGATGGCGTAATCCGGGCTGTCCCCGTCGGGCAGTCCACTCCTCTGGTCGGTGGGCTTAGTGGCCTGCAGATCGCTTCACGAAAAGGGTGGCTGGCTTTGGAATATACCGTCCCGCAGGCATTGAGTGGCCTCGATGCACAAATTGAACTTGTTGGACTTGACGGCAAAGTCATTGCACACCAAATCAGTCCAAATGTATCTAGCGGAGTAAACCACTTGGAACTATCCACCCAGGGTCGTGGCCTGGCTTTGGTTCGGGTCCGGGTTGGCCGGTCCCAAGTCACTGCGCTTGCTTTGAGGGAATAGTTACACCTTGAATTGGAGCACAACCCGCTCCAGGTCCTGTGCGAGCTGGGCCATGTTCATCGCGTCTTTGCGGACCTGGGAAATCCCCTGTGATGCC
The DNA here is from genome assembly GCA_903876665.1 of uncultured Fibrobacterota bacterium. Classification (GTDB taxonomy): domain Bacteria; phylum Fibrobacterota; class Fibrobacteria; order Fibrobacterales; family Fibrobacteraceae; genus CAIRAY01. The sequence continues at coordinate 80,852 of CAIRAY010000143.1, read as the reverse complement.
CGATTTGAAATTTCGGTGACCTGACCTGCGGTTCGGCTCACATCGGTGATCAATTTGGATGAATCCTCCACATTGGAGGCAATTTCCGCTGCATTTTGGCTCGACAGCTTGATGCCCCGGGAAATGTCTTCAATTGCAGAGCTTTGGGAAGCCACCGAGCTAGAGATGGACTGGGAGATTACATCGATACGGACAATCGTTTCTGCGATGGAAGCCATGGCTTGCACAGCAAAATGGGAAGAGGCCTGGATTCCTTCGATCTGCTTGCGGATTTCTTCCGTGGCTGCGCTGGTTTGACGGGCGAGATCCTTGACTTCGCTTGCCACCACGGCAAATCCCTTTCCCGCCTCTCCAGCCGTAGCCGCTTCGATAGTGGCATTCAAAGCCAGCAGGTTGGTTTGCGAAGCGATTCTTTGAATGGTATTGACCACTTTTCCGATGGACTGGGCGGCGTTCCCCAGTTTTGCCATTTGATCGTGCGTGGCCGCGGCTTTTAGGTTTGCCTCAGCGGCAATTGTGGATTCCTCTCGGCAACTATCCGCAATTTGACCAAAACTTGCGCTAATTCCCTGAATCGCTCCTGCGATTTGACGAACTTCGCCCGAAAGGGTGGAAGCCGAAACTGCCATGGATTGAGTCTTGGTGGCGGCGGCCTGCGAAAATTCTGCGACGCTTTGGTTTTGGCTACGGGATTCTTCGGTGGCGGCTTGGATTTCGCCCGAAACCCTCGAAAGACCCTCGGAGGAGCGAAGCAAAGTGTGCGTGTGTTCTGCGAAAATACGGATCGAATCTTGCAGGCGCGAGGCAAACGTGTTGAAGGCCGATCCTAGGTGACCCATTTCATCGTCCGAATTTACTTCCACCCGACTCGTTAAATCACCCTCGCCTTCCGCAATATTTTCCAAAGAGACGACAAGTGTCTGCAGAGGAGAAACCACCTTCCGAGCGATAAATACACTGAATCCAAAAGCAAGCACCAAGGAAATAACGAGAATTCCCCAAAGTAAAGCAGCACTCCATTGCAGTTGTGTCCGAAGGCTTCCGGATGAACTGGTGGATGCAGAAATGGCCACCCCCACTAAGGAATCAATCTGAATTTTTAGCGTATCATAACTGGGCACCACAAGGGAGTTCAGGAGATCGGATGCAGTTAAATAATCAGACTGGAGCAATAATTCCACAGCCGAATCGGTGGCTAAACTATAGCGATCCAATGGGGCCAAATGACCCATGTTGGAATCGACAATTTTTGTGATTCTAGCCAAAGTTACTTTTTGCGAAGTCGCCAACTTAGCGACATCCGGGGCATTGCCAGCCATGGCTTGTTGAATCGACAAAATCAAATCCAATTGCAACTCAGAAAGCTCCCCCGGAATGCCCTGCAAAGCCACCAGGGACCCCGTGCTTGTGCTGAGGACCGACTCGGCCTTACGGAACTGAACGATAGAAAGAATGCAGGCAAGAGAAAGGGCAAGCACCAAAACGCCGTTGTTGGTCCAGAGTTTGCGCTTGACGCTCCATCCTGAAATCTTTCTGGAATTATTCATATCACAGATCCTTAAGGCTCTTGATCACAGAAAACGATCCATCGGCATTGATTTTGGTGAGGTTGGTGAACTTGAGGCCACGATGGTCGGTGGCGCCAAAGCTACCGACCAGGCCACCCAGGTCAAAGGAGCTCATGCCTTCCAAAGCCGCCTTCAAAGTCTCTGAGGTCACTGGCTTGGCTGATTTCTGAATGGCGAGGTGAATCGTCTTTGCGGCGATGTAGCCTTCCAGGGTTCCAAATCCGAGATCCTTGCCTCCCATGGCCTTTTGATATTCGGCAACCACCGCAACGCTCTTATCCCAAGGCAGTGGAACAACTTGGCTGATGGCTACATTCTTGGCGTCCGATTTGATACTTTCGGCGAGGCCTGCGCTTCCAACAAAGGAGACATTCAGAAAGGGTCCTTGAAACCCAGATTTTTTCCAGTATTTAATGGCGGCGGCGCAGGGCATATAGGCTCCAATCATAATAACGGCTTTGGCCCCCCCAGCAGAAATTTTATCCGCACCCTCCTTGATCGCCAAGGTATTGCGGGCATATTTTCCTTCTGCTACAATTTTGACACCCTGTGAAGCCAGCTTGGCCACCGCTTTCTCCACGCCCGATTTTCCGGCCTCGCCAAAAGCGTCATCTTGAATAAATAGCCCAATTTCTTTTACGCCAAGGTCATTCACCAAATGTTCGACCATGTTCTGGGTTTCCGCGTCATAGCTTGCGCGCAGGGAAAACGCGAAGGGATTTGCCTTTTGGTCGCTCAGGAATCCCGCACCCGTGAAGGCTCCAAAAAATATGGTTTTTGCTTCCATGGCGAGGGGTACTGCAACCTTGGATGTCGGCGTTCCCACATAACCGAACAGTGCGGTAACTTTATCGGCGAGAAAGGCTTTGGTGTTCGCCTCGCAAATCGCAGGTTCGTATTTGTCGTCTTTGACGTTCAGCTGGATTTCGGTAACACCCTTGAAATAGGCTGAGGCACCTTGGTTCATTTCTACACCCAGGTCTTTGGTCGGCCCAGACAATGCGCAAGATTGTCCTAGCACAATCTTGTCATTCGCAAAGAGGGAAGAAGCCAGAATGGCTGTGAACGGAATGAGATGATTAAGCGTCATTTGTTCTCCGAAGGGGGATGGGTGTATAAGGAGCTTACGATGAACTGAAGCGGATTGCCATAAATAACCGATGAATGGATTTGCAGCCTACCTAGGAGGTTACCATGGCTTGCTGAAAATGGAACTGTGCCATACCCCTTAGGCCAAATCAGCACGTCCAAAAAGTCATATGCCAGGTTGATACATTGGAATCCACCCTGGGATGCGCCCAGTGCTAATACTGGAAACTCCTCGGGCTTCTCGGCCTACCCTGCCGGTATGCGCTATTACCAAGGTGGATTCCACGCCCATGGCTTCAGCGCAAACTTTTGGGTTGCCCAGGAGGACAGCGTCACCACAGCCACCTACAAATATTTGCTCTCTGGCTTTGCCAATATGGCCGGCTTGTCCTACAACAAACTCTACGGATTTTCGGACCGTTGCCTCAAGGATTCTCCCTGACCCTAGGTATTTGCTAAATTCTGCTCATGCCAAAAATTCTTGCCAAAACCCAGCTTTCCGACGATGTGTTCCAGTTTCGCGTGGAGGCTCCGCTGATTGCCCAGGAGCGCTTGGCCGGGCAATTTATCATGTTGCAGACTCATGAGGAGTTTGGCGAACGGATTCCCCTGACCATTGCAGACGCCGATATCGCCGAAGGAAGCATCACCTTGATCTTCCAGGCCGTGGGTCGTTCCACTCAGCAGCTCGCCAAAATGGAAGTGGGCGACGATATTCCCGTGATCGTGGGCCCACTGGGCTCTCCCACCCATGTCTCCAAGGTTGGTCGGGTAGTTTGTGTGGGAGGTGGCATTGGAACTGCGCCCATGCACCCCATTGTGCAGGCCTTCAAGGCAGCAGGCAACCGAGTAGATGTGATCATCGGAGCGCGCCGCAAGGATCTGATCATCCTAGAAAAGGAAATGGCAGCCCTGGCCGACAACCTGGTGATTTGTACCGATGATGGTAGCTACGGTCGCAAATCCCTGGTGACGGTTCCGCTCAAGGAATTCTGCGAAGAGCCTAACAAGCCAGATTTAGTGGTGGCCATCGGCCCTCCCATCATGATGAAGTTCTGTGCCGAAACCACCCGACCCTATGCGGTGCACACTCTCGTCAGCTTGAATACCATCATGGTCGATGGTACGGGGATGTGTGGTGGCTGTCGCGTGAATGTGGGTGGCAAAGTAAAGTTTGTGTGTGTTGATGGTCCTGAATTTGACGGTCACTTGGTTGATTTCGACAATATGATGCAAAGGCTCGGGGCCTACAAATCCTTTGAAAAAGAATCTTGGACCCAATACCAGACTCAGGGAACCCCTCGTGGTCAAGGTCACGACTGCAAAATAGATGCACTCGCTGACGAGTTTTCCAAGCGTGGAAGTTGTGGATAATCCTACACAACAGATGTTTTGAGTCAATAATAAATTCACCTTTCCCAATATTAAACCTATGTCCGAAAATTCTGAAGCATCTGCCCTGCTCCATTCCATGATTCACCGCACCGAACCCATCAAGGTCAAGGACCGCCTAGGGATTCCGGCCCAGGCCATGCCCGAACTTGATGCGGGCTATCGCGCCCGTAGCCAGGACGAAGTGGCCACAGGATTCACCGCTGATATGGCTCAGCTTGAAGCCATGCGCTGTCTACAATGCAAAAAGCCCGCCTGCGTCGAAGGTTGCCCTGTGCACATTGACATCCCGGGCTTCATCGACTTTATGGCCAAGGGAGACCTCCAGGGTGCCGTCGATCGCATCAAGGAAACCTCCCTGTTGCCCGCCATCTGCGGACGCGTCTGCCCCCAAGAGACTCAATGCCAGGAAAACTGCACCACCGGAAAATCACTCAAAAGCGTGGACCGGGCTGTGGCGATTGGTCGCTTGGAGCGCTTTGCCGCTGACTGGGAGCGCAAGCAATCCCAAGTCAAAATCCCAGCGGTCAAGCCGGCTACCGGAAAAAAGGTCGCGGTTATTGGCTCCGGACCTGCGGGCCTTGTGGTGGCGGCCGATGTCCGGCGCGAAGGCCACGATGTTACCATCTTCGAAGCCTTTCACAAACTTGGTGGCGTGTTGCGCTACGGCATTCCCGAATTTCGCCTTCCCAAAGAAATTGTGGACCAGGAAATCCATACCCTGACCCAAATGGGCGTGCAAATACGCACAAACTACGTTGTGGGCCGCACCCGCAAAATTCAGGACATGATCGACAAGGATGGCTTTGACGCAGTGTTCATCGGAACCGGCGCGGGACTCCCCATTTTCATGGGAATTGATGGCGAAAATCTGGTGGGCGTTTTTGCCGCTAACGAATACTTGACGCGCGCCAACTTGATGCGCGCCTTTGACAAGGAAAATTCTCACACGCCCATTTGGCCAGGCAAAAAAGTAGCCGTGCTCGGTGGTGGCAACGTGGCCATGGATTCCGCACGCATGGCCATGCGCCTTGGCGCGGACTCCGTCAAGGTGGTCTATCGGCGCTCCGAAGCCGAGCTCCCAGCCCGCAAAGAGGAATTTCACCACGCCAAGGAAGAGGGCATTGAATTCTGCTTTTTGCAAAATGCCAAGCGTGTCTTGGGTGACACCACCGGTCGCGTACGCGCCCTCGAATGCGTTCGCTTTGAGCTCGGCGAACCCGATGCCAGCGGTCGTCGCAGTCCCGTCGAAGTTAAAGGTAGCGAATTCGAAATGGAAGTGGATACCGTCCTCGTCGCCATCGGCAATGGCTCCAATCCCTTGATCCCCCAAACCACGCCGGGCCTCCAAGTGAACCGCAAAGGCAACCTCATCGTAGACGAAGTCACCAACAAAACCTACATGGAAAAGGTCTACGCCGGGGGCGACATCGTCTTGGGCGCCGCCACCGTGATCTTGGCCATGGGCGAAGGCCGGCGGGCGGCGAAAGCGATCAACCAAATGTTAGAGGGTTAAACTCGGTGCGGGGATGCTCCTTCGGGCTGGTCGTTGGGCTTGGTCGGGCAAGACGCTCCGGCTCGTAGGAATCGGACCTCCACTGGAAGGCTCGACTCCGCCATTTGCGTATTCCCTGTCTGCCAGACAGGCGCAAATAACGGAGATTCGCCTTTCCGTCTTCGACGACCGTTCCATTCCTCATCCTCCCGGCCTTGTGGCCGGCTACGCTCGCCTCCCACGATTGCCCGCCCAATCCCAACGCCCAGCCCAGATTGCAGGCCCCGAACTTACCCCAAGGGTCACGCAAGGAAAAGAAAAAACCGGTTAAACTCGGTGCGGGGATGCTCCTTCGGGCTGGTCGCTTAGCTCGGTCGGCTAGGCACCGCGCAAAATCTTTACACTGCCTAACCCACGCCCAAAAGCCCTTTCAAGGTTTTCACATTATAATTCTTTGAAGAGTCCATAATGTAATGGGCGAGGATTGGGTCATGGGGCATGGCTTCCTCTCCCAATTTCCGGATTTGGGTAATATTTCCGGTAGCAATGCTTTGGGCGAATTCAATGCGCCATGCCTCGGGCATCCGTGCAAAATTCGTGGAGTCCGGTAGCTTCCTCCCCTGAACAGAAGCAGAGAGAACAAGGGGTTCATTCAAAAATTGGACCCCTGCTTTGTCGCTCAACATCCCAAACAACTCCTGCTCCCGAAACGGCTTGGCCATAAAACCATCGAGACCGCTAGCCATGAAAATTTCCTGGTCTTCGCCAAAGGCGCTGGCGCTAATTCCAATAATAATAGGGACAGGATCTGTAAACCTTGCACGAATGGCAAGAGTCGCTTCGATTCCATTCATTTTGGGCATTACCATGTCCATCAACACAGCACGTGGCATGAAATCCTTAACTTTTGCCAAGGCTTCGGAACCATCGCAAGCCTCTTCAATCCTGAATCCCATGGGTTCGAGTAATTGACGCAACAGGTCCCGATTGGTGGCTTGATCATCCACAATCAGGATCCGAATTTCACCTTGCCCAGGGGCCAGGCCGGTGGTACGAAATGAAGCATCAGCGATCACAGGCACCAAGCTCGTTACGGGTGCAGGAAATTCAAAACGAAAGCAACTGCCTACTCCCGTCTGACTTTCGATGGAAATTTCACCCCCCATTAGGTGGGCATAGTCACGACTGATTGCGAGTCCAAGCCCGGTTCCCCCTGCGGCTTGCTCTCCACTTGGCGTCCGTTCAAAGGGGTGGAACAAAGTTTCCTGTTCCTCCGGGGAGATTCCAATTCCGGTATCACGCACTGCAATGATGACCCGGTCTATTTGCGGAGAGTGGGCAAAAATGGAGATGGAGCCAGACTTGGTGTACTTGACGGCGTTTCCCAGCAGATTGATTACAATTTGGCGCAATTTTCCGAGGTCCGTCACAATATAGCGAGGAAGCTCCGGTGTCATTTCCATTGACAAGCTCAAGCCCTTTTCTTCTGCGCGTAACCGAAACATCCCAGACAATTCTGAAAGGAGTTCAAATAAGTCAACCCCTTGGGGTTTCAAACGGATTCGCCCCGCTTCAATGCGGGACATTTCCAAAATATCGTTGATAATGGAAAGCAGATTTTCTCCGCTCTTCAAGATGGTGTCTACTTTGCTAAGCGCAGATTGCGAAAGAGAGGCGTCACGTTCCAATAATTGTGCAAAACCCAGGACGGCGTTCATGGGAGTGCGGATTTCATGACTCATATTAGCCAGAAACAGGCTCTTGGCTTTATTGGCTGCATTGGCTGCATCGCGGGCAAGGAGAAGCTCCGTAGTGCGCTCTTGTACGAGTACTTCCAAATGCTTTTGATACCTCTCCAATTCATTCTGGGCTTGTTTGCGGTCCGTGATGTCATGAAATCCCAACAGAACGCCACCAATATCGGGATCTTCGCATAAGTTGACGGCGGAAATTTCAATCCACTTGTAATTCCCGTCTTTGCATTGATAACGGGATTCCAAATTCATGAAAGAACCAGGAGCCTCCAGCAGAGCGCGGAATAATTTACCGATTTCCTTCACCTGGTCGGGATGGTGGTGATTCCAAGCCAGGTCGCCGTATATATCTTCTGGCCTCCATCCAAACCATTTGTGGATATTGGGACTCGTATAAGTGTTTATTCCATCGCCATCAATGATTTGAATCACGTCCACGATGTTTTCGATCATGGCCCGCTGTTTGACTTCGCTCTTACGCAAATACTCTTTTTCCCGGGCCAGGGCTGCGGTGCGCAAGGCAACCTCCTTTCGTAGCGCGCGATTCCAAAGGGTGATGCCGGAAAAAAGTCCAATGATCACCAAAAGGACAGCGGCAATCGCAAACCAGACGCGTTTGTCGACAAACAGGCTTTGGTTCGAAGTATTGATCCACCGGCGGTGAATTTCTGCCCGTTCGGCCGGAGAGATAGCCACCAGACCCTTCCTGAGAATGCCTTGCAACATGGGTTCGGCAAGGGCGGAACCCATAGAAAGTTGAATGCTTTTGGAAACCTCGCCTGCCACACGAAGGTTGGTAATGCCCTTCTGCGCAATCAGATAGGACGCTGTAGCCAGATCCATGACCATGGCATCGGAGCGCCCAAAGGAAACATTGAACAATCCAGTTGCATCATCGGAAACCAGATCCGACTCAAAACCTATTCCCTTTTGGGTGAGGTATTCCGTTACGGCATAACTCCTGACCAAGGAAACCTTCCAACCGGAAAGGTCCTCTTCACGCAAACTACCCGTTTGCTCTTTGCGTACCACAATTACATTGGGAACAGTAATAAATGGATCCGTGAAAGAAATAAACTTGGAGCGCAAAGGAGTTTGAGTGACCGCATTGACAATGTGAACATTTCCTGCGCGTACCGCAACAAGGATTTCATCCAGGGTTGCAAAATGCTTATGCTGAAAGTGAACCCCTAGCTTTTGTTGCACCAGAAGCATGTAATCCTGAGCCAGGCCACTGGGTTCCCCCAGCTGATCCAGGAACACAAAGGGGGCGTAGCCCGTTTCGACCGCAAGGACAATTCGCGACTGATTCTGGGAAAGCCAGGCGCGCTCTGGGGGAGTGAGTATTTCCTTGAAACTACTGGCTCCGAAGGCCATGCAAGGCAATAAGAACAACAGGAGCAACAAAAGAGATCCAGGCCCACTCATTTTGCGAATCCCCTGCATTTCATTCCTCTTCATGTGGCATAACCGGTGACGCTGCGTGGAAGGGAAAACCAGAATGTGCTTCCCATTCCTAGCCCTTCCGACTCCACCCAGGCTAAGCCACCATGCAGGCTGATGATGCGCTGGACCAGGGCAAGGCCAGTTCCGGACCCTTCAGAATTTTTGTTTAACTTATTGAAGACCCCAAATATCTGTTTATGGTGTTTAGCCTCAATCCCAATACCATTGTCGCGCAGATAAAAGGCGTTTCCGTTTTCTAGTTTTCGGTAGCCCATTTCAATTTGCGGCGCATTTTGTCCGCCCATAAACTTAAAAGCATTCTCCAGTAATTTATGCAACACGAGGCCCATGCTTGCCTCATCTCCCGAAATGGATGGCAACTTGGGAGCCAGGATGACATTCACCCCCCGAGAAGCAATAATGTTCGAAAAGTCATGCAATTGTTGATGGAACAGCTGATTCATATCGATGGCCTTGGGAGGAGCCAGACCTAATCCCAGACGAGAAATTTTCAGCAAATCATGAATTACCACCGCCATTTGACCTGTGGCATCCATAATTTTTTGATAGGTGGTGATGGGGCCGCCTGATCCGCTCGTCTGGGCTTCCTCCAGTAATTCCCCCAAATAGCATTGAATGGTTACCAGGGGGCTCCGGAGGTCGTGGGACAAGGAGTAGGTCAAGCATTCAATTTCGGCGTTTTTGTTGCGGAGCACATTCTCCAGGGCGATGCGTCGCTGAATTTCACTTTTCAGCGCGCTGGCCTGCACCAATTGCAGGTGGGTATTGACTCTGGCCAGAACTTCGCTACGGTAAAATGGCTTGGCAATGTAATCGACGGCACCCACACGGAATCCATCCACCTTTCGTTCGGTTTGATCCAATGCGCTAATGAAGATGACAGGAATGGCTTGCAGCCTGGGATTCGCCTTGAGGAGGCGACAGACCTCAAAGCCGTCCATGTCCGGCATCAGAATGTCAAGGAGAATAAGATCCGGAGGTGAGGCTTCGATGCTCTCCAATGCTTCCGGACCGCTAGTGGCAATCCGGACCACATACCCCGCTTCATCCAGCATGTCCCCCAGAACCTGGATATTTTCGGATGTATCATCAACAATAAAAATTTGCGGTCGGGGGTCAGCCATGAATCCAAATCCAGAGTAAGGTATAGTAATCCGATTGTATCATAAGATGGGGCAGGGGAACAAGCGGAATTTCCTTACCCAGGAATTTTGGAATTTCCCAGGTCTGTGTTGCACTAAACGGAAAAGAAACAATTACATTCTAAGGAATATGAAATCGCTAATTGTTGAAGATGATTTTGTCGGTCGCCTGCTCTTACAAAGGTATTTGGCTCCATTTGGTCCCTGCCATGTTGCGGTAAATGGCCAGGAAGCCATTGTGGCCTACGGGCAAAGCATTCAGGACAAGGAACCCTACGACTTGATTTGTCTCGACATCATGATGCCGGGAATTGATGGGCACGAGGTTCTAAAGCACATTCGTACCTGTGAAGATGCGATCGAATCACCCAAGATTTCCGTCAAAATCATTATGACAACCGCAATGGCCGACAAAGCCAATGTGTTCAAAGCCTTTCGGAGCCAATGCGATGCCTACCTACCCAAGCCCATCCGAAAGGACAAGCTCCTGGAGCAGCTGGTGGAGCTCGGACTTCTCCAGGCAGCGGAATAGCTACAACATATAGTGCTATTTCTGTTTTTTCTGCACGAGAGCAAGGGAAAAGCGATGTCAAAACGGAAAATTCCGGAATCTCTCTGTTTTTTTCCTTAAATTTCTAGTTTATGAAGACGGAATGTTCCTAAGAAGGATTTTGATGTCAGCTGTGTTTCGAACCATAACCATGGGCATGTTGATTGCTGGCACCGCCTGGGCCGGAGCGGGCAAGGTTTCGTCCAGCGCTCCATCCTCATCAAGTTCGGTGGCCACGCACCAGGCTCCTCCCGTTACCAATGACTCTGCCCTTCATGTGCTCCGGTTGCCCGAGCTGACCGATGCATTGTTACAGGCAAAACTGGATTCCATCTCCGCCAGCATCGAATCGAATAGCGACCTCAGCTGGGACACCACTACCATCCAGGACTCGACCCAAAAACTGAAAAGCGCAGTTCAGGCCGGCAAGTATATTGATCGCGCCACCTATGACAAAACCAATTTTGACCATTGGAAGGTTGATTCCGCCTTGCAGGAGAACCAAAAAAAGCCCTTAATCGGAAACTGGCGCACCAATATCCAGGAACATGGGCATGCCTTCCTCGATGCAACGCTAAAATTTGGCAAAAACGATACCCTTTCTTCCACGACTTACACCTACACCGATTCCGCCCGTTACTTCCAATCTAGCGAAACCAAATACAAGGCCCGCTATCGCTTCGAATCCGATAGCACCTTCCGTTCCCGCCAAGCCTTCCCCGACCTCAAAGTCGTTCGCTGGGACTATGTGCGTTACCAGGTTGAAGGGGACACGCTCAAGCACCATTTATACAAACTGGAATTCCGCGACCTGATGGATAACTGGCTCGATGCCATCCAAGAATTCGACCGCATTCCCCCTGAGGTCTATATCCGTTCCAAAGACGCCCCGGCTTCTGCCGCCAAGCCCAAGAACCGATCCTAAATGCTAGATTGCGTGACCATGCGCAATGCGGTTCTTTTTCTCTTGCTCACCCTGACTCTGCTTTTGGTTGTCGCCCTTTCGGTGACCATTGGTGTGGTGGATTTTTCTTGGCAGAATCTTTGGGATCCCTCTGGGGTTCAGAGCCTGATTATTTGGCAAATGCGGGTTCCCCGAACCTTGACCGCGGTTATTGCCGGTGCCGGCCTTTCGGTGGCCGGGTTGCTCATGCAAACAGTATTTCGCAATGTGCTTGCGGGCCCCTATGTGCTGGGAGTCAGCGCCGGTGCGAGCCTTGGCGTGGCTTTGATTCTTTTGCTGGGAGTCGGTGCGGGGAGCGCGTTTGGGATTTTGAGCGCTGCAACGATCGGGTCTGCATTGGTTATGGTTTTGGTGGTTTGGCTTTCGCGCTTTTGCCGAAACTCCGTGAGCCTGCTTGTCCTTGGGCTCATGGTGGGTTACCTCGCAGATGCTTTAGTGAGTCTTTTGATCCATTTTGGCGACCCTCAAAGGCTGGAGGCCTTTGTGAACTGGGGCTTCGGGAGTTTTGGCCGGGTTCACGGAAATCAAATTTTGATTCTTGGTTCTGCAGTAGGTGTGGGTATTCTTTTGACGCTACCCACCCTGAAGTATTTGAATACGGTCCTGCTTGGCGAAACGGCAGCTCAAAGCCTGGGGGTTTCGGTAAGGCGGAATCGCGTGCTGGCTTTGGGAACCACTTCTTTGCTCACGGCCGCAACGACGGTATACTGTGGTCCCGTGGGGTTTATCGGTCTCGCCGTGCCTCACTTGGCTCGGGCGATTTTCCGGACTGCGAACCACCGAGTTCTGCTACCAGCCTGTATGGTCATTGGAGCCATCATCGCTACTCTGGCCGGCTGGATCACCAATTTATCATCCTACGGGGGAGTGCTTCCGTTGAACGCCGTGACGGCGCTCATTGGGGTTCCCGTGGTGTTTTGGGCCCTGCTGCGTGGCCAAGGACGTTTGGATGACTAAGCTATTGGAAACCCGGGAGCTGACGGTTGGGTATGTAGGCTCCAAAGGCCGAAAACACTTGGTTGCAGGCCCCATGAGTCTTGCGTTTTCTCCCGCTGAATTTGTGTGTATTGTAGGTCCCAATGGAAGTGGAAAGTCCACTCTGTTGAAAACCCTGGCCGGGCATTTACCGCCACTGTCCGGAGGAATTCTGCAGCAAGGAAAACCGCTGGAAGAGCTGTCCCTGCGCGAGCGGGCGCAACAGATGGCGCTTGTCCTTACCCGATTTTCGGGTGCCCATGGCATGAGCGCTTTTGACAGCGTGGCCCTGGGCCGGTCACCCCATACGGGAATATTCGACGGCCTATCCAGCACGGATAAAGCTGTGGTGATTTCCGCCATGGAGCAAACGGATTCATTGCATTTAAAGGATCGTGGCGTGGAACACCTGAGCGATGGAGAGCGCCAGCGCTTGGCCGTCGCACGGGCCTTGGCCCAAGAAGCTCGGATCATTCTTTTGGATGAACCCACGGCCTTTTTGGATTTATCGCACCGGGTGGGTTTAATGGGATTGTTGCGTTCCCTGTGTCGGACCCGAAAAATCGGTGTTTTGCTCAGTACCCATGACCTGGACCTCGCCCTGCGCTTCGCGGACCGTATTCTGGTGCTCGACGGAAAAGGTGGGTTCGATTACGGTGTCCCCGAAACCTTGGCACTGGGAAATGTCTTCGACCGGGTATTCTCTTCCGGAGATGTTGTTTTTGACCTGGTAAGTGGAAGCTTCCGACTCCAAGAGGAGGGTTGCATTCCGGTAAATTGCGCGGAAGGTGGCGTGGTTGGGGCGTGGACCCGCCGGGCACTCCGGCGCAAGGGATTTCGGGTGGAAAAAGAAACGGATTTCCCAAAAATCGAAATTTTAGAAAGTACGAATGGGGTGGTCTGGCAACTCTCCATGTCACCAACGGACCTCCGGGAACTTTTTAATCTTGAAGCCTTGTTAGATTCCCTGAATAATTGGAAAATGTAAGCGTGCCCCGTGTCGTCCTAATTTCAAATCACCCTCAGGAATCGGTGATTTTGCTGACCGCGTTTTCCCAACGCGGTTTTCAGGTTTATGATGCCAAAACTTCCTCGGTAAATTATTTACAGATCCTACAGTTCCGTCCCGACTACATTCTGCTGGAAGTTCTGGGACCACACCAGGAGCAAATTGCCTTGCTACGGCTACTGCGCAAGAACGACCGACTCGCTAAAGTTCCCGTGATCACATACGGTACCAAGAGTGACCCCATGATGCTTGTGGACTTGAAGGTCGCGGGGAGTTTTGAACACATGCTTCGCCCCCTGAAGCTTGCAACCATTTTTGATACCATGAAGCGCTCCGTTCCGAGTTCCGACATTGAGGGTGCCAAATTGCAAGCCGCAAAATCCCGCGAGGAAGAGCGTAATGAGGATCTGCAAAAGCTTATTAATCCTAAAGTCGATGCCCGTACCAAGCTTGATTTGATGGTCAAGCACACCGGCAAGCTGATGAGCTTCCCCTTTGCCATCACCAAAGTCCTGCAGGTGACCCAAGGAGAAAATTCCGGCGCAGAAGACCTCGCGAAAATCATCAACGGCGACCCGAGTCTCAGCACCACAATTCTGAAAGTCGCCAATTCCATCCACTTTGGAAGCTCCAAGCGCATCAGCAATTCCAAAGAAGCCATCATGCGCCTTGGGTTCAACGAGGTGCGCACCATTTCCATTGGGCTCAAGGTAATGGAACTTTTTCCGGACAAGGTGACCTTTGGATTCCAGCGCATGGACTTCTGGTGTTATGCCCTGGGGCGCGCGCTGATTGCCGAGAAACTGGGAAAGCACTTGCGCCTGGCCGATCCCACCTTGGCCTTTCTTTCTGGGCTTCTGGCGGATTTTGCCGTGCTCATTTTTGACTCGTTTTTCCCCATGGTATTTGAGGCGATCCTGAAAAAAATTGCCGAGGACGGAACCTCCTTTGAAGAGGCCACTCAAGGAATCCTTGGATTCCATCCGCAAGAGCTCGTCGTGCTGTTGCTGGAGATGTGGCGCCTGCCGGCTGATTTGGTCAAGACCATTGCGGACCAGCGTGGGCTATACGAGCAAAAGGAAGACCTCAAGCCCGACGGGGTGCGCCTTTTGGCAGACTGCGTAGCCCTCTCCAGCGCTCTCGCGCGGGCCGGTGAAATCGGTCACGGGTGCGATGACCATGTGCAGGAAGTGCCCAACAGCATCATGCGGGAGCTGCGTCTGCCGGCGGGTGTTTCCCCCGCGTTCTTTGACCCGGTTTATTCGGGCCTCAAAATTTACGCAACCTTTTTTGGAATTGAAACCAAGCTACTTCCCCATCCGGTGGAAGACCCGACCACCTTGCCCAAGGCTCTGTTTCTCCGGATTGGCAAAACCCTTTTTGATCCACACTTTTTATTCCTTTCCCATTCTTTTCAGTTTACCACCGTGCGCAATCCTGAGGAACTGAAAAAGGCTCTGGCGGAATCCACCTACCGTGCTGCAGTTTTGGAATACCGCCCTGAGGCACCCATCTCGGAAGTCTCCGAGATTCTCGAGCTTATGGTGCCGGTGAAAAACGACCAGGATCGTGCCATCCCCGTGTTTAGCTTACTTCCTCCGGAAGTGGCCCTCGCCACTCCGCCAGGCTTGAACATGGTGGTCCACGCCCAAAGCGGAGACCTGCGCAAATTGTCCCTGGTCCTGGAAACCCAGTTGGCCATGGGGGCTTGATCCAGGGCAAATGCATAAAAACACATACCCGGTTGTCTTGCCCGGCAGTCTTGTCATGCCCGGCACGGGCATCACCGGGGCTTGCTACTACATTGTTCGGGCCCGGTGCGGTGATGGTCCACACAGTGGATAGTGCTCCACTGTGTGGAAGGGGCAAAGCCCTAAGTGGCCAAGCTTTGCATAGCTGCCAGTAACCGTAACTGGCAGCACATCGACTCTTCCGGCCATGACAAGCTTGTTGCGGTAGGGCCAGTCTGATCAGGCAATCCTTAAATACTTTGGATGTCGCAATACCATTGACGGCGGTAGTATCATCCGGTTTATCGCCATCGCACCTGTTGTTATATTTAGGCCATGGAAAATGCAACCCTTCGTTCTACATGGAAATCCCTCTACCAGGTCGCCCCCCAACAGCTCCAAAAAATGAGCCAAGTCAATGGGGTGGTCAGCGCCTTCAATGCCAACATTGATGCGGTCATCAAAGTCAGTCCCGAGCTTCTGCTGAAGTGGGTGGCTTTGCTCGGTGCCGATTTGCAGGAGCTCATGGCTGACGGCCCCCGGACCATCACTGTCCCCCAAGACGTGTTGCGCGGCTTCCTCAAGTGCTTTTCCACAGGTTCCGCCATGGAATGGCTGGTGCATGATGAATCGGCGTTCCAGTGGATGCGCGCCAACATCGGCTATGACCGCCTGCAAATGGGTGGCCAGGGTGGCATCATTGGCAATGTCCTTTCCGTTTGCGGAGCCAAGCAAGTGTTCGTCCACTGCGCGAGCCTTCCCGAGCAACAGGCCAAACTCTTTTTGGATAGGCCAAATCTTTTATCTGCGGATCCTCAGGGCAAGCCCGCTCCCGCCGCGCGCATCGCCCGTGAAGCAGACCTTCCGCTTATCCATTGGATCCTTGAATTCGACAAGGGGAGCTCTCTGGAAATCGGTGGTGAAATTGTACGTTGCCCCAAATCCAACCGCTTTATTGCTACCTGGGATCCACAAAACTTTCGCCTCGCCATCGATCCTGCCTTCCATACCTTGATTCAAAATGCCCGAGGCGTCGAAACGGTTCTCCTCGCCGGCTACCAGATGCTCTCCCACCCCTTGTTGGACGGGGCTTCCGGACTCGCCCGCGTAGACGAATCCATGCAGGTTGTGGATGCCTGGCGCAAACAACATCAGGGACTTTGTGTGCATTTTGAGTTTGCCTCCACCCAGGACAAAGCCATTCGCAAACACCTGCTGGACCATGTGGCTCCTTGGGCCGACAGCATTGGCTTGAACGAACAGGAAATGATCGACATTCTCGAAGTTGCGGGGGAAGAGATTTTTGCAGATGAATGTCGTCGTGATATGCATGGCACTACGTTGTTCAAGGCACTAGAATGGCTCTTCAGCTACACCAAGGCTAAGCGTATCCAATTGCATTTCTTTGGCATGTATGTCACCATTCAGGCCAAACACCACGCAACCCCCATCGAGACCACACGCGATGGAATGATTCTCGCGGCAACCATTGCTGCAGCCAAAGCGGGTACCGGGTCCATCGAAAAAGAAGAAAACTTGCTGTGGGCGCATGGTCGCGAAGTCGCCGATGTGGCCCTCGCCGAGCTGCTCGCGATCGCCACTCACTTAGGCGACGGCACACCCGTAGAAGATCTGATGCTCACTGGCGTTTGGCGTGGCCAAGCCTTTGATGTCGCGGCGGTTCCCACAATTTTAATCGACAAGCCCATTACGCTAGTTGGAATGGGTGACACCATTTCTTCGCTCTCCCTTATCGGCGCACGGTGATCCAAAATATTTCCACACTAAGGATTCAGGTCATGGCCTGGGTCCTTCTTTTTTTTGGCCTTTCCGGCGCACAATTACATCCAAAACATTTTCTATGGAAAGTCTCTGACCAGAATTCGCAAGTGTGGGTTCTGGGATCCATCCACATGGGATCAGACAGCCTCTATCCATTGGCGCCTTGGATTGAAAAGGCCTTTTCTGGATCTACGGGACTCGCGGTCGAATTGAACATGGACAACGACTCCACCCTTTCCGAAGTGGCAAAACTTATGGCCACGGAAGGGGTGTATGCGAAAGGGGATTCCCTGCAGGCGCACATCTCCCCCCTGTTGTTTGCACGACTGGACTCCCTGTTCCGAGAATGGAATCTCCCCACTCGGGGCATGACTCCCATGCGCCCTTGGTTTTTGACATTGCGCATCAATTCCATTGACCTCGAACAGTCGGGAATTTCGGCAGGTCTTGGCGTGGACATGCATTTTCTGCAGCAGGCCAAAAAGAGGAACATGCCTGTATTTGCCCTGGAAACGGTGCGCCAGCAAATTGACATTTTCAAAGATTTGCCGGATTCCCTGCAAGAAACCATGCTCGAATGGACCCTGCGGGAACAGGGGAAGCTGGATGGGATTGTGGACTCCATGTTTGCCTTCTGGAATACAGGCGACACCCTGGGCTTCGAAAAATTAGTCCTTTCCGATATGCAAAACGACGCCAAATTTTCCCCATTTTACCAGCGGATTTATAGCGATCGCAATGTCCGCATGGCCTCCCAGGTTGAACAATTTTTGCAAAAAAAGCGAAAAATGTTTGTTGTGGTCGGAGCCGCCCATCTGGTTGGTCCGGGGAGTGTGCTCGGCCTATTGCGAAAAAAAGGATTCCAGGTAGAGCAATTTTAGGCTTCGTGCCACGCAAAAAAATAGGATAATGAATCCTGGGGGTAGCAAGTGTTCCAATCACTCCGGATTCGCTATAAAGTATTTGCGCTTGTGCTGATTACCAGTGCCACCTTGTCGGTTGGCTTGGTCGCCCTTGCCCGGGTTTACCTGGAACGGGAGTTTGGAAAGATCGAACGTGACGTGATGCAGGTCGCGGTCATGCAAAGCCGGGACTGGCTCCAGGAAAAATCGAAACCCCTCTCTGACGCCACCGAAGACTGGGGGAACGAAAATATTTACCTGTCTGGAAAAACGGGACTGCAGGAGTTGCTTGTCCGGCGTAGCATACAACTGTTTCTAAGGTTCGATGAGGCAGGGGTTTTGCGGGAGCAGCTTTGTCTAAACTCTGCGGGAGTCGCTAGACCGTGCGAAGAGGGGTTTCTGGCTCAAGTCGGTGAAAGTATTGATAAATGGAGTCCACAAAAAGAAGCTTCCATAAATGGTTTTGCTTTTTCGGGGTTCGACTATTTTGCCGTAGGGATTACCCGGATTTCTTTGTCGATGCCGACAAGTCCTTCGCAGGGGTTTTTGGTGCTCGGGACCCGGATCGATGCCCGTTCGGTTCCCCCACCGGGCGGCCAGGGGATTTCCGAGCTGTTACCCACCGGGAGACTTTCGCGGGATTCCAACATCGTCCTGACCTATGTAAAGAAGGATTCCGTGGATGCCCTTTTGCCCTTGTCGCGGATCGAGGGGCTGGACCCCGTCGCACTGTGGGCTCGTGTGCCACGGACTGTATATTTGAAGGGGATGCAAGGTGTCTCTTATTGGTCCCAGGGAATGGCGATCCTTTGCGTTGTGGTGGCCTTGGTGTTGTTTTTGTTTTTAGATCGATCGGTCATGCGCAGGCTGGAACGCCTGCGGGGGGATTTGGAGGCTGTGGGTTCGGAGAAGGGACCCGAGCGGGTACGGGAGTCTGGGCGCGATGACATTGGGGTTTTGGCACGGCAATTCAATGTGACGCTTGAGAAGTTGGAAAATTCGCGGGCCGATCAGTTGCGCTATCGCCTTTTTGACCAGGCCACCAAGCTCCCCAACCGGGCAAATTTCGTGGCGCGCCTAGAAGAAGATATGCGGCGCAATGACCCCAAAGACATTTCTGTGGTGCTGGTGAATCTTGACCGCTTCCAACGCATCAATGACAGCCTGGGCTGGATGGTGGGAGATCATATTCTATTTGAAGTAGGAAACCGGATTTTACGCGTTTGTGGCAAAGCCTTCCTAGCCCGCATTGGAGGGAATGAATTTGGATTGTTAATGACAGGGAAGGTCGATATTGAGGTCTTAGCTCGTCTGTCCTCGGATATAGAGCGCGAATTTTTGCGGCCCTTTCTTTTGGGGACAGATCGGGAAGACTTGTATTTAAGTGCAAGCATTGGAATTAGCACAGGGATTGATTTTGACGGACAAAGCCTCGACGAGGCCATCCGCCATGCCCAGGTAGCTTTGCATAAGGCCCAATTGGAAGGTGGCCGGCGCATTGCCATGTTCGACAGTGTCATGGACCAGAAGGCACGCGAGCGCATGGAGCTTGAACGGGACCTTTCCCAGGCTTTGCAAAAACATCAATTGGTGGTGGCTTTTCAGCCGATTGTTGAGCTAGGGAGTCCCTTATCGGAAGGGCAAAAATTATCCGGATTTGAGTCGCTGGTGCGGTGGATGCATCCGGAGCGCGGGATGATTTCTCCCGTGGATTTTATTCCGCTGGCTGAGGATAGCGGTTTGATTGTGGAGATTGGGGGTTGGATATTGCGGGAGTCCCTGCGCCAAATGGTGGTTTGGGACAAGCAGTTTCCGGAGCTACAGAATCTGTTCATTTCGGTCAATCTTTCGGTGCGGCAATTCCGCGATGCCAACTTGATCGCCAATATTTGCGAAACAATCAAGGTCACCGGGTTTCCTATTCAACGATTAAAGCTGGAGATCACGGAATCGGCCATGATGGATGACCCCGAAGACTTCAAGGAGCGCTTAGAGCGGATGCGCGCCCTCCATCTGCGCTTCAGTCTCGATGATTTTGGAACGGGCTATTCTTCTCTTCGCTATTTGGATGAGTTTCCGGTACAGACGCTTAAAGTCGACAAATCCTTCGTGGACCGTTTAGGTTCCCACGAGAATCCCGCCATCGTCAGTGCCGTGGTCAGGCTGGCCCACAGTATGAATTTGGATGTAGTCGCCGAAGGAATAGAATCCCCGGACCAGGCCGAAGCTTTGCGTGTAATGGGTTGCGAATACGGCCAGGGGTTTCTGTTTTCCAGGCCACGCTTTGCACTGGATTTGGAGTCCTACCTTCGCGAGCAGGCTGAAGCCATGACCCCGGTTTACTGAAGGGGAACGGCCACAACGGTATTTGCTACAACAATGTAGTGGTTACGGGCTAAACCTTAAACTTGGAAACCATCTGGGCCAGTTCGTCTGCGAGCTTGGATAGTTCTGCGGAGGTGGCGCTCATGGCCTGGTTGCCACGTGCTGCGCTACCGGTAGCGACTTCAATTCCGGCAATGCTTTGCGTTACGTCATTGAGATTGTTGGAGGCGTATCCCAAATCTTTGGCGATGGCTTTTGCGGCAAAGCTGGTTCCTGAAATGGTGGTAGCGATTTCTTGAATGGTTTTGCTTTGTTCATCCACGGAGCTGACCACAGTCATGGAAAGCGTATTGACGCGGTCGATTCCCGTGGTGGTGGAGCGAATGGCGTCAATGGCGTGGCGTGTCTGCACCTGCATAGCGTCGATGTGGTTCGCGATTTCTTCGGCTGCCACGGAAACCTGTGCCGCCAGGGTTTTAACTTCGCTGGCCACCACGGCGAACCCCTTGCCGGCCGCGCCAGCGGTAGCCGCTTCGATCGAAGCATTCAGGGCGAGCAGGTTCGTTTGCTCCGCGATGTCGGTGATGGTGTCGATGACGCTGCTGATTTTTTGGGCTGAATCGCTCAGATTTTCCATGACGACTTTCGCGTCATTGGCTTGCTTGTCCGCCTGCTTGGCGGCTTCGGATTCTTCGGAGCAGTTCTTGGAAATTTCGCGCGTGGTCGAAGTTAATTCTTCTACTGCGGCGGCAATGGTCAGGACCTTGTCGGACATCGCTGCGGTAGATCCCGAAATTTCGCGGATGCTACTGTCGATTTGCCGGCTCGATCGTGTCACTTTGCTGGTTTGGGTGCTGGACTTGTCTGATTCTACTTGGATTTGCGCTGAATTGGTGGCAAATTTTTCCGTCGAATTTTTAATGGTCTCGACTCCTTGTGAAAGGTCCCCCACCATTTTTCGCAAGGTCTCTCCCAGGGATTGGGTCGAATTCAATAGCTGGCCGATCTCGTCGGTCCGGTTCAGCAGGTGGGGAGGCAGATCTCGCGAAAGGTCGAACTCGGTCATGGATGTCAAATGTCCAATAGAAATTTGCACGGGATCCACGATCCGTTTTGCTAAAAAGAACCCAAGTCCGGCACCCAAAAGACTGAGAAAAAGGGAGAGGAGGATCGTACGAAGCAAAAGCCCATCCATGGCCTCCTTGATTTTTCCCACGGAAACATCCACTCCAATAATCCCATCCTGGGTTCCATCGGCCCGGATGATGGGCGCGTAGCCAGACTGGAATGTCCCCCATTTGTCTTGATAGGGTTCGGGGTCTGCCATGCCCTTCGCCAGGGATGAAAGGGATGATTTGACCATATCCGATGCTTCCGCGTAGACATCGCCCACATGAGACATGGCGGCTGGATCCATCTCTCCGTCCACGACAAACAAAACTGTTCCATCAGGACCCTTCCGCATGGAATAGAGGAAGCGGATGTCTGGATTGGCCTGGATCGACTTGTGGAAGCTCTCTTTGATTCGTTTGTATGTGTCGGTTTGTTCGTCTTCAACCTTGGTGAGCGTGGCATGCCCTTCCACATCCAGTGTGCCGGAAACGGTTGCCGCAATGTCCACTAGACGCTTTTGCAGGTTTTCGTTGTACTGGGTTTTGGCGGAAAAATATTGGAAGGCTCCAAACACCGAGCAAAGGAGAAGGCTTATGGCCGAAAAATAAATGGAAAACAAAACATTAATCTTCATTGGATTCCAGTAGAGAAATTTTATCTAGGTATAGTCTATCAAACCTCCCAGACAATTGCCACAGGAATTTAAAAATGGGGTCTGTCAACGCCCCGAATTCAATGTTTTTGGAGGATTCCCAGGGCGTCCTGAATGACTGTCGCGTCCAGCTTGAAGGTCTCACTCAGCACTTTGACTTGATCGCCCGGGTCAATGCGCACCAGCGTGGAGCCCTGGCTATGGCGGGTGACCAGGTTCCCTTTTTGGTAGTAATACTGAATGCCTTGGGACCGATCCAGGCGATTGAGGACGGGGTAAGTCATCATTTCTAAATGAAAGCTGGCCTTCCAATGGACATGGAATTCTTGTTCATCGACACCCGCGAGGGGGAATTCAAAGCGTAACTTGAGTGGCTGCTCCAAGGAGCCGGTCCACAGGGCCAGCACTCCGGGCAATTCCTGACGTAACTCCACCGCATTGGGGCGCAAGGGGTAAAAGGATTTGGCTTGAGAAGGCGGAATCTCCAGAGGGTCAAAAATAAGATACCCAGGGTCAAAAAATAAGGTTGTAGAGTCCAATGTCGTGTGACAATCCTGTTGAATGCGTAGGGAAAGAGCGCAGTGGATGTTGCGGTGGTTGCGTTTATGGCCCATGAGCAATCGGGGCTGGTAACCCATGGCCTGTAGTTGCTGGTATAAATGCCAGGTGATGGAAAAGCAAGTTCCTCCGCCCATCCAGTGGTCCACATCGTTCTGGTGGCTGTCATCCAGCTTCTGGGCTCGGTCCGCGCTTCCCGTGCGTGCATAGCGAATAATCTTGGTCAAATTCTCATACGTCACCTCGCTGAGGCGGTCGCAGAGGGCTACAATTTGGGCTGGAATCATGGATTTGCCAAGAATACCGGAAGGACCATTCTGTGGGATTGGCTCGCTACGATGACCCAGGAAAGGCCCGGCGGCAGGCTAGCAGGTACCGCAAGCGGGTGGATGCCTGCGTTAAAGCCTTGTTTGGCCCACACCGCAAGGGTTTTTCCCGTGGCATCTACGCTGCGGATATTCAGAATTTCCGAGCGGGGCAAATCGATTTGCAACAAACGGGATCCCTGGTGGTAACTAGCCGAGAAGTTGGGCTTAGGGTCTGCTTTTTGGATCGCGCTTCCGCTGCTCGAGTATCCAAAAGTCACCTGGAATACTCCGCCCTCGTTGGCTGCCAAAGAAATAGTGCGGGTCTGGGCGTTAAAGTTCGCGAAGGTCTGGGTGCCTTTCTTGACTGAGATTATCGCTAAGCTATCGCCTGTGAGCATGATCGGAGTCAGGTGGATTTGCTGTGCTGTTGTTGATGAATTAAAACGATAATATAGGGTTACCGGCGAACGCTTGTAAAGCAGTGACCCGTAAAGGTAATTGAGCCAGGCGAATTCGGTGGCATGGTATCCGGCGTCCCATTCATCTCCAACATTGTCGTCTACCATGATGCTTCCCGTGGCATCGGTAGCCATGATGGCCGATCCATTGCTTTGGGCAAAGTGATTGAAGAAAAAGTTGATGGAACCTTCCGCCATGCGCAAGGCGTGGTCGCGAATGGAATCGACTTTGGTGAGATAGGAAAGCATGATTCCCGCATTGTACCCCTGCTCAAGCATCCAGTAGTTCTTTTTGTTGGCAGCAAAAGTGGGCAGGCTCCAGGTGAATTCATAATAAGGTCCACCATTCTCCGAATCAATGAATCCCTGGCTCCAAAGGTGATTGAACGTTTTTTCGGCTGCTTTCAAATAGAGTGTATCGGGTCGGACCAGGTTCACCCGGCCTAGGCACCAAACGGTTTTTACAGTGTGGCCCACCATGGCGTAAGTGTTGGCGCGATTAATGCTCCAGTTTGTATTGAATTCCTCGGGCATGCCCAGAGCCACACCCGGGCTGTCGATTGCGGGGACCATGTGTTTGGCCATGGCGTCTCCAAGGCGCACCAGACGTTGTCTGTAAGGGGATTCGCCGGTAATGAGGGCCAGCTCTTCGGCATGGGTGGTGATGGCGTCGACGGTGGCCGTGAATCCTTTTCCACTTCCGCCGCTGGTGAGGGAATAGTATTGATAGTAGCCTTCGCGACTTGTGGTGGGATCCCAGAGATAGGTATTGTTGAATGTAACTCCCTTTTGGATCCAATCCCAATGGTTGGTTGCCCCGGGCCGGGCAAAACGTTGGCCACCGCTGGCTTCGAAAAGGGCCATAGGGCCTAGCAGCGCGTAATGCTGCATGTAGGACCAGCGCGAAGTGGAGGATCCGGTGTAGCCACCGCGAAAGGATGAATAGTTCCAGCCACCTTGGGTAGAAAGATTGTCCCAGGCGTGGTCATAGAGGAATTGCACCGCGTGTTCGGCCAAGGTCAGGTAATTGGTGTCGCCCGTGACCATGAAGGCGCGGGTGAATACATATCCCAGGCGGGACTGGGGGCTCATATTCTTCATGGTGCTGAATACATTGCCTTCAAAGTCCACGTTATTATAAAACCCGCCCGAATCCGCATCGATGTAGTTCTTCCAGAAGTCCGCGCTGGCCTTCACAAAGTGGCGCCCGGTATCAGGCTGGGTAAAGAAAACGCTGGTTGGAACAAAGGCCGCCTGGCCTGCAGCCAGCAGAAGCAAGAGGGCCAGAAGGCTATTGCGAATGGTTTTTAGGGTTGCCATATTGCGATCTCGAAGAATTGAATGGGTTAAGGGTAGCTAATTATCTATTGGTTACGGGGGGAACCAAGGCTGTTTGTGCTTTCTCTTGCGCCCAAAAATTTCGAAGGTAGTTTTAATGACATTCCTGCCCCTGTATCGGAGATGTCCCATGTTACGTTCCTTCCTTTGTTTCCTCCTTCTGGTTGCGGGCACTTCTAGTGCCGCTCTGCTCGATGTGCCCAATGCGCGCCCAAAAGTCAGCAAAGACTGGACGCCGGCTCTGGACCTTGTGTGGCAAGGGATCAAGGCCCGTAATATCCAGCCCTGGACTACCGGACTTGTGCACCGTCCCAAATCCGAAACTCCGGGCGATGCTGTATCCGAAGGACAAGGCTATGGCATGATGGTGGCTCTGTTTGCAGGGGACCAGACCACTTTCAATAGCATTTGGGCAGCAACGGAAAAATTTATGTGGAATGGCTCCTGTCTGGTTTGGCGTAGAAATTCCACGGGAGGGAACTCGGGGGATGGAGGGGCCGCCACGGATGCGGACCAGGATGTCGCGGCCATGTTGATCCTTGCGGATTCTTTGGTAAAGGCAAAGGTGTGGACGGGCTATTCGCTACCCAACGGTGGCCCGACCTACGCCGTGCGCGCTCAAACCATGCTCAATACGATTTGGGGGACCATGGTGGAACAGCGCAATGGCGAGTACCATTTAAGACCCGGAGATGGTTGGGGTGGCTACGGAAGCTTGAATCCTGGCTATTACACCCCCGCCTTCTATCGAATTTACAAGGACTTTGATTCGAATGCGGGCCACAATTGGATGGCCCTGATTGATCAGGCATACCGCACCCTGGAGGCCGCTGATGTGAATGATTTGGGTCTTACTCCCGACTGGTGCAACGGTGCGGGCGCCCTTTTGCCTTCGGGCCCGGGATACAACGCCTTTGATCAGGGGCACTCCATGTACAAGGATGCCATCCGCACCCTGTGGCGCATTGGAACGGACGCGATATGGTTTAACGAGCCCCGGGCTAAATCATTCCTGACAAAATCGGCCAATTTTCTGCTTAGCAAAGGTGGAGCCAGCACAGCAAACTTTTACCAGATGGATGGCCAGCTGGTCGATGCCAATGCGCAGTTTGTATTCAATGGTGGTGCACTCACCCGTCCTCGCAGGGAGCATAGCCCGCTGACCATTGCCATGTGGGCCGCCGGAGCCATGGGAGCTGAAAACATGACTTTGGCGGAATCTCTGAGCGTGGAGATGGGAAAATATTACACCCCCGGTGCCAATTATTTTGGCCGAGCCACGGACGCAGCCGGTGAGGACACTCTGCACAACGAAGATTACTTTGATCAGTTCCTCGCCTGGTGGGGCGTGTCGCTCATGGCAGGAGCCTATAGCGACATCCGTTACGACATTGCAAATCCTCCTCCGCCACCTCTCGCAACACACAAATTGAATAAAGCCAATGCGGACAACGACCTGTTTGTTTCGTGGAGCGGGCGCACCTTGCAAGTTCGTTGCAATCTGTTGAATCAGCCTGGTGCGACTTTGTATGTAACGGATTTGCGCGGACACCGTCTGCAGATGAATTCCTTGCCACAATCCGGGATTATTGCCATTGAGGTTCGCTCCGGAAAAGAGCGAGTTAGCCGGCTGGTGCGTATAAATTAACGAATTTCGAGATGTTGCCAGTCGGTCCAAGCCTGGTTTCCGGCTGCGTCCTTGACAATCAGCCGGTAGGCGTAGATTCCCATGGCGCAAGGGTTGTTGGACACGTCGTCCGCTTGCCAGTGGATGCTTGTGGGCGGTTGACCTTTGCCTTGGAAGCGACGCACCAGCTGACCAGGGCTCAAGTCCTTGCGGGCGGTGTAAATTACAAGACTCCAGTCCCCCAGCTTTCCGCTCTCATCGTCTATGCGAAGCATAAAATCCGCAGCCCGGGGAAGGCTGTCGGTGGCGTCCGGAGAAATCAGCGGATGAGTTACGCGCACAAAGGGACGCGGGTTGGTGCGGTCGGCAAAAGCATCCCAGACCAGACCAAGGGAAATGGAATGGGTGGGAGTTTGGGGCTCGAATCCAAGTACTGGAAATTCAGTCAGGGAATAGCGTAGGCTCACCAGGGTGGAATAAAAATATTGTTGAAAAACGATGCCCGCCGCCACGCGGGCTTGGGGGTCGCTGAAAACATCTGCACCTTGGGCGGAGGCGATGACCTGGAGGTTGCGGTTGTCTCCGAAAGCTGCGGTGAACCCCAGGGCGGGCTCCGTTGCTAGCCAGCCATTCTTGCTAAAGCTTCGCATTTGAGCATCGACAAAGAAAGAAAACCTTTCTTTGCGGTCGAAAAACCAGGCCGAGCCGATTCCAAACAGGCGCTCATCGCACCGGTTGCAGCCCAAGGTATCGAGTGCTTCGGTCAAGTTTTGAGCCGTCCAGCCAAAGCGCAAGCGGGAATTGATGCGGTGGTAGCCTCCTAAGCCTAGATCCAGATTGCCGTCGGAAGGCGTGCGCTGTAGTGTTCCGAGCACTCCGATCCAAGTTCCCTCAAAAATCCGGGAAACTCCGGAAACCCCAATACGGTGGTTGTCGATGGATCCGGGATTTGGTTCAACAATGGAGAGTCCCATCATGGATTCTCGCCCACCTGGGAAGGTCCAGGCCGAAAAGATTTGCATGGGTGTATCGGAACCTGCAACCGAAACACCAGCTTCGCCCGTGACGCGGCGGGGTTGCTCAATGGCGGCGGGGTTTCCGCTCACGCTGGCGGTGTTCCCGGGGATCGCCCTGCCGTTTCCCAAGGTGGCTGAATTCTGCCACGACAAAATGGCCTGCGCGGGGGTCGCGATGGCAATGGCGAGGAGAATTCCCCAAAGATGTGAGGTTCTGGTTTGCATGGACTACCAGGGAAACAAAATGTCTTCCCTGTTAGTTATCGTCCACTAAGCGCAAAGGCATGAGCAGGAAAAAGAAATCAAGTCCTTCACCCACGGGCTCGATCACGCAGGCGCCCACGGCCGAATTCAGTTTCATGAGGATTTCTTCCGAAGGGCACATGGCGAGGATTTCGCCCAGGTATTTGCCGTTGAAGCCAATTACAAAGGGGCCATTGCCCTGGTGGGTGACTGCGAAGCTTTCGCGGCATTCGCCACCGGCGTTCGCGTCAGAGGCAGAAATTTCGAGGTTTCCGTCTTCCAGGGCCAGGCGGATTTGGTTGGTGCGCTGGTTGGCGATGGCCGAAACATGCTTGATGACTTGGCCGAATTCGGTGCGGTTGGCCTGGATGGTGCGCTCGAACTGAAGCGGAATAACGCTTTCGTATTTGGGATAGGGGCCTTCGATCAGCTTGGAGACGACTTGAATATTTTCCCCAGAGAACAGGATGTGGGAATCATCAACGCGGATTTCGATGGCGGAATCGTCACCAACGGCGCGCAACACGTGCGAAATCGCCTTGGGCGGAACAATGATGCCTTTTTGCAGGGCCTGGGCCTCTTGTTCGATAAAGGCGCGACCCATGCGGTGGCCATCCGTGGCAACGCAGTACAGGAGATTCTCACGGCTTTCGAGATAAACGCCGTTCAGCGTCAGGCGGGTGGAATCTGTAGAAACGGCAAAATTGGTTTTGTCGGCCAAAAATGCGAGCTCAGTCCGATTCAGCGAGAAGGCTTGGCCTTCGCCAAGTTCGGGGAAGGCAGGAAAGTCAGAAGCGTCGAATCCAGTAATGCTGGCTTTGCCCTTTTGTCCCCAGGAAATGCGGAGTAGATAATCATCCACGCTCAGGCTGACGGGCGTGTCGGGAAGAACCTTGACCAAGTCCAGAAGTTTGCGGGCGTTGACGACCACGGAGCCGTCCCGATGGCCGGTGACCTCGGTGCGGACACGAATTCCCAAATCCAGATCGGTAGCGGAAATTTCCAGGAAATTCCCCTCCAGGCGGAGCAAAAAATTATTCAAAATTTGCAGGGTAGACTTGTTGGGTACCGCGTAGGAAGCCGATTGAAGGGCTTCAAAAATCACTGATTTGGGGGCTTCAAACTTCATGGGACAGTCCTTGGATTAGATGGCACCACTATAGCGGAGGTAATAGGAAATCACCACGATCAATGTCGCGGCAATCCCCAAACCGATCAGAACACGCTTGTCGGCCTTGACTGGCTTGCGTGTATTGAACTCTTTGGCGGCTTTTTTTTGATAGCGTCGATCTTTACGGCTCATAATTTTCTCCAACTTGTGGTAAAAAATAATAGAATATATACGAGAGGAGGGTTAAAAATGCCAATGTATGGCTCTTTGACTCGAATTTTACTATTCTAAACGCTGGTCCATTAAAGAATGAGGATACTGCCATGCCTGATAATCTGTTGTCGAAAATCAAGCGTTCCGTGATTGAAGGTGCCTCTTGCACAGCCGCCAAGCTCGAAGAAGCCGCCCGAATTGGCCGGGTAAAGGTCGATATTATCGCCGAAGAGCACCGTCTCGACGCCAAGTATTGCCGTTTAGGCGAAGCGGCGTTCCAGGCCGTCCAGTCCGGAAAACCAGAAGCCTTGACCACCGAACCTGCAAACATTGAGCTGGTCGGCGCCATTTCCGAGAACCTCGCCCGAATCCAGGATCTCAAGGAAAAGCTGAAAGCCCTGCAATCGGAAAGCTGCAAGAAGCCTTGCTGACCGGCTAGATGGCCCGTAAAGTTGAAGTCCAGGTCTTTCCCGAGACCACCTCCCCGCCCCGGTACCATGCCTATTCCCTTTGGCAAATTGCCGCCGTAGGTTTTGCCGTTTTTTTTGCGGTACTCGGGTTTTTGGTCATTGACCCTTTTTCCATTGTAAAAAAATGGACGGATGTGAGCCTGTTTCGCATGTATTCCCAAAACAAGGACTTGCTGAAAACCCTCAATCAATTGCAGGATCAGTCCGAACGGGCCAAGGCCGAAATTGAGGAAAGCCGCAAAATCCGCGAAGAGGTGACCAAATCTGCAGGCATTCCCCTTACCGAACCCAAGGTGCTGCTGGACCCCGAGCCCACGGTGGAAAATTCCTTTGGAGCCATCGGACCTGCTCGCAATATGCAACGCATTCGGTTCGGTCATGCAAGCATCAAGCGCTTTTTGGATTCTCTGAAGTCCAATGCA
This sequence comes from uncultured Fibrobacterota bacterium, assembly GCA_903876665.1. Taxonomy (GTDB): domain Bacteria; phylum Fibrobacterota; class Fibrobacteria; order Fibrobacterales; family Fibrobacteraceae; genus CAIRAY01. The sequence continues at coordinate 51,179 of CAIRAY010000143.1, read as the reverse complement.
AGCTATGCCAAGAGTCTTCCCCTCATTCATCCCATGAAACGCCATGCCATGGTGACCGGCCGGTTTGCTTTGGCATACGATCCCCATACGGGCTCTGATTTACCCCATCGGGGAGTGGATTACGCGTCTTTTGAGGGAGACACCGTAATTGCCCCGGGTGGAGGCATGGTGGCCTCCATCGTCAATGACAAGGGATTCGGTCTATGTATGACGATTGTCCATAATGAACGTACCGAAACTTTTTACGCCCATTTGAACATGGCGCTGGTGGGTCCTGGACAATCGGTGTCTCGGGGTCAGCCAATTGCCTTGGTGGGAAAATCCGGGCGCTCCGCCGGGCCCCATTTGCACTATGAATTGCACATCATGGGCCAGCCCGTCAATCCCGAAGATTATTACATCGCACCCTAGGAACCTTCATGGCAAGCACGCACGCGTTTGAGCAAAATATCATTGCGCTGGTTTGGGATTTCGACAAGACCCTGATTACGGACTACATGCAGGCCCCGCTGTTTCGTAAATACCAGGCGGATCCCGCTTTGTTCTGGAAAGAGGTAGACGGCTTGGATGCCTACTACCGCAAGCAAGGGATTCATGTAAACCGTGACACGATTTATTTGAATCACATCATTACCTGGGCCCAGTCCGGTCCCTTTCTTGGTCTCAACAACGCCATTTTGCAGGAAATGGGAAAGGACTTGCAATTCTACCCGGGCTTGCCAGAATTCTTTAAGACCATCAAAGAGTCTATCGAGAATAATCCTGATTATTCGAGTTTCGGAATCAAGGTGGAGCATTACATTGTGAGCACCGGTTTTGCAGCCACCATTCGAGGTAGCGCGGTAGCGCCATTTGCCGAACCCGATGGGATCTGGGGTGCAGAATTCATTGAGGTACCAGCCCTTCCCGGCTATCTTTCTGGAGAACAAAAGGTTGGGGCCGGGGTGCTTTCCCAGGTGGCAACAGCCCTTGACAATACATCTAAAACACGTTATCTGTTTGAAGTAAACAAAGGGAGCAACAAGCATCCCGAAATCAATGTGAATTCAAAAATGCTCGCTGAAGACCGCCGGGTTCCCTTCAAAAACATGATCTACATTGCCGATGGTCCCAGCGATGTTCCTGCCTTCAGCATTCTCAACCAGGGTGGCGGAAACACTTATGCAATCTACCCCCGCGGAGATCGCAAAGCCATGCGTCAGGTAGACCAGCTCCGGGCTGATGGGCGCATTCAAATGTATGGCGAGGCCGATTATTCACCTGGCTCTCAGACTCATTTGTGGCTTACCGAACACACACAAACGATTGCCGACCAGATTGTAGTCGCCAAGCGCGATTTAATCCGTCGTAGCGTCTCTGCGCCACCACGTCATTTGGATTCTTGATAATCGGTGTCCTTGGGGAAACGAGGGCGTACCCCAGTGCGGTACTTGTGGAAACATTTTCATCGCCAGCGCTCCGTTCGCCTGCAGTCATGCAGATTCTTGGGCGACGCGACTGAGCGACGGCCACTTGGCAATGATTCCGTAATTGTTCTGTCATCACAATGTCATGCAGGGCGATTTTTTTTCCGAAACATTCATTCATCGGGAAAATCACTGCGATCATCAAAATGAACTATGGACAATGGAGTGAAATCATGTTATTTATAAAGGCAGAACAAACAACAACTCAAAGGGAGTAACAGTATGATGACACTCGCCACAATCATTTCAAGCTTGGCAGTCAGTGCGGCTATTATCGTGTTTCTCAAGGCACCGATGGAGTCCCATCCCCAGGTGCATCACAGACAACATTTCCGCTAATGCAACCCAGCGTTGGTATGAGTCCGAAGCGAATGTTTCGGACTCATTTTTTTGGTACAAGATCGATGATGAGCAATTCCGTGGAGGAGCCAACGCGGAGAGCTGGCCCCCATTGTCCAAAGCCCGAAGAGGTGATCCAAGGTACGCCCGTCAAAGTTCCCCTGCCATTTGCGAGTGGCCAAACCCAGTTAATTACGATAGTCCAGGGAAAGAATTGCCCACCATGGGTGTGACCCGAGAGTCCTAGATCGGGGCGCGGGGCCGAGGCAGGAAGATCAGATGGCTCGAGCCCCTTGGGCTGGTGGTCCAATACAATCCAGGCTTGCCGGGATATCCAGATAGAGTCAGGTTGAATTTTTGCAAGGGGTTTGCGGGCTTCGTTGTTCTGCTTTGCCATTTGGGGGTCCGCCCGCCCAGTCAGGCAGAGGCCCATCATGCAGACGGAGGATTCATCGAGAAGTTCCATGCCCTGGAGTTGCATCCAATGGAGTAATTCGGGGTCGCGGCGCATCATGTAGGCTTCGTGATTTCCGGTAATGCCAAATACTCCCAAAGGGGCGTGCAACTTTTGGATTCCGTCGGCGAATCCGGCAGCTTCAAGGTCATGGATGGAAAGATCGCTCATGTCGCCCAATAGGACGATCAAATCGGGCTGAATGCGGTCTAAGGAGTCGATGAGCCGGTCCCATTTTTCCGCTCGGAACAAGGGATCAAAATGTGCATCGGAAATTACGGCGATACGAATGGCTTCGGCAGCGGGCTTTTTGATTTCTAGAGTCTCGTAGTGGACGATGAAGTTCAGCTGTTTGTTCCAGCCATAAACGCAAAACCCGATAGTGACCAGAACCGTAAGGATCAGTGCCTGGGGAATCCAATGATCCCTAGCCAGCTTAAGGCGGAAAACAATTTCGCGGGAGCGCAGTCCAAATCCCCATACCCGGGCCTTGATCCAGAGAATCACAAAGAGAAGATCCATGAAAAGGCATGCCACGAGCCAATTGCCGATAAATACCATCCAGAAAGCGCCCATGCCGAGCATCGCCTGAGCTTGTGGCCCGGTGATTTCGGGAAGCAGGCGGTAGGCGAAGGCCAGGAAAATGATTCCGATAAAGGCCGTGCCTCCAAACCAACGCAGGCGCTTGGGAACCACAACTCGAATGCGAAGCCACGCATAGCGGAAGGCCACGAGGACAACGACAAGAAAAAGGGCATGGGAAAGGAACGAAGGAATCATGGCCCAAAGGTAGGAGTAACTTGGGGAGATGCAAGGGTGAAGATTGGGTGGCGTAGTCCAGGCAAGCGCATTGAATCTTTTGGCATCTACGATAAAATCGCTACAGTAATGCCCCACAACCGTTACGGGCGACCCTAGGCCCAATGCCGTTCGGAAACCCCGGTTTATATGGGATTGCAATAGAGTTTAGCTGGATTTTTTTCTGTGTCACCCTGGCCCCCAAGGGGATAAACTCCGGCGGGGGTCTTGGGCAGAAAAGCAACCTGGACCCTCGTCTGCGCGAGGGTGACTATGGGACTTGCGCGGGGGTGACATACCGTAAGTGCGTAGGCAATGACCTGTGTAAGGATCTCAATCGCCATATTCCATATAGTTTCCGAACGGCATTGACCCTAGACCCCAGCCAAGTTGGGGTGACGGAATTGCGAGTGATGACTTACAACTTACAACGATACTCCTTCGTTTGATGGCTGCCCTTGCGGGTGGCAGGCTCTTAGGATGCGTGGTAAACCACGGTACGACAATGGCGAGGGTGACAAGCACTTACTAACACCGTCACGGGTATTGCGACCTGCAAAGTGTTTATGGATTGTCATGCCCGGCACGGGCATCACCGTGCATCTAGCAGAGTTCTGTGATGCCCGTGCCGGGCACTTAAAAAAACATCCCGTATGCGTTTCCAAGGGATCATAGTGCGTGCGTAATTGATGGCTTTGCTGTATTTGCTAAATTCCCGCCATGGCAAAATATACCCCGTCCGCGATAGAGCCCAAGTGGCAAGAATTCTGGCTGGCAAACAAGACGTTCAAAACCACTGACGACACTTCGAAGCCCAAGTTCTACTGCCTCGACATGTTTCCCTATCCGAGCGGAGCGGGCCTGCATGTGGGCCATCCCGAAGGATACACGGCCACAGATATCATTTGTCGCTATAAGCGCTCCAAGGGTTTCAATGTGCTGCACCCCATGGGTTGGGACGCCTTTGGACTCCCCGCCGAACAGTATGCCATCCAAACCGGAACCCACCCTTCCGTCACCACCCAAAAGAACTGCGACAACTTCCGCAAGCAGATTCAGGGCTTGGGCTTGAGCTATGACTGGGACCGCGAAATCAATACCACGGACCCGAAATACGTGAAGTGGACCCAGTGGATCTTTATTCAGCTCTTCAACACCTGGTTCGATGCCTCCATTCAAAAGGGTCGCCCCATCGCCGAGCTTCCCATTCCTGCGGACATTGCAGCCCTTGGCCCCAAGGCCGTCCGCGCCTACCAGGACGAAAAGCGCCTCGCCTACTACGCCAACGCCCAGGTGTGGTGGTGTAACAAATGTCGCATCGTTTGCTCCAACGAAGAAGTGCTCAACGATGGTTCCCACGAAAAATGTGGCTCCCAGGTCGAGCGCAAGAATTTGAAACAGTGGTTGTTGCGTATTCCGCACTTCGCCGATCGCCTGCTCCAGGGCCTCGACAACCTGGACTGGTCTGAGGGCATCAAAGACATGCAGCGCAACTGGATCGGGCGCTCCACTGGCGCCGAAGTGGATTTCGCCATTGCCGATGTGGCTGGCAAACCCACCTCTAATCAATTGCGCGTCTACACGACTCGGCCCGACACCCTATTTGGTGCGACCTACATGGTGGTCGCCCCCGAACATGCGCTGGTGCCCAGCCTGACTACGCCCGCGCAAGAAGCCGCCGTGGCAGCCTACAAGCGCGCCGCAACGCTCAAGAGCGACCTCGACCGTACGGAACTGGCCAAAGACAAATCCGGTGTCTTCAGCGGAAGCTACGCCATCAATCCGGTCAATGGCAAACAAATTCCCATTTGGATTGCGGACTATGTGCTCATGGGTTATGGCACGGGCGCCATCATGGCCGTGCCCGCGCACGATACCCGCGACTTTGAGTTCGCCGTCAAGTTCAAGTTGCCCGTGATCTGTATCATGGAGCCCGACGCCACCTGCAAAGACGAGCTACGCGCCAAGGTCATGGACGGCACCGCCTGCTGGACTGAAGACGGCAATTACATTCGCAGTGAAAGCGTTGAAAACGCCCTCACCATCAATGGTATGAGCAAAACCGATGGCGTCGCTACAGTAATCGAATGGCTCGGCAAGCACAACCTGGGCAAAGCCACGGTCAATTACAAAATTCGCGATTGGCTCTTTAGCCGTCAGCGCTACTGGGGTGAACCCTTCCCAGTGATCCATTGGGAAGATGGCGAAGTCAGCCTGCTCGATGAGGCCCAGTTGCCACTGGAATTGCCCCAGATGGAAAAATTCCTGCCCGGTGAATCCGGCGAGTCGCCCCTCGCCAATGCGACGGAATGGGTGAATGTGATCGATCCCAAAACTGGTCGCAAGGGTCGGCGCGAAACCAACACCATGCCCCAGTGGGCCGGCAGCTGCTGGTACTACTTGCGCTACATCGATCCCAACAACGACATCCGCTTCATCGACAAGCTTAAGGAAAGCTACTGGATGCCTGTGGATTTGTATGTGGGGGGCGCGGAACACGCGGTTTTGCATTTGTTGTACAGTCGCTTCTGGCACAAGGTCCTATTTGATTTGGGTTTGGTCAGCACGGACGAGCCCTACCAGAAGCTCTTCAATCAAGGCATGATTCTCGCCTTTGCCTACGAAGACAAAGCGGGAGCTAAAGTCCCCAGCGATGAAGTGGAAGAACGCGAAGGCAAGTACTACCACAAGGAAAGCGGTGACGAGCTTAAACAGATCGTAGCCAAAATGTCAAAGTCTCTAAAAAATGTCGTCAATCCCGATGATGTGGTCAAGGAATACGGCGCAGACTCCCTTCGTTTGTACGAAATGTTCATGGGTCCTTTGGACGCCACCAAGCCTTGGCAGCCCGCCGGCCTCGAAGGCATGTACCGCTTCCTCGCCCGTGCCTGGCGCGCCATCGTGGGTGACGAGGATGTGGAACCTGTTTTCGTCAATGATCCCGCGAGCCCGGAGCTGGTGCGCTTGATGCACCAGAGCATCATCAAGGTGAGCGAAGACATTGAGGGCATGCGCTTCAATACCGCCATTTCCCAAATGATGGTGTTCTGCAACGAGCTGATGAAGGCTCCTCATCGCAACCGTCAGGTGTGCGAAACCTTCACCCAGTTGCTGCATCCCTTTGCTCCGCACTTGGCCGAAGAAATTTGGACGAAGCTTGGATACACCAGCTCCCTGACTGCCGTAGCTTGGCCCATCAGCGATCCGGCCCTGGCAGTGGAAAATACCGTCGAAGTGGTGTTCCAGGTGAATGGAAAAGTCCGGGCCAAGGTCCAGGTCGCCAAAGACACTGCGCCCGCAGAGCTTGAGGCGCTCGCTAAAGCCAATGAGCGCGTGCAAGAGTTCCTCAAAGGAATGAGCATTGTAAAGGCCGTGGTGGTGCCTGCAAAGCTGGTGAATTTCGTAGTGAAACCTGGGTAAATGTGATAAGGAAAATACCGATGAAAATCTTGAATAAGTTTGCCTGCATTAGTTTCATTCTGGTCTTGGGCTGCAATGAAGGCGGGGCGATCATGGCCTCAAATTCCAGCTCGGAATCTGGATCCTCCTCTTCCCTCACCACCCTCTCCTCCAGCTCCACGGTTGGGGGAAATGTCCATGTGGTTTCTCCTACCTGGGGTCATGTCTATACCGCTTTAATCCCGGGCGAATATGATTTGTCCTATGCCCAAAGTTGCTCGGCAAATACTTTGTATGTAAACAAGTCGACTACAGGCGGAAGCTGTGCCGCGATTGTGGGCAATATTGATATTTCTCAAATGGAGTCCGCCACTTTCACCAACGGACCCACCCATATCACACTCTTGGAAAGTTGTATCCTCTCTTGTCCGGAATAACCCGCTATTGAAACGGGTCTTCGACCCCCTGATCCAGCCCTGGCACTGCAAATAGCCGGTATTCATAAACCACGCCAATCCCCCAATTCGCGGGGCTGTGTACAAATTGGTGACAATTCCTGACACAAAACAGCGTTCTCTTCGACATGTTTTTCACACGATTCGTCACTCGTTTTTGCGGAGCGGTCACTAAGCCGTGACATTCGACCCCTAAAAGTGGGTTATCTTAAAAGCAACAACAAACACGAGGTTTTCAAATGATTGCAAAGGCTAGCCAAGAATGGAATGAACGCGCAATCTACTTCCAGTACCTGAGCGAAGTAGCGCGCTACCCTCTTCTGGGACTTGCAGAAGAACGGGCATTGCTTCGCAAGGCATCGGAAGGACATCGGGGCGCAATGGATCGCCTAGTGCGCGCCAATCTCCGCTTCGTCATCAACATTGCCAACATGTATAAGAACCAGGGATTCTCCATTGGCGAGCTCGTCAATGAAGGCAATCTGGGTCTGATCGAAGCGGCCCGTCGTTTTGACGCCGATCAAAAAATCAAGTTCATCAGCTACGCTGTCTGGTGGATCCGTCAAGCCATTACCCGCGCCATTTCCGAGAAGGCCCGCATGGTCCGCATCAGCGCCGAAAAGGAACTCGTCTTGCGCAAGCTGAACCGTAACACCAGCCGCATCAAGCAAGTGGTCGGTGGAGCCTATGTCGTCGATACCGAATCTCTGGAAGGCCTGACTCGCTATAACGCCGAACAGATCGAAAAAATCCTGTTGATGGGTGTCCGTACGGTTTCCCTCGATGCGCCAGTTGGCGAAGATGGCGAAACCTCCCTTCTCGAAATTATCCCCAGCGACTCCGAAGGCGCGGACTACCGCAGTGAAAAGGCCGCTGACCGCACCGAGCTCCGCAAGATGTTCTCGCAATTGAGCGACCAGGAACGCGAAGTCCTCAAACTTTACTACGGTTTCAAAGGTGACTATGAATTAAACCTCCTCGAGATTGGTCGCCAGCTCGGCCTCTCCAAGGAACGCGTTCGCCAGATCAAGGAAAACGCGCTCGCCCGTCTTCGTGAAATGAAGATGGCCGCCTAAATTTTATCCCTCTCCCTCCTCTCTCCTTCCTTAAAAACCCGGACGCCTCGTGCCCCGGGTTTTTTTCGTGTGGGATAATCCACGAACATGAAGGTCAAGTATTTAGAAACCCGCTAAAATTCAAGTCCGAATTCAGAAACTCTCATAGACTGGATTTCGCTCGACCCAATAGGTCCACCAGGCGCGTGGGGTACATCAGCGACGGTGTCGCCCGACTATTCCACTTCAATGGAGAAGGAACTCCGCTGGGCAAGGCGGCAGCAAAACCTTGACCAAGTCCGACTAGGCCCAACACGGAGAAATGGTAGGGAAACAGGCTAGGTGGATCGTGAATCGCAAGGTCGCTGGTTTCTACGGTATATACATTTGCCAAACTGGTGGCTGCGTCGCGTTGTCCATTGCGAACATTATTGATCTCCGAAGGAATTTGTGGGAAACCGATGGAATCAATCATGCCAATTACAAAGGGCATGTTTGGAGCGTGAAGGTCCGTGCGGACCGAGGCGATGAAGGCCTTGAGGTTCTCGCCATAGACACTTGCATAGGGATTGTAGCAATCTCCTTCCCCTTGCATCCAAAAGAACCCGGCGGGGGTTATGGTGTCTTCGGTAAAGGTTTTTGAACTCATGGCCGAATTCCATTCCGCAATCAAATTTCCATAATCAGGGCCGGCGGCTTGTGTGGCCGAAGCTGCATGGTAATCGAAATACATGGTTTTCGCGGAGTAGGCATACTTGACAATGGCAATCGCTTTGCCCGGAAATTTCTTTTGCAATTCAAAGCCCAAGGAAAGTTCGGAACCCATGCACCAGCCATCGCCAGCGGTCAAGGCGGGCCTTAGGGATTCCCAGGGTGCCGATTTCCCGTTGATGGTGGCATGGATGGGAATATTGGGAAAGGTGTCGTTCAGCTCTGCTGGCAGGTTTTCGCGATCGCAACCAATACCGACCGCATTGGATTGGCCAGAAAGAACAAATACCAAACGCTCCGAGGCACTGGAGAGATCAAAAGAGATGATTAGCCCAATGATAGCAGTGGAAAGGTGATTCATTTCCTTAAACTACCCTGGATGGGGGTTTCATTGCCGGCCAAATCAAATTCATGAATTCAGGCTGGAGCAGGATCCCCTTGCGGAGAAATCAACTCTTTACTTTGTCGGCGACCCAAATGAAATGCCGGCCGCCACTTCCGTTGGCATGGACGCCCACCTGGTGCTCCTTGACCATAAATCCGGCCTGGACCAGCCGTTTGAAGAATTTGCGGTCCGAATAGGCGGACCAAATGGCCACCACGCCTTGGGGGCGCAAGGACTTGTACAGAACTCCAAGCCCTTCGGGCCAGTAGAGCCAGGTATTTTTGTCTTGGGTGAAGGGACTGGGGCCATTGTCCACATCCAAAAGAATGGAATCAAAGCCGTTGGGATTATTGCGTAACACATCGGCCACATCGCCTAGGTCCACCTTTACGCGGGCATCCTTCAAAGGAAAGCCTGCGAATTCTCCCAAATAATCACGGTTCCAGTCTTGTACTGCCGGAACAAGCTCCGCGACCTCCACCTTGGCCTTGGGGCCCACGTGCCGCAGGGTTGCTGCCAGGGTAAAGCCCATTCCTAGCCCCCCGACCAGGACACGCCCATCTGGACGGCCCATGAGCTTTTTGCACCCCAAATCCGCCAGGGACTCTTCGGAGCCATGCTTGCGGGTGTTCATCAACTCTTTTCCGTCCACGCAAATAGAGTAGTCATCTCCGTTTTTGTAGAGGCTCATTTGCGTCTGGCTGTCTGGAACCAGTGTTGTTTCGAGCAATTCCCATTTATTCATTGCGCAAAGGTAACTCAATTGCCAGGGGTATATTTATGTATATCCAAAGGGTACACCTTGAACTGGGATTTTAGATGACCACAAAAATCAGTATTTTGGTCCTTGCCGGACTTTTGGGAATGGCCTCAGCAGCTGAGCGCTTTGAGGCGGAAGCTGCCATTACCGATGTCAATTCGGTTACCAAAATGGCTAGCGCATCTGCCTCGGGCGGGTTCTATGTGGATATGAAAAGCGGTTCGCTGTCCTTCAACGTCACCACTAGCGTGGCAGGATTCTACACTCTCTGGGCCTCCTACTTTGTGGCCGATCTCAACGGAAAGATCCAGAATCTGTCCGTCAATGGAGCTTCGACGGGTCAAATTTCCTTCCCTTACGCACAAAGCTTCACGACCATCAAGGCATCGTCAAAAATCAAGCTTGTTGCTGGTACCAATACCATTAGCATCACCCATTCTTGGGGTTATGTGAATCTTGATTACTTGGAAATTACCCCCTATGTCAGCGTACCCTTTAGCATTCCGGGCACACTGGTTTCACCCAATGCTTCGGTGAATGCAAAAAAAATGTACGGATTTTTGCTGGAAAACTTTGGAAAAAAGGTTGTTAGTGGAGTGATGACCAGCGATGTGATGCTGAATGATGGCAATAATACCCCCATGTCGGTTGCCAACCAAACCGAAGTCGCCTGGATCATCAATGCCTCCGGAAAAACGCCCGCACTCATTGGGGTGGATTTTATGCATGCCACTGGGAAAAACTCCGAAGGGGGATGGTACAAAGACTACACCAACGGGACCCTGGCCTTGGCCGAGAATGCATTTTCCCGGGGTGGTATTCCTGCGTATTGCTGGCACTGGAAAGACCCTAGCCTTACCGTCGAGTCTTTTTATACGCCTGGCAATTCATCCACAACAACTGATTTCAATCTCAACAAAGCCTTCTCCGACTCCACCACTCACGCTGCATTCAACACATCAAGTGCAGAATATGTTGCCATGGTTCGGGATTTGGATATTGTTGCGGGTTATTTGAAAATACTTGCCGACAAGGGCGTGCCTGTGCTGTGGCGCCCCCTTCATGAAGCTTCGGGCAAATGGTTCTGGTGGGGAGCTAAAGGCGGTGCGGCCACCAAGGCCTTGTACCGCCTTATGTTTGATCGCTTCACCATCACCCATGGGTTGAACAATCTGATTTGGGTATGGACTTCGGATGAAGCTAGTGATGCTCTGGAATGGTACCCCGGTGATGCCTATGTGGATATTGTGGGGCGCGATTTTTATTATTACCCCCGCGAAGCGAATCATGGATCCCTGGCATCATCTTTTGAGAAAGTCAAGGAAATTTTCTCCGGAAAAAAACTGGTTACTTTGAGCGAAAATGGATCCATTCCTCATCCGGATAGTCTCGTGAGCGATGGTGCGGGCTGGTCCTACTTTATGCCTTGGTACGGAGACTACACCATGGATGGCTGGGCACACGACAACACTGCAGCGGACTGGAACAGCATCATGAACCATGACTATGTCATTACCTTGGACGAAATGCCCGGTTGGGCAAGCTATGTTCCATCCCCAGTACTGGCGGGCAAGCGGGGCGCGCGGAACCCCGCATCGGATCCATTCGGTGTTTCAACGATGGAGATCAGGAACATCAAGGGTGAACGAATCTCCACCATGGCAGGACAGGATCCATTCAGTTTGAAAGGACTTGCCCGGGGCATTTATTTGATTCGCACCACAAACAACCTCGGAATTCAGGTCCGGCAGGTCTTCATCAAGTAACTAAGCGCAATCCTTCATTATTTCCGGATCCACGCTCCATTGGGGCGTGCAGGGCGATGGGTCAAACGGAAATTGATGCGTGCGATGGATTCTTGGTTCATGATGACTTGGGCACTGCTCCGCGCCAACGCGACGGGTGAATCGGTTCCCTTGGCCAGCGTCACCGCCATGGCCAATGCCGAATCGGGGTCGGTCACTGCGTAGTCGGGCACAATGCCGATATGGTGATAATTGTTCCAATCGCCATCGCGAAATTCGGTGGTGGTGACGACCGCAAGTCCCTTGGCATAGGTGGGATAAATGAGTTGTTGAGCAATGCCCTTGCCATAACTTTGTTCCCCCACAATGGGCCAATCCGTATTGCGCTTTACGCCCGCAAGCATGATCTCGGAGCAGCTGGCGCTACCTTTGTCTTGGAGAAAGACATAGCGCCGATTTTCGTAGGGACTATTCGCGGTCACCGGCAGGATATCGGTGGAATCAAAATAGCTTATGTGTAATTTTTCATCCCAGACTCGATCGATGGAATACACAATCACTCCGGTATCCAGGAGGGCATCGGTCATGGCCGTGCATTCATCCACACTGCCACCGGGATTGCCTCGCAGATCAATGATCGCAACGGTAAAAGCCCCAGCCCGGGCTAACGCATCGGTAAATTCTGATGCGGTGCCATTATTCTTTCCGTCTTCCGATGCGGCAAAAAAGTCGACCTGGATCACCGGAATGCTATCGACCTGGTCAAGCCATACCGTGGGAACGACGATGACCTTTTTTGCGACTGAAAACTCAAGCAAAACCCCATTACGCAAAACCGTTAGTTTGAATGCAGTCCCTGCACCACCCGCCGTCAAGGTCTCGTATTTGCTGATGTTGGGGCCTGTCACATTGATGGAATCCACCTCGACAATGTGATCCCCTTCTTGAATTCCGGAAAGCTCCGCTGGGCTTCCGGGGACAACCTTGTCCACCACCAGAGTATCTTCAAGGGTTGCAAGCATCACTCCAATCAAGGCCATTTGGTCATCGGAACCCAAATACATCGACAAAATTTCGGTGGCCTGGTCGGGAGGAAAATAGCGGGTGAACCGATCGGTGAGGGAGCTGTACATGTAGCTGACATCGGCGTAGGCCCCGTCAATTGGGTTGCCATGGCCCCGATAGCTTGACAAAGGTTCGACCTCGGTGAAATACAGGTGCATACGCGTCAAGATCAGGTGATTAAATTCGAGCTCCAGCTGACCCAGTTTCGCGTTCTCCTCGGCGATGGGAGGTTTGCTGGATGTCAGGTCGCAGCCCAGCCAAAGAAGGGAAAAAAGCGCGGACCAAAAAATTTTCATCAAAAACCTCGGGTGGAATCCATCCAGGCACCACCACCTGGTGCGGGGAGATTCACTTCTCTTAGGAATATACGCTTCTTCAGCGCGGGCAGTGCCATCCGAGGTAGCGATTCATCATTCCCTGCAAGGCGGACGGAGGTCTCCAAGATCGATCCTTCGTCTACCGCAATGTCTGCGGGAATTCCTGCGCTTTGGTAATCGGTGCCATCGGGAAGTCGGATTTGCAAATTGGTGATCACCGCGATTCCGCCCGCAGGGGTGTCCCAGTGCGACTGCCCGATCGCTTTGCCGTAGGTTCGGGTTCCCACCAATACCGCATTGTCACCTAAAATCTTTTTAAGGGCTCCTGCAAAAATTTCGGCACAGGATGCCGTATTGGAATCCACAGCAAGAATCACCCGTTCCCCTTCTGCAACACCTGGAATATGGCCTGGAAACCCGGTGGTATCAATCTTGCGGTTCCCTCGGGCATCAAAGGACCTGACGATCAGATACACCATGGGTTGTTCGGCAATGAATTCATCGGCCATGTCGAGGCACACCCGGATTTCTCCACCCGGGTTCCCCCGCAGGTCAATCACTCGGGTACCCATGCCGCGCGAAGCCTCGAGCGCTCGGTGAAATTCAGTATCCGTTCCTCCATCTTTGATGCTTGTGCGTACAAACTGCCGTACTTCAATCACCGGAACATTCGCCACGGTGTCCAAAAAAACCGTTGGCACATATACAAGACCTCGTTTAACATCAATTGCCAGAGTATCCAATGAATCTTGGTTTTCGCGCAAGACCCGGAGGCGGATCCACAGGGAATCGTGGAGGATTTTGCTGAAAAGTTCGTAGGCGGAATCATTTTGCAAGCCAACACCGTTAGAGGACAGCAATCGGTCATTTCTTTGGAGTCCGGCAATTTCGGCAGGGCTGTCCGCATAAACCCGCATAACGGCGATGCGAGCCGAGTCCGGTCCAGGATCCCAAACCATCTCGACTCCCACACCACCCTGGATCACCGTCGAAGTGTCCTGGGCTTTTTGTTCGTCTGCCTTTTGTGGAGGCACGTAGCGGGTAAAGGGATCTATGATCGCCGAATAAAGGGACATCACCGAAAAATACTCACTGGCCCCAAGCCCCTTCAGATTGGCGGGTGGAGTCCACCCTGCGTTAAAAAATGAATCGCCACGAGCCTCAAATGCTTCGATTGGAGTGAGTTCTTCGGGGTGGATGTACAGCCGCGAAAGCATCCAGTAGTTGAATTCGAGCTCGGAAGGGGTGCCCTGGGTAGACACCTTGGTTTCGAAGATGCACGCCTGGAAACAAAGCACCGCCAAGGATCCCAGGAAAAACGCGGCCTTCACCGGGTATTCCGTCGAATGATGCTGAAGCCTTTTTGCATCCGGATTGGGGCCATGGCAGGTTTGGCGATATGGCGCCAGTGATCCAGGGTGGGCTGTGGAATGAGACGACCCGACAAAGGGCGGGGACGAAAGCCAAAATCGTGGGATGCAGGTTCATTATCGTGATCCTCATCATCCATAATAACCCGCAACAGGTGGGACGCTGGATAGGGCCACTGAAAAATTCGATCCACCAGACGGGCCGCCCACCAACAAACCCAACTGGGAACATTGAAAGTGGCTCGCTTGGGCCAGCCATGCTCAGTCGATATCTGATGGACAAGATCCACAACGGTAATGGACTTTTGCCCCGAAAGATGGTAGGTGCGACGATTGATGGAAGAAAGGCTTGCGCGCATCAAAAGATCGATTCCTTCAGCGAGGTCGTCTTCGTGAAGGGGACGTTTGACGGCGTGGCCACCCTCTGGCAGGGGAATTCCGACAAAGCGACGAATTATTTTTCGGAGGGATTGGTATTCTAGGCCCCCTTCGATTCCTACGAGCATGGAAGGCCTGACAATGGTCCATTCCAGACCTGACCCACGCACCACATCTTCCGCAATCTTTTTGGAATGGCTGTAGGGACTACCACGACGATGGGCCACCGATGCGCTGGAAAGAAAAATAAATTGGGCTACATGGACCTCGCGGGCCACTTGAACCAGGGTGCGGGTGTGTTCGATGTTTTCGTGGACAAATTGCTGGGGATTGCGCGTGGCTTGGCGTTCCTGCAAATGGACCACGGCCCGGCAATCCCGGACAATCTCTACCATGGAAGCCCGGTCATCCAGAGAGCCGAGAACGGGTATGATTCGGCGCGGATACTGCTGATGAAGCTGTGAAGAGTCTACCAGGATCCGTACGGTCCAACCCGAATTTGCAAGACGGTCAATCACTTTTGCGCCAAGAGCGGTATGGGCTCCGGTGACAAGTACCGTTTGGCCCTGCCGTTCCCACATTGTACGCCAGCTAGGGCCGTCATCCCATTCATGAAATGCCATGCGGCTAAAGTTACCTAATCCACCGGGAGGTTCCCAGAGGATATCGCACAAAATGCTCCCACGGTGTTCTTGTCCTCACGCTTCGCGGTGGCTCGTATTTCGTCTATATTTTTATCATGCAGGTAAGAATCTGGACATCAAGCTTTATCATTCTCGGCGAAATCGACACCTTTAAGGACGAGCGCCTAACCGATTACATTCGTGACCGCAAGGACTTTATCGCCGTCACCCAAGCCCGCGTGCTCAACCACGATGGAAAGGAATTGTTTCGGACGCCGTTTCTGAACGTGGCCAGCCGGCATATCGAAGTGATCATGCCCGGCGAATAAGCATTTGGCTGATTGCCACGCGTCTACTTCGTTCCGCTCCGCCTTGCATAGAGGAACTATGCGGCGGCGAAGCGAGGCCTCGTATCCACATGACACTGAGCCAAATGCGGTGCGCGGGCGGGCAAAAGGCGCCACTTTGCGGCTGTTTTGCGGGGGACGGGGGGAGGCAAAAAGTTGCCTCTGCGAGGCTGTTTTTGCGGGGCATGGGATGTGCGGGGTGTGGGTTGTTAATTTTGGAGGCAACGGACAGAGAGTCCGTGAGTCCGTTCCATATTTTGCTTGTTTAATCCATCGTCGTAGTAATTCGCGTAGGACCTACCATAGTCCGTGTTGCCATTGGCAGACCAAAAGAAGGCATCGCTCCCTAGGCCACTCCAATCCCCATCATCGTCTCTGTAGCCTGCATCGTCTGCAGAGAAGCCAAAAATTCCGTACTCGCGCCTGGTTGCATTGTGTTCATTCCATTCTTCGTTGGTGGGTAGGTGCCAGTCGCTGGGGCAAACGGTATTTGCTGTATTCCAGTCGTATAGTCTCCCGTAATGTTGGCAATTTAGCGAATCATTGTTAAAACACCAGGAGCCCTCCGCTTGGAAGTTCAGGTTTTGCGCCATCCAGGTTTGGTTCCCGATTTTCACGATGTGGTAAGTTTGACTATCACGCGCGTCCGTATACGATTTAAGTTCCGAGAGATCCCATTGCGCAATAATACCTTTGCCATTACTCTTCACTGGCAAAATCAACTTTCCTTCGTATGTCTTGGGGCCGTCAGTAGAAAGCCTAGCATATCCCCTGGACTGAATGGAAACGGACGGCTTCAGTGCATTTGCGTTCCCAGAAAATAGCTGATTCCCATCGATTTCGTATCTAAATAGATAATGGACATAAATATTTGAATAAATCCGATCCCTGCTGTCGCCAATGTTCCATATTAACCCCTTCGTATTGTAGACTTCTTTCAATCTGGAAAGGAAATATGGGGCAAACCTGTATTCAACGGGGTGCTTTACAATGTCACCGCAACTTTGCTCCCACCGTTGTACAATGGTGTCCAGGATGTTAAGGCGATTCCTGTCAAGGCCTACTGTAAATTTGTAATTGAACTCGGCGGTATCTCGGTTGATTGGCTCAAGGATAGCGATCTCCTTAACTGGACTTTCAATCAGATTTTGCGCTTTTTGCAACTGGTCAAGGAAAGCCTTCATGGCATCGACACAAACATCGATCTGTTGCATTCTATCTTGAAGGCCTTTAACCATCTTCAAGGGACTCAGATACAGATTTCCGGTCACTCTACCCAGTTCTTCCTCAAACTTGGGAAGTTCAATTCGATAAAACGATAAGCATTTTTTGTTGGGTACCCGACTGGTGTCAAGGCTTTTGCATTCTTCGTTGAGGGTTGCAACCTCAATGGCTCGAGCTCTCAACTTCTCTAGGTCCTTTTTTTCGGGTTTGGTCAGGTTGCCTTTGGATAGGAGTTGTTCAATTTCCTGCTTCTTTTTGGCAAAAGCATCATTCCCCAGAGAATTGATTGAAATGACATCCACATCGGATGCAAGGCAATATGCAACAAGTAGCGGGATTATTTGGACAGATGTTCTTAGGTTCATTTTTCAATTTCTCCAATAGGTAGCGTACGCACAATATCATGCGAAAATGGATTATTTCCATCAAAGATATATTTCATTATTTGGAATGTCAGAAGGCGTTGCTAGGGAATGGGGCTGCGCATTGGATGCAAAAAGGACCCCCTTTCGGGAGTCCATGATTTGGTGGGCTAATTTGGATGTTACAGGTTATCTACGGATTCTTCGGCGGTGATGTCGGTGATCGGGGTCGTCAGGGTTTCGGTGCTTTCGGGGGTTACCACTTCGGTGGCTAGAGTTTCAGCGGTGACGGAGAAGCCTGGAGCGACTTGGTCATTGTAGCCGACTAGGGTGGCGTTTTCAGAGAAGAAGATGGGCTGCTTCACTTTGACATGGAAGTACAGGACCTTGGTTCCTAGGTCGGTTCCCGATTTGATGCCTTGGGCGTTGATGTCGAGGTAGGTTTCGAGTTGGGTGGCGTCGAAGTCTGAGATGTTGTGTGTATATTGATACGTTAAGGCGGCGTAGGTTTCAAGCGTGTCCAAATTGGCCAGGACTTTGTTGCTATCCATGCTGTAGAAGATCAAGCTTGCCATGGCGGCATTGGATTGCATGGAGTCTCGGAGGATGGTGGCTGCCCGGTCGGCGACGGCTTTGTCCAGGGAATGAGCGGTGTAAAAATCGGCGCCGACTTCGTCTGCATCGGCGAAAGCTACGCGAAGCACGGACTGATTCTTTTCGGGGTTGGAAACGGCTTGAAAGCCATAGACCTTGGGTCCTTCTTTCCAGAAATTATCGCCTTTGAAGGTGGGATGGTAGGAGACTCCGGATACTGCAATCTTTCCCGAAGGGGTCTGGACGGCGCGAACGCGTAAAATGCTGGGGTCGCCGGCATTCTCCAGATGGGATTCAGGAATGGTGACCCAAAGAGTCATGCGCTTGCCCAGCAGGGTCTCATTGTAGTTGTTGAAGCGCAACAGAAAGGCTACCGAGTCCTGCTTTTCGCTCTTGAAGTAGCAGGCGCCCTTGTATTGGCTACGCGCATTGCGCAGGTATTGCAGATGGAGCACCACATTGCCGTCTTTTTTCATGGTCAGCCAAAATGCCTTGCCTTCGTCGCTTCCGCCCAGGGAATCCTTGGACCAAAGCTTAACCTGGTACTCGCCCCACATTCCATTATAGGAATCTGGCAGGTCGGAGGCGGAAAGGCGTTCCATCATGGCTTTTACGCTGTCCTTCACCGTTTCTGCAATGTTGATATACAAGGGAACGGCCTTGTATGCTTCCAGCCCAATGACCTCCTCCGCGCTGGGGCCTGCGGCAACCGCTTTCGCCAGTGTGGCCGTCTGGCTGGTTAAACCAACAGATGGGTTGGATGCCGACATACTGGAGGGAATGTCGAAGATGCTAGAGGTAACGCCGTCAAGGGACTTGGAGCCCATTAAACCGTCAGCGACAGGAGCTGTGGTCTCTGAGCAGGCCAAGAGCATCAGGGCCACGGGAGCGATCAGACTGAGTAGTTTGCGATTCATATTTTCTCCTTGATTCGGGATTTGTTTCTTTGTCTGTTGAAAAGATACCCAAATTGATGGTGTCCGAGAATGAAAAAAATTAATAAGGATAACGGATGATGCGTTTTATTGTCACTCTAGGTTGTGTTTTTTCTCTGGCAAAAATAATTGTAAAAACACTCAAAATGTCATCCAAGAATAGGGGTTACATACCATTTACACGCACTAAATATATGGCATTAACGGTGATGACCGTTCCGGGCATGACACCAATTTGTTGATGCCGATAATGGCCATATATACCACAAGGGTTTACCCGATTTTCAAAAATTAAAAAACAAACGTTAAATCTATTTTAGGATAACGAATTTTCCTAAAATTTCCCAAAAGCATTGTTATCCCATGAAATGATTTATCATGAATGCATTAATTATCAGGCCTTTATGTTAAAGGGCATCAATTTGCTTTACCGTTATCCTGAAAATGGTTTAACAGTTGCATACTTCCTTTTATGAAGATATCTTTGCTCTATGGAACTTGATATTTATCAGTACGATGATTTCCGCCAATTCCTCCGCGATGCTTTCGAAGCCCGCAAAAAGGAAGACTCGGCCTTTAGCCATCGTCAGTTTGCAGAAACTGCCGGAGTAAAAAATTCCGGCACTCTTTTACATGTTATTCAAGGCAAGCGCGCTTTAAGCGACAAGGTCCGCGAGACTTGCGTACAAGTGTTTGGGCTTAAGGGCGTGGCTGCGGATTTTTTTCGCTTGCTCGTAGAGTACGGACAAGAAAAAGACCCCGGCAATAAAAGCGAAATCTGGCGTGAACTACAGAACCGGCGTGCCCACTCGAGCTTTGTGCGCTTGAATTCTGCTCAGGTCCGCTATTACGAAGATACCGCTTATGCCTTGATCCTGGGTGCAGTAGAAGCCATGGATTTCCGCGGAAGCTACGAAGACCTGGCAACATTTTTAAATCCTCCGCTTCCTTTGGCAAAGGTCAAAAAATTTGTTCGCGATCTCTGTGACTGGCAGCTGCTTCGGCAAGACGCTTCGGGCAAGTACCATGTGGTTTCGCGCTTCATTGAGCCTCCTTCCACCCTGAAAACCCCGGTGCGACTGATGAATCAGGACTGGATTACCCAGGCGGCCGATGCATTGCTCAAAATTCCTCCTCAGGAGCGTCACATAAGCACTTCGATTCTGGCGGTTTCGGAGTCGACGCGGGCAAAAATTTTGGCGCGGATCGAGGCGATGCGCCACGAAATTTTTGATTTGGTTGCCGCAGATTCTGCCGCAGAAACGGTGATGCAATTCAGTATGCAATTTTTTCCTAAGTCAAAATCCAAAAGGAGAAAGGTATGAATCCCATGATTCGCCCTCTCGCCCTCGTTACTTTCGCAACATTTGCCCTGTTTGCCTGCACCGAAAAGCCCAACACCGCAGGAGTGCAGGACTTTCCCAATACCTTGCAGGCCAGCGCAAGCGAGGCGCTGTTTGATCTGCCCACCAGCGTTCAAGCCTCAGAGCCTTCTTTACAGATTGCATCCAACACATCGCTGGCTAAGGTCCTCGCGGTAATCAACGATGATGCGGACCGTCGCAATGCATTTGGGGTTTACCTTGCTGTGCCTGCCTATATCCATCTGGCTGAAAAGGCCAAACAAAGTGTGCAGAAGCTGATCCGCGACTTTGCCAGAAAAGACATTCCCGCCCACTGGGAAGGAGATGTGGATAGTTTGTATGTGAAGACCCTGCAGGTGGATTCGGTCATTCTGGGTAAGCCCGCCCTATTCCTGCTGGTTTCGGGAACCCAGGATGGAAACCTCCGTTTCCGCCTGGCCTTTTTCCGCACCGACTCCGCCACCTATTTAGGTTCCTTCTTTATGTTTGATCCCACAGACAGCGTGCGCATTCGCGTGGATTTCGATGGCGTGTCGGATTCAAACCGCCAAACCATGACTCTTTTGGTGAAGAGCGCCGTTTCCAAGCTTGCCAAGCCCGGGGACCCCAGCATTCTGCGGGTGCACGCAATTAAGCGCAAGGATTCTGGGCGGATTTTGACTTCGGGCGCATCATACCATCCAACATTCCAAGACTCCTTCTGGGGGCCGGGGCCCAAGGTTTATGGGTTCCAAACGGTAAGCGACCCGACCACCGACCAAAGCCTGATGCGGGTGGCTTTTGCCGATGCGGACAGCATGGATGCGGATTTCTTCACCAAGCACTCTGTTGACAGGGGAGTTCTCTCCCGCGCGACCATTCAATTGCGCAAAACTATGATGGACAGCACCGGGTGGACCAAGCTAATTTACTTTTGCCTGGATTCGGGACTTTCTGCCACGGAGGCCTTCAGTGAGGCCCATGTGCTGAACCTCCTTAATTATGTGCCCTCGCGGACGGCGGCCGAATTCACCGAGGCGGATCTAGAAGCCTACCTGGACCTGAATCAAGCTGAAATCATTGCGGGAAAGCCTGGGTTCCAGAATATGCGGGCCCTATACTACCTGATCAAGGTCAAGCCCCCGATCTTCCTGGCCCGCAACGCCACGATCCTGGGCTCAGGTGATCTAGGGGCGCCGGCTGGGTTTGCCTTGCCCGCGACCGCGATCCGTGACGAAGGGGTCGCGGACGAAGCCCCCATCGGGTTTGCAAACACCGAGGTCGAGCCCTAGGATTTGGGGGAGTTTAGCCTGCGATCTGCAACAAGCCTAGGTACTTCAAAACCATTTCGAAAATGGAATGCCAGTCCCAGGACTCGGTTTTCATGATCATCTTGTAGGCGAAAATCAGTGCCACTCCTAGGAGGGCAAGGCCCACCCCGATAACCAGAATTGCGCCTAGCACAAGCAGGATCAGCAAGGGTTTGTTGGCCAGTACCTTGTCCAGCATAGGCCGGAGGGTTGTCATGTCCATTTCAAAACCGTGGCGGCTTTGGTGTTCCCGGGGGCGGGATGTGTGGTGTTCTCTTTCCCGACTTTCGTAGCCGTGTTCAGAGCGATGGCCTTGCTCATGGCCATGGTGATGGGATTGATGCCGCTGATTTTTGAAAAAGTCTTCGAAGTCCATGGCCGGAAGTTACAAAGTGGACTGAAGGAAATCAAGATTATCCGGGATCGTGGAGTTCGGTGCTGTAATTGTTGAGTCCAGCCATAATCGGCATTAGTCCACCAATAATGACTAAATTTGGAAAATGGACGCTTTGTCTGAAACCCGCCCCGAACTCCAAGGAGTCAATTCATGAAGTCCTCTATCCCATTTTTTGGACTCCTGATCGTGGCCTGCGGCAGCAACCATACCCCCTTGCCCACCAAGTCCACCCTCCAGAATACAGTATTCCCCGATGACGTGCCTGCTGCGATTCAATCCTTCGGTATCGAATCCTCTGAGACGGCTTCGAGTCTGGCTGCGTCGTCTTCAGCTGCGTTGCCCTTTTCTCCTAGCTATTCCTATGGGAGCTTGACCGATTCCCGCGATGGTCAAACCTACAAGACCACGGTGATTGGCACCCAGACCTGGATGGCGCAAAATCTCAACTACACCCCGGCCACCGGCAATTCCTGGTGCTACAACAACCAAGACGGCTCCTGCGCTACCTACGGTCGCCTGTATGATTACGCCACAGCTTTGACGGCTTGCCCTGCGGAGTGGCATTTGCCTAGCGACAGCGAGTGGCAAGCCCTGGAGAGTTTTATCTATTCCAGCAGAACATTCCTTGCAACGGCACCAGGGCTGACCTTGACTGGCTTTAGAGGCGTTGAGGGTTCCGCGCTCATGGCAAGCGCGATGGGTGGCTCCGATGGCTTCGGATTTTCCGCCATACCTGGAGGCCGCTACTACGAGGGTTCCTTCTTAAGTGTTGGAAGCGAGGGTTATTGGTGGACTGCATCATCCTACACCTACGTGGGTTCTCAAGCTTGGTACCGCATGCTGAACCACAGTAAAACCTCCATATTCCGGGATGTCTATTATCAGAATTTTGGATTCTCGGTGCGCTGTATGCAGACAACATCCAGCATTCCATCTTCGTCAGGTGCATCCTCGTCTTCCCTAGCGAGCTCCAGCTCATCGGTTAGTCCCTCCTCGTCTTCCCGGGCGCCTTCCAGCTCTTCTCTGCCTTCGTCCTCCGTTTCGCCCTCTTCTTCCGCTTCCAACTGGAACACCGCCATTAGTTATGGAAATCTTTTAGATTCCCGTGATGACCAGACCTATCGCACAGTCCTTCTAGGCACCCAGACCTGGATGGCGCAGAACCTCAGCTACAAGCCCACGGTGGCACCCGACAGCTCCTGGTGCTATATGAATGACACATTGAAATGCACCTATGGTCGACTCTACGATTTCCCAACTGCGTTGACTGTATGCCCTAATGGTTGGCATTTGCCCACCGATGCCGAGTGGAAAACCATGGAAATCTTTGCGGGTATGTCGGAAGCTACAGCAAACGCCATCGGCTGGAGAGGCGGGATGGTAGGTGCCCAGCTCAAGGCTAATAGCGCCTTATGGGCCAAGAACACAGGCAGCGATGATTACGGATTTTCCGCCTTGCCCGGGGGCTCCTACGGTGGGGTAACTTACGCTGGGGGAACCTTCAGCCAGGCTACCTTCGATGGGTACTGGTGGACTGCCACAACGAACGGCGCCGCTGCATGGAACCGGTGGCTTGATTTCGACAATACCAATGTGAGCCGGGGAGTAAGCGCTCAGTCCATGGGAATCTCTGTTCGCTGTTTGCAGGATGCCCTATGATGCAGTATTTTGTGTGTAAAGGAATTCAGATAAGAGCTTTGCTAGGGATCGCCTTGACCTGTGGTATGGCCTGGGCTCAGGGCTCCGATGGCCCAACCGTTTCGCAAGCTGCAGCGAAGAATGCCTTCGACGGACCAACCATCATGCGGGCGGCGAATGCGGCCATGAACATCCAAAAGGATGTCGAGCTACAGCGCGTGTTGCAATACTACTGGAACGAGGCAACTCCAGTTGCTGGCATGGGTCTTGTGCGTTCACCTGCCTATTTTGCCTTTGCCGACAGCAGTGTCTTTGGTGGATCTCTGGAACGCGTATTCGTAGATGCGGCATGGGGTAGCGGAGAACCCCGCACCGGAGCTTTTTGGAATCTTGGCGTGATGTATTCCTTGATTCACCTGCAGAAGGTGTCAAAGTATACCTCAAGCGCACGCATGGATGCTGATGGAATACCCCCGATGGAATATATGGACGGAGAGTTGTTTTTGAATGGTGGAATCCTCGGGTTTTCGGCGCAGGTTGGAATGGTGCAAAGGACTTACACAGGCATTTACAGCAATGGAGAGTTCTTCACAAGCACTCCCGGGGTCGTGCTACGGGATGACACTCCAGCCTATGTCGTTCCCCCTCCAATAATTGAAGCAGACAAGCATGTCATCAATGATTACACAGCCTCCCTTGCCTATGGGGATTGGGGATCGGTGGGCTACTTCTGGGGCAAGGGCTCCAATGGCGAAGACCTGTCCTCGTTCCAAGCCACATATCATTCGGAACCATTGTACCGGGCAAAAGCCTTGGCAAATAATTGGGTCATGCAGCAGCTCCCCTGGATCGGCGCCTTCCAGACCACGGTTTCTCTGGTATCATCGAGCATGGATCCATATTATAACCTGCGCGATGCCTTCTCCACCGGTCGCATTGTCATTTTGGAACAAGAATTTTCCCGGCTTCTGAAGATTCCTGGGCTCTCCTATGGTCTGACGATGGAAGCGCAACCCGCCATGGCTTTGCGTCAAGGATTCTTGGATTACGCCTGGACGTCGAAAGAGGGCGGCCTGATGGATGACGGCAGTCTGGTGGCTGGCCTTGATTTAGGCTGGCGGCAATCGAATTCCGGCAATCCGTTCTCGGGGTCGGTTGCATTCGGAATCGTCCACAAATATATCTCCTATGGAATTTTCGCCTCGGTGAATGCGTCCCACTCTCCTGAATTCATTGATCTTCCCAACTCCACTATCTTTGGGTTTGAAGCGGGGTATGGCTTGAACCTGGTCAAGAACCCCGTATTTAGGAACGCCCAAAAAACTATTGCATACAACAGATTTTTGAAGGAGGAGCGGGAATGAATATTGCTATTCGGAATCTTCATGTCGTTTTTCTCGTCCCATTCCTCCTGCTTCTGCAGTCTTGTAGTGTCATGTCCGACGGAGTCCAAGATGGTTGGTCCTATAGAGGGGATTCTACCAGCGCCATCAAAGAGTATAGGGTGGATTCAAAAATGAGGCCGGGGGGCTATGTAATTGATCCGGCCTTTATTAGCCTAAAGGACTCGTTCCCCGTAACCCATTTCAGCAATGGCAATAGCGCCTGGGGACTAGGAATGGCCGGTGGGTACGACTTAAGCGTTGTGCAGGCGTTCAAGCAATGGAGGGCGACCTCTTTGGGGAGCTCATTTCTCGGGGATTCCATACGAGCAGTGACTGCAAATTATGTCTTGGGCGTCAAGAATGCCGATAGGACCGGCTTGACGCACTACAGCTGGCAGATCGATCTCTTCCATGTTCAATCCGGAGACGTCCAATTGCAGGATAGTCAAACCGTAACCATGTTCAGCTCGGTTGATTTATACTCATTGCGTGAGGACAGCCTCCTGGTTCGTTGGTGGGGTACCCAAAGCACATTGAATGGCGACATGTGGCTCAATCGGGGTACAATTGGAAAGGATTCCCTACCTCCCCTGCTGATTAACGGTGACGACTACAGCAGAGTGCGAAGGGATTTGAAATACTACGATGTGGCCGCAGACACTCCTTGGTTTTTTGGCACCTCTTATAGCCAACTACTTTACACCCGCTTTATCGGGAATCAATTTGTCAAAGATTCAATCAACCTCTACACGCTGGCAAATCCGACTCGCTCTTTGGCTTCTGCGGACTCCGTGGAAGGCCCGTTCTATTTTGGGGTAACGGCTTCGACTTTTACCCAAGCGCAAATCGATTCCGGCTTGGGTTCGGCATCTGCTCCTCGAATCTGCTGGCATGAAGTTTCCGGGTTCCAATGTGCGGCAATCCCCGCCACACCCTGTGCCAGCGAACGCCAATGCCTCTTGATCGGAGAATCGGTGCCTTTGGGTATTATGGGCTCACGGCTTAAGCGCTATGCGGTCTACGCCTTTCTCAGCTGGGCTGACGGGGGAACCAACGACCGCATCGTCGCAGTTCCCTTCCAGTCACCATAGAAGACCGATTATTCCGCGTCATGAAATTCGGCGCTGTCGTTGTAGATTTCGGATTGCTTGCCGAAAAGGGAAACGATTTTTCCGCTGACAAGACCGGCCACAACCGCAATGGCTATGGTGATCCCAATGCCCTTCAGCTGGGCTGCAATGTCCAGGCCATCGACGACCACAATGGCCACGAGCCCGCCAAAAATTCCGGGAATCCCGTGGAGATTGGATACGCCACAGGTGTCGATGATCTTATGGAATTTCTGTTGCTTGGCCTGGAGGATGGCAAATCCGACGGTGGAGAGCATTCCGGCAATGAGGCCGATGACCATGGCCTGGGGATGGGAGGCAAAATCACAGGTGGCGCCCACGGCGACTCCGCCGGCTAGGGCCGCATTGGCGATGTCGGCGATGCTTACCTTTCCGCGGATCCACATGGAGGCGAAATAGGTGGCCAGGGTCGATCCGCAAAGAGCAAGGAACACATTCACCACCGTGTGGGGAACGGCTTCAACAGGTACGAGCGCGGCGCAAAAACTTGGCCAGAACACCCAAAGCACCATGCTCCCGAGCACCGAATATTTATCCGTGGTGGCGTCGGACTGAATGGGAACCTCGATGTCTTGCTTGGAGGTCAGGGAAATAGCGGCGGCGATGCCAAAAAGGGCGCCAAAAGCGTGGATCACGATGGAGCCACCGGTGTCCGCAACTTTGCCCACAATGTGGAAATAGTCGCCAATCACGATCAATTCATTTAAGACATAGAATGGCACGAATAGCAAACCGAGAATGATATACTGGTAAATTTTTATGCGGCCCAAAATGGCGCCAGCGGCAATCAACAAGCTCGCGGCGCTGAACTCGGCTAGGATGAAAAGCTCGATTTCGCCTTTGGCTTCGAACATGGAAAGGCTACCGATGGAGAGATATACGGGCAAGGCCACGCTGACCAAAAGGAAGGTGGCCGTCAGGGCGGAGCGCCCATACTTCCGGACAAAGACCATGAGAAAGCCAAATCCGATCAGCAACATGGCCATGATGTGGATAGCCCGCTCGTATTGCTGCACTTGCAGTATGGAGGATATTTGACCGGATTCATTGGTCTGGGCAAATGCGCCCGTTGCCCCGGCAAGAAGCAAAGACGTAGTTGCTACAATTTTGGTAAACCGAGGCATAAAACTCCTACAAAAGTGTTGTTATTTGAGACAGAGTCCCACCCAAATGTAGGATAATACCAAATACCAGAAACCGGCGACACAGTCGATCGCAAAAAAAAAACGGCCTGCAGAGCCGTTTAGTTGTACGAATTTGTTGATTTTGCGGTATGCGGAAGGAATTAATTATCCGAGATGCAGCGGACGCTGAGCATGGCGGTCTTGTCGACGGTGTTATACTGAATTGTATCCGCAGACGCATCTAAGAAAACCCGGTATCCCAGGGTGAGGTTGTTTTCATCGGCAGCCCAGAAGAATGCTCCTTCAGGCTGACTGACAAAGGAGCGGATTCCCCCTGCATATTGCACAAAGCCGGCTGGCAAGGCGTTAAACCCAGAGGTGTTGGATCCCGATCCGGAGCTCCAGCCCGAAGATCCTCTCAACGCATCGGCCGTATAATGCAATCCCAGATTGACCCACTCATTCATTGTGGGGATGCGCCAGCCTGTGGGACAAATCCCGGGAAGAGTCCCCAAAGACCCGCAAATTTGATTGTTGCATGAAGCGGAACGGTTTTGAGCGGTTACCCAATCATAAAAGCCACCGTAGCCGTTATGACAATTTTCCTCAAGGTTATCCTGACAGATGCGCTGGGGTATGTATTGCACTGTGGACCCCAGCAGGACGAATGGTCCCGCATTGATGTTTTCGGACAGCCAGCGCTTTCCATTCAAACGAACCCAGCCATAGGTATTGGTGTCGCCCGTCTCGGCAGTGGTGAGTCTCCCTGAATCCAGGGAACCGGAGGAGCTGCCCGTCGTCGAAGAGCTGGAAATATCTGGTACGGTTGAGTCGGGGGCTACTCCATCGTCATCGATACAGCGAACATTGTAGCTTGTCCAGCCGGATGCCTGGACATAACTGATGTCGTTGCTGGCTTGGCTAAAGGTGACGGCATAACGGTATGCGGATCCGCTGGTGTCGGTGGAGGTCCAAAATCCAGTGGAGTACCCGGAGTACCCAGGATACCAAACACCACCGGAGGGGTAGCCAAGGTTCTGGATGCTAAACCCAATAATGTCTTTGCCTGCCGGATCCCAGGAGTACTTATCCTTGAATGCCGGAGCAAGGGAGGACCAGGTCTCGGAAGAAAGCTGGGATCCGTTGCCATTCAAGAGGGCGACCGCCGACAAGAAGGTGTTCCACTCCGTATAGGACGGCACATGGAAGCCCGTAGGGCAAAGACCCTTTCTGCTGGTCAGCTCGCAATTCATGCCTTCACAGGTAGCCGCCAAGCCCATAAGATCGGACCAATTATAGAAGCCACCCTCACTTTCGCAGTTCAACGAATCGTTATTGCTGCAAAACTTATCAACCGCCGCATCGTTTAAACTGGATCCCGCAATTGTATATGGCCCATAATTCAAATTCTTGGACATCCATATCTGGTCTCCAACCTTCACCCAGGGGTACTCCTGGAGATCACGGTCATCATAAAATTGTCCGCATTTGTCCGGGTTATTTTTGCAATATGCGGAGACAGAGGAGGAAGATGATGCGGAGGAGGAAGAGGACTGGACAAAATTGCACTTCACATTGTCAATGGAAAGACTGGCGCCAGAAGCAGGCAACATCCAAATCATGGAGCGGACATGGGCAAGGTCCAGCGTTCCCGCTTCTGCATTGATTTGCTGGGTAAGGTCGCTGGGAATAATGGTGGCCGTGGTCCAAGCAGTGGAGGCAGGCAGGTTTACGCCAAAAGAAAATTCTTCGGAAACCCCTTTGCTTTCCAAGGCAAATCGGTGCATGGAATAGCTCATGTAATCATAGGTGATGGAATCGCAAAATTGAATGTCGGTCTCTTTTTTGCTGGAAGAAATATAGAGCTTGAGACCAATGGGAGGGTCACTCATTCCGTTCAGCTGGTTGGCATACACGGAGACCTGCAAATATTTGTTCGTGCTGGAATAATTATCCTGGGAAATCGTCAGGAACCCGTAGTCGTTGGGATTATCGGAAACACTGGGGTACCCTTCCCACACCCCGCCCCATTCCGAAATGGAATCGAAGTCGTTAAAATCATCAATGAGTGGAGTCTTTACAATGGCGGAGGGACTTCCAATCACCTTGTATTCGCATGAAACGTCGCTACCGACTTCTTCACAAATCCACTTGGAGCCCGAAAGTCGGGTTTCGGATTTGGCCATGGTGAAATCCACGCAGCTAACAAAAAAGGCAGGGGCAAGAAGGAGAGCAAAGGTGTAGAATAATTTGCTTTGGATTTTCATGGTTTAATCCTCCGATCCGGCAGTGACGGACATTAACTTGATTCCAGCGGCAATGGCCAAGGGGCTCCAACCGTAATGACGTTTCAATTCTTCGCCGCTACTGAAGTCAACTGAAGCATCGTAATATGTCCAGTTTCCGTACTCGGTGTAAACTTCGCCAAAGAATTCAATACGGTCCAGAATCCGCTGGCTTAGACCCAACTTAAACTCAAAGTATTTTGTGCCCTTGACTTTGGGTTTGATGGTGGAATAGGAGCCCACTTTAACCAACAAAGAGTCCTGCAGTTCGGTCTGGGTCATCCCATATAGTTCTTCCGCGAATGTCTTAGGAAGATCCCAATTCCAGCCATAGCCCAAGGAGAAGGAAGCCATGGCGTCAAGGAAAAGAAATTTTCCATGTTTGGCCACTCCAGCCTTGGAAAGCCAAAGTCCGTATGTGTGGTTGTTGTATCGCATGGGGAAAATATCGGCGGTGAGGGCTAAGCCACCCAATTCCAGATTTTGAATGTCCACTTTTCCCAGAGACAGGTCCCAGCCCATTCCGTAATCCCCGGAATAGCCACCCCAGAGCCAGCTTGCTGTGATGGCTTCCCACCATTCGGGGATGGGCTCTCCCGAAAGGGTATTCAAAATTTCACGATCGAGGAAGAGGTTCATTCCCAGGGAGACGGAATTGTACATGTAGGGGTGGTAGTTCTTGCGGGCGTCCTTCATATTCGTTGCCATGTCTTCGCGATCTAGGGTGCTCAGTGAATTGGTGTCTAGCCCAGGATTCAAAACGGAGGAGACTGCGCTTGCACTCAACAATCCCCCATAGATCCCTGCACCTGCATAAACACTCAGCAAAGGATGCAGGTTGATGCCAACCATCGCTTTTAAAGCCAAAAGGTCGAGGGAGAAACCTCGCTTCATGTAAATAGAATAATCTGTTTGCTTGGAGAGTTTATATGTATAGGAATCTGTGGCCTGGTCGTTCAAATTAAAATGAACTGTGGGGGCCAACATGGCAGCCACCCCGGCTTCGGCCACTAGGAAGGATTGCGGGGTTTTCAAGTGAACTCCATATCCGCGTTCATAAATATTGAGACGGACATCGACGGCCTCGATCCGGTCATTCAGCTTATTCAAAGAGGCATGATACTCCGAAAATGTTGAGGATGTGCTACCCACCGAAAGGCCACGGGACCAGACAAAGTTCCCTTCGCGGACGCCATATTGGATAATCCCGCCAGGACCCGTACGCAGACCCAATTCAAGCGGGGAGGCGTCTTCATACCGAGTATATTGTCGCTCGCGAGCATCGCGTTCTTCCATATCTTCAATAAAATACTGCACATTCAACTTAGAATTCGGATACAAGGTGATAGTCGTGTCGTATCCGGTAAAGCCAGATTTTTCCACATGAAGAGTGGCGCTGGCCTTGCTCCCAGCCAAAGAAAGCGCTTGTAAGGGAGCCACTCCCAATGTGACTCCATCTAGCATTACGGTTGCACCGGAAATGTTTCCAGCCACGTTCAAGGTTGCTGGTTTGGCTTTCTGGGGAACCGTAAACTGCTGTTGCTCTTCAAAGATGCTGATTTCACCAGACCAGAGCTCATAGTCGGGGTGAGTGACTTCTACTTTATGGGCAGTGACGGACAGCCCAGAAAAGTCCTGTTGGCCTGCACTCTGGATTTGTCCATCCAATGTGACCTTGCTGCCGGGCTCCATCACCAAATGGAGGTTTCCCGAGGTCAAGGCTAAATTCATTTTCACATCCTGAAAAAATCGATCTACAGAGAAGGTCGCCTGGCGAGGCTCGTAGCCCTCTTTTTGGAAGCTGGCCCGATAGGCGCCCACAGGAACTTTTTCTCGCAAAAATGGGGTGGTTCCCCAGTTCTCGCCATTGACGACGACCTGACAGGCATCGGGAATACTGGTGAAGTTCAAGTTGCCCCATTCCAGATTGACATTAATGGGAACGCTCCTTTTTTCACCCGGAGACAAATCAATAAACCCCTTGATGGTTGCGGAACCCGGGGATTCTACTGCATAGTCATAACGCTGAGCCATTAGTCCTTCGGACTCGCCGAAAAGTCGGAAAGGGGCCTTGGCGCCGATAGTGTACGTGTGTTCGTTGATGGTCAATTGGGCTTCGGGAATATTGGTCACAAATTCCACATCGGCCCAGCTGGGCTCGAGCAAAATAGTCTTGGAAATCGTTTCATCCTTTTGCACATCCAAAAGAACTTCTACGGGCTTGTAGCGGTCTTTGGTGATCAGAACCTTATAAGTTTGCACATTGAAGTCCTTGGATGCTCCCGAAGGCGTGGTGCCCTCGATGGGCAAGCCATCAAACTGAAAATGCGCTCCGGTCGGCGTTGTTTCCAACGACCACTTTCCCTTGCCTTCTTTCTTTTCGGTATTGAGCACATCTTCGCTGATATTGAACTCAATCAGTTGCTTGGCTTCAAGGGAGGGTATTTGAAGTTCAATTTTATCGCCGGCGTCATCCTTTCGCCAAATGACCAGTTTCTGCTTCATGTACTTGGGAACGATAATGTAGTAGGCCTGGGAGGTTTCTTTATACTCCACCCCACCCACCTTCATGGTGGCGTCCACTTTTAACCCGGCGCGGCCATAGTTGATGCGCACCGTCACGCTGTCCTGAGCCTTTTGGTAGAGTGTGAATTTAACATCACCTTCGGGATTGGTGACCCGCCAAGGAGCTCCAGCCTGGGTGGCTGATGTTCCCAGGACAACTGCGAAAAGAATGGCTTTGGCTTTTTGTAAAAAATTCATGACTTACTTACTCCACAATTTCAAAATCGCCTAAGGAAAGGACCTCGGCCGGACGGGTTTCTTTTCCGGGCTGCCAGGCGCGCACCCAAATGGTTGGCTCGGTTTCTTTGGTAAAGTCAATCAGCAAAAACACATAACCGGTATCCGAATAAGCGGTAGAATTCCAGACCTGTTTCAGGGTGACTCCATACCACTCGTCTTTTTGCGAATTGGGGTGTTGCTGCACGCTGATGGAGTCAAAACCCACCTTGACCACTTGGTTCTTTTTGAAGGTGCTCTGCAATTGAGACATATATTGTTTTTTATTGTAGGTCACTAGACTGACCTTCTTGGTGTCAAGGCCCATGGAGGTCCCCTCGGAATTAGGGACATCTTTGAGCACCTTTCCGACAATAATCAGTGCATTATCGCTAAATACCTTTTGGATAAAGGGAATGTCCTTACGGTTGTATGCCGTGCGGTAGTTTTCCACAAAATCCAGGACATATTGACGACGGCGGAAATCCTTAACATCGGCCCCCGATCCCATCACGGCAGTGTACTGGTGCTGGGAAATGGCGAAGCGGACATCGCTTACCGCACCCTTGAGGTCGTAGCTGATCACCAGTTCTTCGGTGGCTTTGCCCTTGGTCAATTGCACCTGAATTCCACGAAGTTGAAAGCCGGCAGGAGTTTTCAACAAGTTTCCATATACCTCAATGTCCAAGGGGAAAAATGGGTCACTTGCCCACAACTGTTCGAGAGAGGAAAAGGCCTCCGAAGAAACCTCGCGAATTTTCGCAAGGGATTTTCCTGTATGCCCTTTGGCTTCGAGCTCGTTAAGAAGTGCAGCGGTGTTCCCCTCTATCAGAGTCTTGAGCGAAGGGTTTGGGGCACCTCCAGTCAAAACCACTTGGGCGGTCTGGGCAAAGGAAATTCCTGCCCCGAGCAGAACGATAAGGCCTATGCTTAATAATTTCATAATTCTTGCACCCATATGCTGGCAACCTGTTTTCCTTTCCAAACCATCTTCCATTGACTGAATAATTCGCCCGTATCCGGATTCTTACGCGAGGTCTCATCGCCGGGAGCAAAGAAACCAGCAACCTTGCCCTCAGGGGTAATGAAAATTCGATACCAGGCATCCGGAGCATCAACCTTCTGTTTGGTGAAACGAATTTTTCCGGCGTTTTTCATTTTTTCCAAATCTGCAAATAGCTCGATGGATTCCGTGGCGGAGCCAAGGGCCAATGCAGCGCCAGAGCCCATGGCAAGGGATTTTCCGGGAGAAGCTTCCACCGGCGGGACTATGGGCGGAGCCTGGGAATCTGCAACTTTTGGTTTGATTTCCGCCGGTTTTTTGTATTGATCGCAAGGCACTTCCGCGCCTTTGGAGGACTTCAAGGAGCGGGCGTAGCAGCTCTTTTTGTTCAGGGTCATGCGAATCGCGAGATCGCCGGGGTCCCCTTTGTACTGGTGGAGAACCGAGTTCCCAAAATCCTGCGCGGCGTCCCCAAATTCCCATTTTACCGATTGCAATTGTTGATTTTCCACCTCAGCAACAAAACGGAAAAGCGAAGAACCTAAATCTTCAATCCGCATGGCCACTTTGATCACCTGCGAGTAGTCGGCCACCACCGTGCGGGTAAGCCCGTACTCGAAGGCACCGGGGGAAACAACGCCCTCCGTCAAAGCATTTTCTGGAAGCAGACCCACTTCGATTTTACGCTGCAAGTCTGAACCTGAGCCACCTAGGGGAATAATTCCAATTCCATCCTGGACTGAGCGAGCATCATCCGCATCACCTTTTAAAAAAACCACCATTCCACCCTGCACGGGACGCCCACGATAGGTGACGCGCAAATTCCAAAGAAACCGGTCCAAACCGGAATCATCCGGATCCAAGGAGCCTGAGCTGATGGTGATGTCTGAAATCAGGCGTTGGGCCATCTCATGGGCTTGCACAGCTGCAGAAACTTCAAGGCCTTCGTAATCCATTTTCAATTCTTCAGGGCTCACGGAGGCCAGCCGTTGAATGGCCCAGCAATTCTTCAGGGCTGCTCCTGCGAGGCCGTCCTTTTGCCACTGCAAGGCAGCTCGGTAAAGTTCGGAGGCCTGGGCCCGGTAGTTCTGCATGCTTTTTTGCAGCGCCACTAGACTCACAAAGGCCATCATGACTTTTCCGCCCGCCTCGTCCCCTTCAAAGTATTCGATTCCTTCCAGCTGCACTTGGGAAACGCTTTTGGACTGGGCATAAAAATCCCGGGACCCTTGAGTCCCCGCGCTTCGCATCACGGAGGTCTGTTCAGAACTGACACTCACGCGAATTTTAGTGATCAGGTCTTGCCGGGCTTTGGCCTTGGCCTCATCGAGGGTAAGTTTCCCTGGCATGTAGCGGGCTTCGCCATATTTGTATGCGCCTCCGCGAATTTTTACCAAGGACATGGGAGTGGGGGCAGGTGAATCGCTTGCCCCTGGAGTTCCGATGTAGGCAACCACCCGGAGGTTGTTGCCCTTATTTTCCTGAAGATATTTTACATCCCGGTCCCAGTTGACTGCATCCAAACTCGCGGGAAGGGTCCCATCTATTTTACGGCTCTGGTAAGAATTGCGCAACATGTCAAGGCAGAGTTTGCGGGATTTTTCGATTTCCGGGGTACCCGATTCCACCGGGATCAGGTTGATAGATGAAAGCACATCGGGTGACAGGGCGAGAGTCCGCAAGGTAAGCTCGCCGGCCATTCCATTGGAGGCAAGAAATAGGACGCTGAGAAAAATTAAGAGCTGGTTCATTGTTTCTTCATGGAGTATTTTGGCTTTTGCCGGGTGGGATTCTGGAGAGGCTCGGCGGCCAGGGGAACGAGCTCGCCCGACCAGGGAATGTGTAGGCGCACATCCAAAGGCTCCCAACGAGTTACGGTCATGGAGCTATCTGCAGGCAAGCGCACGGAAATCAGGTGCATGTCCAAAAACAACGGATCGACCATGATCCAAACTGCGCGCTCGGGCTGTTCCGGATTCGCGCCTTCAAAACCAAGCTCAACATGCATTCCTTGGCCGAGTCCGTTTTTGAAGTTTGCCAGGTTGGTTTTGACTGAATCCAAAACCCCGGAATAAGAATTGAAAGCCAATACCAGGGAAGGGGAGTGAGGAACTGGCTCAAAAAAGCTACTGCGAATGCTGGCCTGCAGGGCACCTTCGCCGGCGACCTTTGGCAAAGAGGAAAAACCCTTCTGATCGCGAATTTCTGCATGGCGAAGACCACTGAGCGCTTGTTGTATTTTTTCGCGGACAAGGTCGCAGGGACCTTGGGGTTCCCCCTTGAACTTGCGTACCAGCAGGCTGTCCAAAGTGGGGCGGGATAGCCCAAAGACCACTTGCCGTTCCAAGGGCATTTGCAAAGTCAATTTGTGTCCAGAAAAAATCCAGGCCATGCTCAGAGTGGCCGAATCCAAGAAAGCCACCAGGGTGCCTTTGGCCACATAGTCGTTTACCTGGTTTTGGCTCAAGGTGCCGCTTACATCAGCGCCATCCACTTTTACAGACAACTTTTCTGCGGACAGGGCCCCCTTCACTTGCTTCCGCATGGAAACCAGATAGAGAAGAGTCTCCTCCCCCAATTGGCTAAGGGCGTCCTGCGGGGTGCTCACGGAATTCTGCGTAGGGGAAACCTTGGCATGGAAAAGCACAGCCTGCCGGTCATTGCACAGGGTCGCACTTTGCGCTTGGGAAAAGGCAAATAAGCTCAAAAGAAGAATAATGAAGCTTTGCACCTGAAACCTCCGGATGCAACATGGAATTCTGTGACTCAGATATAGGTAGCCATTGTACCTTTTTTCACGGAGAAGATTCAAGTCCTGTTCCCAACATTTTTGAATAGGACTCAATCATCCCAAATATCCCCAGGTGAGCGTATATGTCGCAATACCACTGACGAATAGGCAATGCAAGTAGCTCCTTGCGTTTGTCTAGCTACTTTATAGCGGGGGGTACCCATCTTCCGCAAGTTTCAGGCGGAGAGTCGCATCGTCGAAAGTTCCAGTGATGTA
This sequence comes from uncultured Fibrobacterota bacterium, assembly GCA_903876665.1. GTDB lineage: Bacteria > Fibrobacterota > Fibrobacteria > Fibrobacterales > Fibrobacteraceae > CAIRAY01. The sequence goes on along the minus strand of CAIRAY010000143.1, from coordinate 14,994 downwards.
GGCGGTTTTATTGGCGACATCGACGCGCACCAATTCAACGCCTGGAACAGATTTGCCAATCTTTTCGATATGCCGGGCGCAATTGCCACAGCTGATGCTAGGAATGTTCAGAATGGTTTCGGCCACGAGCGGCTCCTTTTTGGTTTGCAGAATTTTTTTGAGTTTAGTCCAAATATGGGGGAACATCAGAAGCATTAGGGCAACTGCCGAAAGGGTAGACACCCAAGCCCAGGATCCCTCGCTCCCATGCTGGTGGTGAGCATGGCCCAGGGAAATCGCGGGTGCAAAAACATCGAGCAGAACTCCTGCTGCTACTGCGATTAGGGATATGCCACCTAGATATATCGCTAAAACCCTTTTGCCAAAACTCCCACCCACAAAGGCGATTGTAGCCACATTAGTTGCAGGCCCCACGATCAAAAACACCAGGGCTGCCCCTGGAGACACTCCTTTGGCTACCAGCGCCGCAGCGATGGGAATGCTTCCCGTGGCGCAGACATACAAAGGAACACCGAGCAAAAGTACAGCTATGTAGGAGCCCACGAGTCCCAAGGTTCCGATGCCATTCAAAAATCCAATGGGCACAAATGCGGAAATGGCACCCCCTACCAGCAGTCCAATCAAGAGCCATTGGGTCACATCGGCGACTAATTCCGAGAACCCATATTCCACCGCCTCACGCAGACGGCCGGAAAAAGTTTTGGCTTTTACCCGCAATTGGGAAGGAATTTCACCCTCGGCCGTTGGTCCGCAACACCCGTCTTCACAGGAGCTTGGAGAATTGGGTTGGGCAAGGGTCTTGGATTTGTCCGTTCCCACCAGAAGTCCGACCGTAACGCCTGAAATCATAGCCACCAAGGGTCGGATGCCTGCAAATAAGGGCCCCATCAAGGCAAGGGTCGCTAAAATGGAATCCACTCCGGTCTCTGGGGTTGATACCAGAAAGGACATGGTTGAGCCTCGGGAGGCCCCTTCTTTGCGGATCCATTTAGCAACCGGAATCACCCCGCACGAACAAATGGGAAGAGGGGTTCCCACAAGTGCAGCCTTAATGACTCCGGCCGGTCCGTCCTGGGCGAGGTGTCGCTGAATCCACCCGCCAGGCAAAAAGGAGTGCAAGAATCCGGACATGGCAAATCCAAAAAGCAGCCAAGGCGCCATTGCCTCGGCCATGCGGAATGTTTCGATGAGCCATGTTCCAACGAAGTCCATCTTCACTCCAGAATGAGAATCTATCTCAAATTAGGTTTTTCTTATGCGAGTGGCAAGCTGGCTCGCGATAAAGAGCAGGGTTCCAGGATAGCCGTAAAAAAGAAATCCTAGAAGAATGCCTGCATAGATTGTTCCTAGTTGAAGGGAAAATACAATGGTGATTATGACAAATGACAGGGCATAGGAACCCGCCAACCACCTGATTTTTGTCTCTAGGCCCTTCTTTTGCAGGTATTTATGGACCAGCAAGGGAGCCGGAACGGCAAGGCCGATGACAATCACGGTGAGCAGGCCCGCAGCCAGGGACCACCATCCCAAACGCCCATATAGGGAAAGCACCGCAGCCAGAAACACCACTAAGAAATAGGTGATGATCGGGCGAAATTCCGAGGATTTTTTCATCGCACAAATGTAGCATAGCCACGGGCGCCCTTATTTTTGGCAATGGCTACAGAAAAAGGTACTGCGACCGCCCTGCACAATTTGCTCGATGGATTTCCCGCAGGTCGGGCAGGGCTGGCCGGATTTTTGGAAAACCCTGAGAAAGTTTTGGAATGATCCCCCCCGGCCATTGGTCTGCCGGTAATCCGAAAAGGTGGTACCCCGATTTTTTATGGAAAGATTCATCACTTTTTTGGTTTCGCGGACAATTAAGCGACATTCATTTTCCGAAAGGGAGTTTGCAGGACGCTTTGGATGCACATGGGCCCGGAAGAGGGCTTCGCTTGCGTAGATATTTCCTATTCCCGCTACCCGCTTTTGATCCATCAACCAAACTTTTGCCTCGACTTTGCTGTTGCGTGTGGCTACCAACAAGTAATTTGGAGAAAAGGAGTCGTCAATTGCATCGGGACCGAGGCTTGTCCATCGGAGTAATTCCTGAGTGGAATCGAGCAGACACAGACTTCCGAATTGACGGGGGTCGGTGTAACTCAGAGTTCGGCCATCCTCAAAGACCAGCTCGAGCCGCGTGTGTTTTTGTCGTGGCGAACTGACGGACCAGACCCCGGTCATCCCCAAATGGACCAAAAATTGGAATCGCTCCATACGCCACAAAAGGAATTTGCCTCGTCGCTCGACACCTTGCAAGCGCATGCCGGCAATTTTTTTAAGGGCAAGGCTATTGGCCTCAAGCAAATGACCCGTATCCCGGGACCACACGGATTTTACACGCTGTCCAAGGAATTCTTCGAGAATTCCGCGACGCACACATTCCACTTCAGGGAGTTCTGGCATAAATAATCAATTAGGATAAAGGACAAATACAAAAAAATCCCCCCAGAGCTCTGGTGGGATTTTTTTGTCTATAGATTAGAGTTTAATTATCGGCCCTTTTTGGCACCCTTGAGGATGCAGCCGTTAGCGGAGTTTGCATCAGAAGGCATCATGTCGGCAAGAGTTGCCTTGCGCATGGCACCTGTGACCAAAGCATTCAGCTTTTCGGTGGTTTGGTGATAATTGCATAGTTTGCCCTTGCCAGCAACGCACTTGGCGGGTGAAAAGGCCAGGAATGGTCCCTGGGTCGCCTCAACCACCTCAAGAAGATTAATCTTCTTGGGTTCACGGCCGATCGGCAGACCACCTTGAGCCCCGCGCTGGGACTTCAGAAGGCCGGCACGGGAAAGACCCGCAGTGACCTTGGCAAGGTAAGTAGCGGAGCCACCAACAATTTTATGGATTTCCTGTAGCGATACCAAAGATTTTGGATCTTGGCCACCCAGGTACAATAATACTCGAAACGCGGTTTCAACAGTTTGATTTATCATACCGAGAATCTACAAACCACGATTCAAAAATCCTAGAGGAATAATTACGATTTTTTTAATATCCGTACCCGACTCTTGATTTTCGACATCTTGTAACGATATGTCCTTAGAGAATACAAGGATTTTAAGTGTACCCACTTTTAGACTACAACCCAAAAATAACTTTCAACATTCAACGTCCAGGTATGCTTTTGATATCAGAGACCCCCAATCCGTGATTCAATTTCCAATGGGCAACCCTTAGAATGGCCATGCTTTTTGTCTGTTATCGCTTCACTACTGCCCAAAACAATCTAGTCTAAACTCGTTGGACCATTGGTGTTATTGGTCTGTAGGCATGATTGACTTGATTGGGGGATGACATAGAAAGGCCTTTTGCCAATTGTTTTGGACATTAGTGTTATCGCTTATAATGGCTTTGTACCCAAATTCGGCGCCAATCTTCGGCCTGTTCGGTTTTTGCGCAATTTTTCAAAAAATCCCGGAGTTCAAACTTTTCTGCGGGAACAATTGTCATGATTTGTTCTTGTTGCCCAAGTTCGATCCATAATTCGGTCAGGACTTTTTTCTTCAGGGAATCCTTGGAAAATTGATAGACTCTCCGTTCTCCCTGCTTGGTTAGAGTGTGCTTCAGGCCCTTCGCGCGAAGCCAGTCCTCCGGTGAAAATATTCCCTTGGGAAGATGAAGTTCCAGTTTTTCGCAAAGCGCGATTGCTGGAGCTATTTCCTGCACCAGCATCCATCCGGCAAGTTTTTGGTTAATGTTTTTCAAGGATGCCTGATGTCTAAGTAACCTCTCCAGGTCTTCCCGCGAGCTCGCCAGCAGGGAAAATGCTAAATCCGACTCCCCCACGACTTGACAGAATTCATCATCCAGCCGTTGCTCCCAGTCTCCGGCAAGGTGCCTGCGAAAGCCGTCCACCAAGCTAGGGCACTCGGCCATGAGCCCCTGCATTAGCCACGCGGCGAGGGTCTTCCAGGGCCACCCTTTGCAACGGGCATCCAGCACCACGCGGATGCGGACTTCTCGTTCCTGACTGCGGATATCCTTTAGCGCCTTTTCAAAGGCGCCCACTTCGATGGAAGGGGGTTTGCGTGATGCCGTTATAGCCGTGCGTTCTCCGGGGGTGCAGGCATCACAGGCGCTGCATTTGCCTGCGCGGGCAACGGACCCCAGGCAAATGGGTTGCTGTAGGCAAGTTACGCTCTGGGCGTGCATGCGGATTAGGAATTTGCGTGAAACCCCCGGTGAAAGGGATTCCCAGGGGACTCGCGTTTCGTGCAAATGACCCCGTAGGCATTCTTGCCAATTCAGGCCAAGCTCGCCCAGGGATTTACGCAGGGCCTCTACAAAGACTTGGTCCAGGGTTTCTGCATACAGCTCCCCGGTGCGCTCTTGAGCGGTGATCACCGCCTGCAGGATGCGGGGATCCCTGGCACGCACCATAATCTGAGAAACTTCTGCTTCCCATTCTGAAGCGGCCTCGCGGAAGTCAAAGCCCGCGCGCACTACGCAATCCTTAATTTGGCGAACCCGCTTGCCACATTCCTCTGCGGCCATTCCATCTTCAAATTCCAAAGGGGTCCAAGGAAAACGCACCAGTGGCGTCGCGGAAAAAGTAACCCGTGGCCTGCGCGTGGCTCGGTCGTACAAATGCTTGAACCATTTCAGGAATTCTCGGAACTCCTCAAAATCGGCGGCTTCTTCTACTCCGCTCGCAATCAAAAAAACTTTCAGTTCCCGCAAGGGCTCACGCATCATTGCTGATAGAGCCTCGCGCAATTGAGATTCGCTTAAGCCCTTCTGCAAGTAGCTTCGGACTCGATCGGAAACGCCCTCCAGGCCACAGGTGATGCTGCTTTTGCCCACTTGTCGCATGAGCCCAACCAAGGCCGGATCTTCCGCCAAAGCATCAAAGCGCTGGCTTTTCAGCCCAACCCGTCCAAAACGGGTGGCCAGGGCGGGAACCAGTTCGTGCACCTGCGCATGGTTGTTGAAGTTAAAGCTGAACAGCTCAATTTCTTCGAGACCTAGGGCGGCCTTCATGGCCATGGCCTGCGGGATGGCCTCTGCCATCGGGACTTCGCGATAAGGCTTGCGCGCAAAACTTTCTGCACAGAAGGAACAGAACGAGGGACAACCCTCAGAGATGTGCAATGCCGCCACTCCCGCCACCTCAACCCCAGCCACCATGGGCTCAAAAGGCTTGTAGCAGTTGACTCGTGGGGTGGACTCGTGGGCCTTTTCGATTACGACTTTGTTGTGGGGATCCGCGAGGCGCTCGGGCTGAAAGAATCCCGGGACCTCCGCTTCGAGTTGCTCTAGAATATCGATTTTAGATATCCCCTTTAGTTTCCCTTCCGCACAGATTTTAAAAACCGTTTCGACCCGCTGGGGTTCCTCCCCAATAAAGATTCCATCCACCAAGGGATCCTGGGTCCACAACATGGAGGAATGCATGCTGTTTGCCCCACCCAGAATGAGCAAGGGGATTTCGGAGTGCGCCAGGCGTTCGGATTTTGCTAGGGGGATTCCGCTGGCAACCAGGGTCGGCGCGAGGTTCACCAATTCCTGCACGAGGGCGTTGGAAATGGCGATGCAGTCAAAATCTAGAGGGGACCGTTTGGTTCCCACACCCAACCACCAGGGGATGTTTTCGCGTCGCATCTGCACGGTGTCGCGCAAGGGAGGAACAAAAGCCAAGTCGGGGAATATCTCTGTATTTTGTCGCAAAATGGCATACAAAAGACGGTGCGTGGAGGATAGCAAAACGTCTTGCCAAGGAGACAGTCGTGCCACCAGGACCCGGAATTTGCGGGTGTCCCATTCTTGGGGAGGCAACCAGTTGGGACCTGGAGCGCGCAACCAACGACCCGAGCCCACCAACCGGGGCCAGTTCTGTTCTACCCAATCACAATAAGATGTCATTGGGCAAAATTAGTTATTGGATGCGGATGGGCCAGCGACTGAGTATAGCTCCGTCAATGTCGGTCAAGGCAAGGTTGTAATTGCCGGCAGGCAAATTGAATTGAATGGTGCCCGTGGAGGTAAGCTGATCGAAGGATGTCACCACGGAGGTGCCCAGAACAACTAGGTATACAATGGCCGAACCACCTGCGGAGGGAATGAACCACTGGGCCGGCAAGGCCGTTTGTACGCCATTGTGGAACAGGAGAGTGTCTCCCGAAATATCACTCGAAGGCGGTGAGGAATCCGGGTTAGCCCATCCTACGGAATCGGCGCCAAGGCGGATGGGGGTGCCTTCGGCAAAATCAATCTTCACCGTATCATTGGGGCCCGGGGTGGTGTCGCCGGAGGCGGCCTTTGGCGATTGGGCGCTAAGGGAAAACGAAAGAGCACCGACTTGCTCGGAGATTATTTCCAAGTTATAGCTGGAATCCGCAAGGTTCAACTTTTCAACATCAATGGAAACTTGGTTGCCCTCGGCTTGGATCACGACCAAGGTATCATATAGGGGCTCGGGAGAGCTGACTGGGTTTTGGTCTTTTCCCCAGATGCGCACATGGACGGTATCGCCCGCAACCACATTGGAATCTGGCGCAATGGCCAAAACGGTAGGGTTGTCGGTTCCCACACTTCCTCCCGCATTGACGAACAGCCCGCAACCATTGAGTCCCAAGGCCAGCAAGGCACAGAGGATCAATAAAAGCGAATTGTGGCAAGGAGTCTTCATTTTTCAGGTTCCTGTGAATTTGGGAACAAACTCATGGCCAAAGTATAAATTCTATCCTCGCCCTGGTCATGATCTAAAATATCACGTAATTCTTCTTGAAAAAGCCGGATGCGGTCCTTGATGGTCTCGAACCCTTTGCCGGACACCTGGAACATCAGAGTGTTGTATTGGCGATCCTTGGCCGGAACTTTGTCCAGCAACTCTCCTGCAATGCGGTTCAAATCCACAATGTGGTTCTTCACGGCCAGGGAGGCGACTTCAGGCTCCGTGGTCAGGTGGGTTTCGCAGGGTTCGAAGCCATTGGCGACTTTGCGCAACAAACCACATTCTACCAAAACCTGCACGGCCTCCTCAACCTGGGATACGGTGATCGCAGGCAGAATGGATTGCCCAATGGTGGCCAAGTTGCGGTTTTTTTTGTGTAGGCCAAACCAGTTCCAGACAGCGGCATAGTACCACTTGCTGTAGAATCTGTATTGGCCCTCTCCGACCTTGCGGGCCCTAGAGCCACGGAACTTCTGCAACTGACGGAAGCAATAATTTTTGCCGTCCATGTCCTTGGCCTGGTTGAATTGCACCAGCCAATGGAAGTATTCCTCGTCCTCGCCACCTAGGCCAAGAGCCGCGGCTAGGCGCAAACGGACTTCATCACTGAGATTTTTTTTGCCTTTGAGGACTGCGCTGAGAAAGCTTGCGCTGGCAAGCCCTACCCGCAAAGTGAACGCACGCAAGCTAAAGGAGCTTTTGCGCTCCTTCTGGAAAGCCATCCAATCCGTCAAAAATACCCGGTAATCCAGGTAGTCCAGCAGTCTCGGGCTTGTTGATTCCTCTTTGGAACTCATATTGACCTCTGGACTTAATATAGACCATATCGCGAGTTCAGGCATGGCTTCGCCTCAAACCAGCGCGCACCACTGGAGCACACTTTCTGATGCCCAGGATCACGCGGCTTTGGTGGATTCTCCTACTTTGTGGAGAGAGAAGTTATGTTTCATTCTGGAGGCAACATGTTTGGAAAATTGGTAAAAATCGCTTGCGCCACTGCAGCCCTCTCCTTGGGGCTAATGGGTTGCATCATCAGTGAGAGCAACAACTCGGTCGCCAAGCCCGCGGTTACCACCCCTGTCACGGAAACCAAGGATGCCAGCATCCAAGGTATCGTGGCCGGAGAAGATGGCCTCGTCATCGGAGGAGCCATTGTGGAGCTTTACCCTTACGACGGCACCCGGGACAGCTGGGCTTGCGGAACCTCAGCTACTCAAGCTAGTGGTGCTGCCCTGCGCAAGCAGCTGGTGGCCTGCATGCCTGCCGTACTCGCTACGGACACCACGGATGCCACCGGTAAATTCATGTTTAAAAAGGTGGCTGACGGCGCATACTCCATTACGGCTTCTGCAACGGGCTATTATGGCATGAGCGCCCTCGATACCGTGAAAAACGGTGTGGCCCCTGTCCTCACCATTTCCCTGCCTTTGGCGAGCGTCAATCCAGGTGGCTGCATGACCGACGGCGAATGTGGCGGTTCTATGATCTGTAATACCACCGATGTCTGCATGATGCCCGACCCCATGCCTTGTGTGGATGGAACGAGCTGCACGATGATACCCATGGTCTGTGGCGGTCAATGCCAATTGCCATCAGACCCCATTGACACTGTGGTTTCATTCCCTGCATGCAACCTGAAAATTGGGGTTGTCTGTGGTGTTGGAGAAGTCGACAATTGCACTTTGGATCCAAATTCCAGCCTGGGGCATCAGTGTGTCGCTGACCCCGCAGCCCAAGCTTGTTCCAGTAATTCTGATTGCGATACGACTACGCAACAATGTGACTTTTACTCTATCCCCGTCTATTATCAGGTTGTTCCCGCTGTAGACACAGCCTCAGCTGGGGTGAGCTCTCCTCCAGCCGACATGCCACCAAAAATGATCATCGCACCGCCTTTGCAGGGTTTCTGCGTGGACAAACAACCGATTGACCCCATTGCGGGTTGCTTGAACAATTCCGAATGCGGAACCGATGAGCATTGCGCCTGGTACTTCACCGGGGCTTGCATGCCGGGGACGGATTGTCTTTCCCCAGAGCCTGCAAGGGGCGTTTGTGCCACCGGTGCGATGGGCGTTTCTGCCTGCACCATGGAATACGCTCCCGTTTGTGGCAAAGACGGCGTCACCTACAGCAATTCCTGCATGGCCATCGGCGCGGGGACCTTGGTCGCTTCGCAGGGGGAATGCCTGACTGCTGTGATGCCCTATTAAGCAAATCCGTTCAATGCAATCTTTGGCTGCCTACTCGGGCAGCCATTTTTTTAGCACTTCCGCGACGATGACGGCCATAATGGGCTTGGTGATGTAGTCGTTCATCCCTGCGGCCAGGCATTGTTCGCGATCCTGCTCCATGGCATTTGCGGTCATGGCGATAATGGGGATGCTTGGGTTGAGAACCTGGGACAAGGGCTCGCGTATGAGGCGCGTGGCCTCAAGCCCGTCCATTTCGGGCATCTGGATATCCATGAGCACTAAATCGTAGGGAATGAGTTCCAAGGCTTGGATTGCCTCAATTCCATTGGCCACTGTGTCTGCGGAATATCCGAGGCGTTTGAGGAAGGCCTTGGCCACAGCCTGGTTCACCACATTGTCCTCCGCAAGCAGGATTCGGGCTTTTTTCGTAGCCACGAGGGAATTCGTTGGTGCAATGCCCACGGGGGATTCCCCGGGGAAGAGGAAATTTTGCAGGTCGTACTGGTGTAATGGTTTGGAAATGGTAGAGAATCCCTTTGCTTTCAGTCGCTCCACTTCGGCCAATTTCCCAATGGGTACCATGATGAGGATATGTGGACAATTACTTCCTTTGCTATCCACAATAGCGTCTCCCTGGACTTCTTCGGAAACGATTGCCAGGTCAAAGGGAGTCTCTTTCAATAGGGACATGGCCTCCGCTCCGTCCTTCGCAGACTGAATCGGGATGTTCCATGCCGTCAGCCATTGAGAAAGCATTTCGCAATTTGCCTGGTGTCCATTTGCGCACAGGACTCTGTGAAACCGGCTCGTCTGGGCACCAACGCCTGGGTGTTTCGTTTCCGATACCGGTAGAACGATGGAAAACCAGAAGGTGGAGCCTACTCCCTCGGAACTATCCATTCCGACTTCTCCGCCCATCAGTTCGCACAGCTGCTTGGAAATAGCAAGCCCAAGACCCGTCCCTCCGTATTTTCTCGAGATGGAGGCGTCAGCCTGGGAAAACTTTTGGAACAATTGCGCTTGACCTGCCTTGGCAATTCCAACACCCGTGTCCCGCACTTGAAAGCGGAGCCTGCAAATTCCTCCCAAATGCTCCACCAGACTGCAGCGGATTTCGATTTCGCCTTTCATAGTGAATTTGATGGAATTGCTGACAAGATTGATCAGAATTTGCCGAATGCGCCCGGGATCCCCCAAGAAGGAATCCGGGACATTGGGGTCGATGGAGCAAATCAGCTCTAGGCCCTTTTCTTCGGCTTTGAAGGCCAGAGTATTGGAAAAGTCGTCCATCATGGAGCGGATGTCGAAGTCCAGGCTTTCCAGCTGAATTTTTCCGGCCTCGATTTTTGAAAAGTCCAGGACATCGTTGATGATCCCCAGCAGAAATTCCCCGCTTGACTTTACCGTTTCAGCAAACTTTCTCTGTTCGGGGGTCAAATCTGTTTCCAGCAAAAGGCCGGTCATGCCGATCACGCCGTTCATGGGAGTGCGGATTTCATGACTCATATTGGCTAAAAACTGGGATTTGGCTTCGTTTGAGGCCTTGGACTGGGCCGCGTGCGCCTTGGAGGCCAAAATCTGCGCTTCAGCCTCCAAGCGACTGCTCATTTCTTGCTGGAGCTGGGCATTGGTTCGGTCCAGTAAAATGGCGCGCGTTTCCATGTTCGCCGTCTGGGAGCGGGCTTGGCCTAACAAACGCGCAGACCGCTGAATGGCCCGGGAAACCCCGGTGGCACAAAGCAAAAGAATGCAGAAGGCAATCAAATAGTCGTCCCGGTCCACGCGCACCCCGCGCTCGATTGCGGGCAAGGCACGCAACATGTATTGCATGGCGAGAACGGGAACCGTGAGAGCCGTAAGGTACACCAAATACCGGATGTTGGTACTAATCAGGATTGATAAAAGAAGGAATGGCAGGCTCAAGGACAATAAAAAGTAAATCTCAAAGTCCCGGAAGACTTCTAGGGCAAAGATGGGAGCGCTGCAAAGTAAATAACCCCCGACCAAAAACAGGGCTTTGGCCTTCTCGGTATGACCAAGTCGGATTAAAAGAAAGACGAATAAACAAAGGAAGAGGGGCAGGCTGAGAAGAATGCGGGTCAACGCCTCCTGGGGGGGAGCCAGAATACCCACCGTAACTACGATTCCAGAAAGAACGCCCGTAACGACCTTGAGCGATTTGACCTGTTCCTGGTCTTCGCCGAAATCCTCATTCCTTCCATTGGCATTCATCGTCCCAATTCTACCCAATTCTTTGGGCAAAAGCAAATTTGGTTCCTCGGGAAACCACATTTTCATTAAGCCAGTCTCCCCGAGTAAGTGCGCTTTGCATATATTCATCCCTATGAAACTCCTCCCCATCCTTTATATTTCGGTACTTGGTGTTGTCTCTGGCTCCTGGGGCCAGGTTTCCATGCGCTACAATCAGCTGGGGTTTTCGCCCCAAGGGGCCAAGTGGATTGCCGTCGCCAAAGCCCGAGGCGACTCCATTTATGTCTACGGTGCACATGGGGTAAAAACAGGCACCTATCCCTTGGGCCCCTCCCAATTCTGGGATGCGTCCCAGGATTCCGTGCGCTTGGTCGACCTTTCTGGCATCACCGCCGAAGGCACCTATTCCTTGAGTCTTCCCCAGAGTCCAAAGTCATTTTCGCTGGAAATCAAGAAGAACCCCTATAGAACCCTGACCGACGGTACGCTGAAATTCTTTTACTACCAACGGTCGGGCATGGCGCTATTGCCTGAATTTGCCGGTGCCTGGAGCCGAGAAGCAGGTCACCCCGACACGCAGGTTAAAATGCATCCTTCTTCTCTGGATTCGGGTTTCAAATCTTCCAGCAAAGGCTGGTACGATGCCGGAGATTACGGCAAGTACATGGTGAATTCAGGAATCTCGGTTTACACACTTCTTTCGCTCTACGGAAAATACCCCGAGCGTTTCCGTAGCCGCAATCTCGGAATTCCCGAAAGCAACAACGACATCCCCGATATCCTGGACGAGGTCCGCTGGAATCTGGACTGGATGCTGACCATGCAGGCCAAGGATGGTGGCGTATACCATAAGCTGACTACGCTTCGCTTTCCTGGAGAAATCACTCCTGCAGCAGATACCTCCACACGCTACATCATCGGAAAGACCACGACGGCCACTTTTGATTTTGCTGCGTCCCTTGCCCGGGCAAGCCTGGTTTACCGTCCCTTTGACGCTGAATTCGCCGACCGTTGTCTTCAGGCGGCACGTCGCGCCTATGCCTGGGGAATGGCCAATCCCGATGTCAAATACAATCAACCAAGCGACGTGCAAACTGGGCAATACGGAGACCAGAATACCATGGACGAGCGCTTCTGGGCTTCGGTAGAAATGCATCTGGCCACTGGGGGGAAAGAGCCTGAGTTTATGCGCAATGCCTACGCGGCCCAGGCCATTGCTGGTGTTGCGGATTGGTCGAGGGTGGGCATGCTGGGCTATTTTACCGTGGCTTTGAATCCCAAAATATTTGGGCAATTTGCCAACCGTGCCAAAGACAATGTTTTGCGCGTTGCAGACGAGCTGCGTTCCGAAGCCAAAGCCAATGGGTACCGGGTAAGTATTGCCTCGGGCGAGTTTGGCTGGGGAAGCAATGCGGAAGTTGCTAATCAGGGCGTGGTGCTTTTGCATGCATTCGATCTCACCCAGGACAGCTCCTATCGGCAAACGGCCCAAAACAACCTGGATTACCTGCTCGGTCGAAACCCTCTGGGAATCAGCTTTGTCACGGGGTTTGGAACCAAATCCACCATGGATCCGCACCATCGTCCCTCCCAATCGGATTCGGTCAAGGCTCCTGTCCCCGGAATGCTTGCGGGGGGCCCATTTGACGGAGGCGATGATGTGTATAATCCGGACAAGCCCAACGAATCCTGGAAATGCGCTGAGTATCGTGTCAAAAATGCGCCCGCCAAAAGCTATACCGACAACCATTGTAGCTATGCCACCAATGAAGTGGCGATCAATTGGAACGCACCTTTAGCCTACATGTCCGGAGCGTTGGAAGAGTAGGTCTATTGGCCCTGTTGACGAATTATGGTAGTGTCGTCGGACACCTGGCGCAGGGCTCGTTTTATGCCCTGACTGTCCGGAGTAAATTGGATGGCGGTGCCTTCTTCCATGCCAAGCCCCTTCGCGGTCAAACAGGCATTTTGATTGGCACCCAAAAACAGGAACTCCCAATTACTGTATTTGCGTCGCAATTCGATGGCTAGCCGAGCCTGGTTCGCTCCATAGGATTTACTGCCGTTTTCTTCGCCATCCGTGAGGATCACCACAATGACCTTTGCGGGAAGGCCCTGTTCCGTGCGCTGTGAAATCCGAGTTATCAGGCCATTAATGCCTCGCACAATGGAATCATGCAAAGCCGTTTGGCCCTGCGGAAAGTAGGTGAGGAAATCAAGCGGGACCGCTTCTTGCAAGGGAATCGAGGCGTATTGCTCCTCGTATTTGTCGCTGAAGAGCGCCAGAGTCATGAGGCAGGTGCCCTCTTGTCGGGCCTGGTCCTTGATGAACTGGTTAAACCCCTCAAGGGCCGCATTCTGTATGGAGCCCATGGAGCCACTTTTGTCGAGCAAAAAGAGGATTTCGGTCAGGTTCGGGTTCATGTCATAAATCTATATCGTATTGAATGACACAAATTGTCATTTTGAAGAAAGACAATTCCTATGGCCTAATGTGATGTCATTTTTGTAAACGAAAAAGCCCAAAAAAGGCTCAAAAACAGATAAAACACACGAATATGATGTCAAGGTGCGAATTTTTTTTAAGCAAGAGGATTCCCGGTATACTTTGAGGGTATTCAATGAGGAGTACTTATGACGAACAAATCCATTCAGAAAACCGCCTATATACTGATGCTTGGTCTGGCATCGGTCTCCCATGCAATTTCCATCACCGATGTCCCCGTGGGCTGGGCTTCGCAAAATGGAGGGACCACCGGAGGTGCGGGCGGAACCGTCAAGATGGTGACGACTCTTGCGGACCTGCAGACCTGGTCCAAAGCTACGGGCAAGTATATCATCTACGTCAGTGGCACCATGGGCGCGGATGTCACAGGAACCACAAATCCCAATACAATTTCCCAGGTAACGGTGACTTCGGATAAAACCATTTTCGGCCTTCCCGGTGCGACCCTGATTGGCGCGTTTCAAATCAAAAGTGCAAAAAATGTGATCATCCGCAACATGAAGGTGCAGGGACCCGGTTCGGTGGATGTCAACGGCATAGACCCCGTTTGGGTGGATCAATCCACCAATGTCTGGCTGGATCATTTGGATGTCACGGATGGCCAGGATGGCAATTTGGACATCACCAATGGATCCAATTATGTGACCGTAAGCTACACGAAGTTTACCTACACGAGCAGATCCAAAATTCACCAGTTCTGCAATCTTCTGGGAAATTCGGACACCAAGACCACGGACCGTGGCAAAATCAAAGTGACCTTGGAGCATAACTGGTGGGCAGACGGCGTAGTCGAGCGCATGCCCCGCGTCCGCTTTGGTCAGGTGCATGTTGTGAATAATCTTTTCACCTCCAAGCAAGGTTCTTACTCGGTGCGCGCTGGGATTGAAGCCGACATCCTGGTGGAAGCCAATGCTTTCATCGGAGTTCAAAACCCCATCGACCTGTATCAGAACAACTACACCGCTGTAACCTCCAAAAACAACTACTTCGATGCCGGTGTCACGGGTGGAAAGGTGGGAGGAACCAAGGCCGCCTTTACACCTCCGTACACCATGGCCATTGACCTGGCGACCGTCGTCGAAGCCAAAGTCCGAGGCGCATTGGGGGCAGGCGCGACGCTATGTGATGTACGCGCATCCAACTGTCTTGTAGGCGTTTCTTCGAGCAGTGTGGTGGTGTTGTCGAGCTCATCGAAGCCCGTTTCCTCGAGCAGTGTGGTGGTGTTGTCGAGCTCATCGAAGCCCGTTTCTTCGAGCAGTGTGGTGGTGTTGTCGAGCTCATCGAAGCCCGTTTCTTCGAGCAGTGTGGTGGTGTTGTCGAGCGGACGGCCCTTCTTTTTATCCTGATAGCCGATAGTGCTGGTGGTG